>MUNB01000261.1 GCA_002154345.1 Streptomyces griseus
CTCGCCGCGTGGCCACGCGGCCACGCGGCGAGCCAGGATGGCGGGACCCACTTGCCACACTCGTCACTTAGTGACATTGTCACTAAGTGACAGGATGGTGGTCGGCCGATTCCTTGCAGGGGTGACCTACGCGTGTGAGTGCCGCCCTTCCGCGCCTGCCCGCACCAGAAGCCAGGAGTACTTCATGAGGAAACGATCAGCCGCAACCGCCGCAGCACTGATCACGGCCTGCGCCGTGACCGGCGCCCTCACGGGGGCAGCCGTCGCCACGCCGGGCCGGGTGACCGACGGCAACCGAGCAGAGAAAACAGTTGTTGCCACGGCCACCCGTTCGGTGACCCATGAGGAGAATGAACGGGTGCCGGAGGGGGCGCGCTGGACCCAGCACTACTTCCCCTCCTCGGACGGCTCCGGGACCGAGCTGCACGCCGATGTTCTGCTTCCCGAAAACCTTCCCGAGGGCACGAAGGTGCCCGTCGTCATGTCGGCCGGCGCGTACTTCGGCCACTCCGGGCAGATGGAGGTGAAGGAAGAGCACGCCGGCCCCTCGGGGCGCTTCCAGGACCTGCTGGAAGGCACCGCCCTGCTCGACAAGGGGTACGCCTTTGTCATGGTGGACACCCGCGGCTTCGGCGGCTCCACTGGATGCCTCGACCTCGGCGGCCCCGGGGACCAGGCCGACGTCAAGGCCGCGATCGACTGGAGCTCGAAACAGCCCTGGTCCACCGGAGCGGTGGGAATGTACGGCAAGTCCTTCGACGCCTACACCGGCCTCCTCGGCAACAACGCGAAGAACGACGCGCTGAAAGCAGTCGTCGCCCAGGAGCCCATCTGGGACCTGTATGAGCACCTGCACTCCAACGGTGTACCCCGCCCGAACAGCGTGCAACTACCCACCAGCTACAACCGCATCGCCAGCCTGGCCCAGTTGCCGGACGAGGACAAGCGATACCGGACCAACGCCGCGTACGAGACGAAGCACCCCGAGTGCCTGGCACTCAACTCCTTCGGCCCCACCATCGGCGACCCGGAAGACCCGTACTGGAAAGACCGCAGCCCAGCCACGAAGGCGAAGGACACCGACACCCCGCTCCTGTTCACCCAGGGCACCACCGAAACCAACACCCTCCCCGTGGGAATGGAGGAGTTCCTCCACAACCACCGCGGCCCGCAGCGCGCCTGGATCGGCCCCTGGGACCACGTACGCGGCAACGACCGCACGCAGGAAGGGAAGTTCGCGATGGGCCGCGCGACCTGGTTCAAGGAGACAATGTCCTTCTTCGACGAACACCTCAAGGACATAGATCCCAAGGTCACATACCCGAACTACGCCGTCCAGGACAACCTCGGCAACTGGCGCGCCGAGAAGTCCTGGCCCACAGCGAACCGCTCCGCGAACCTCCGACTCGGCAACGGCTCGTACCTGGACAGCGGAGCAGGCTCACAGCCCACACCACCGGAAGAGGAAACCGGTCGTAATGCCGGAAGCTTCTTCATCTGGTCCGAACCTCTCAAGGCAGCCACCCGAGTCACCGGCACACCCAGGATCACCCTGACGGCCAGGGGTGAAGGCAACGTCATGGTCAAGCTGCACGACGTAGGCCCCGACGGAAACGCCGTCGCATTCGACGAGCGAGTCTCCCGCCTGGACCAGGACCACCTGAACATCAGCCTGAAGTCGACCGACTGGACCCTGCGAGCCGGCCACCGCCTCGCCGTGGAAATCGGCTCGGTACGAACCGGCGACTGGCTCGACACCCCCTCCAAGCAAAAGATCCAGATCAGCAACGCCCGCCTCCATCTGCCCCTGGACCACCCGGCCGAAGACACCGCCACCGACGGCGACCGAGCCCCATGGATCGACACCTACACACAGATCAACGCCGCGAAGCCGACGCCAGGCCCCGCCACCTTCACCGTGCCCCCAGCCGATACACGACGCTGAGGAACGCCACACCGCTCGGCATCCTGATCACGCCGGTTCGTGAGGGGCTGTCAAACCAGCGACCCTGTCTCACTGCCTCCGAAGCGGATCCCTACAGGTTTGTGAGGACTCAACAGTCTCGATTCTGCCGATCGTCCAACATCGGAGAAGGTCTCACACCACCTTCACCAGGACGACAGCAGAATCCCCTGACGGGGCATCAGGCACGCCTGTCCACCGATTGTCCACCGCGCCCCACTGCACGCCCCCGACTCACTATTCCCAGGCACGAAAAGGCCAGGTCAGAGGATCGCCACACGCGTAGGGCCAGGGCAGCTCCACCTGTGACCTAGGCATGCAATGCGTAGGTCACAGGTGTGCGATTAGCCCGGCTTTCAAGACTCACGAATACAAAAACCCCAGGTCAGGAGCCTGACCTGGGGTTCTTCTGAGCCGCCTTCGGGATTCGAACCCGAGACCTACGCATTACGAGTACGCGAGCGATCCTGACACACAGTGCGCGGGAGTGCCGCCAGATGTCGTTTCGCCTGGTCAGAAGGCACTAGCTAGAGGCGCTCATGTTGTCCCGTGTCGGCACGTCCAGAGGGGTCCGCGCCTCCCCTTCGCCCTCACTGACTGGCATCGGATGGAGACGCGGGCGCCCTGGCGTACGGGCTGAGTCAAGCAGCACCGCGCTCCTCCAGCGCCACCACGACCATCACCGGAAGATCGGTGTCCTGCTGGATCACACCGGCGGTCAGGGTCCGGGCTCCAAGGGCCCACTTCTTCACCGCGATGAACTCGTCCCGGTCCGCCTCCGTCTGCTCGGCCTCGACGAGGTGGCCGGCGAGCGGGGACTCTTCGATCTCGGGGAGGAAGTCGGCCAGCACCTGCTTCCCCTGCTCGTAGACGGCATCCAGGTCGTCGAAGTAGCCCGATTCGTCGACGTCGCGGATCCAGACGGCGAACGAGACGCGGACCGCACCAGTGCGGAACGTCTGGATCCAGCCCCGGACGCCGTCCTTGTGCCACGACGTCTCCACGCCGTCGCGTGGCTTACCTCTGGGCGTCCACTCCTGGGCCCCGAAGCACGCCGCCGCACTCCCGGCGGCCACCGGGGTGATGTCCTTCAGCTCTTCCAGCATTGCGATTACTTCAGCCATGAACTCATTCCACTCATACCGTTGCCAGGCACGTGATACACCTTCAGCTGCCCACTGGCGTAGGCCTCGGGGAAGGCCTTGGACAGCACTTCGTTCACATGTGCGGCACCCCATTCATTGGACACCATATAGCGGACTCCCTTGCCTCCTAGATCCTCGTTAAGGGCGAGCAGTTTGTCCGCCTGCGTTGTGATCCGACTCTCGTTGTAGAAATCGAAATCGGGGTTGTAAGGGGAGCTGTCCCATTCACCGATGTTGTCGCCGCCGGTCCACTTCGCCTCCGTGATCCAGCCGTCCTGCGGACCGCCGTCGACGTGGACCTCCCGGCCGTCCGGCAATATCCACTGCTGCTCGTAGCTCTGGTCGGTGACAAGGCGCTGGTACCGGAACGACGGACGTATGAGCTGGTTGTCCGTCAGCCAGCCCAGGCCTTTGAACCGCGAGTACGGCGACAGCCCGAGGGGGTCGCAGACGGTGAACGGATTGTGCACATAGGCGACCGGATTCGGCGCGGGGCCGAGGCCGAGCGGGTCCGGGGAGGTGTAGCGACCGGTCTCCGGGTCGTAGTGGCGGAAGAGGTTGTAGTGGAGACCGGTCTCTGGGTCGTAGTACTGGCCGGGGAAACGTAGCGGGGTGTAAGCCGTACTGGAGCGGGCCCAAGCAGTGGTGCCCCAGAGGGTGCTTCTGGCACGCCAGGCGATCTCGCCGGACTCGTCGACCAGTTCGGTGGGCGTTCCCACGAGGTCAGTGGCTATGGCGAAGAACCGGCGGTCGATCTCCTCCTGCCGAGTGTCCGGGGTGAGGAGGCGTTCCGTCTGGGACAGCGGGACCAGGCCGCGGTGGTCCCAGGTGAGGGCGACCATGTGTGGCTGGCCCTGTGTGTGGACGGTCTGTTCGCACAGGGTCGTGCCGTCCCAGGAGAAGCGGACCTCCTCTGCGACGCTCTCGCCGTCGTCAGCGAGGCGCTGTTTTGCCGTGCGGCGGCCCAAGGGGTCGTAGAGGTAGCGCCAGCGGGTGCCGTCGGGTGTGACCACGGCGGCGAGACGATCCTCCGCGTCCCATTCATAGCGCCAGGTGTCGGGCTTGCGTGACAGACGGGTTCTTTGGCGCAAGTTCACGCGGCCGAGGGCGTCGTGTTCGAAGCGGACTTTGCCGGCCCTGGTGACGGAGGTTCCGGTGTAGGAGCGGGGGCCGGTGGCGTCGTGGCCGGGGTGTGAATCGGGCCAGGAGGCCGCCGTCTGGTTGCCGGCGGCGTCGTAGGCGTAACGCTCGGTCCACCCCTCGGCGTGGACCCCGGTGACCCGTCCGGACGCGTCCAGGTCGAAGGTTCGGGAGCCTGAAAGATCGTCGGTCACGGAGGTGAGGTAGCCGTCGGCGCGGTGGGCGTATTGCCGGCGGTTGAGGGCGCGGCCCTCGACAGTCAGGTGCTGCGCGCAGATCCTTCCGGCCTCGTCCCAGGCGGAGGCCAGAGTGAGGGATCCACCGAAGACGCGCTCGAGTTCCCGGCCGGCCGCGTCGTGGGTGAAGGCTATCTCGCGTCCGCCGCTGGTTATCCGGGCGGCACGGCCGGCGGCGTCGTAGCCGTACTCGGTGATCGCACCGGTGGGGGTGATGCGGCGTGCCCGGCGGCCCAGGGTGTCGTAGGCGTAGTTCATGGCGCGGCCGTCTACGAGTTCGGTCCTGGTCCGGCCACGCCGGTCGTACGCGTAGACGATCTCGCTGTCCGGTCCGGCCGCGTGCAGCAGGCGTCCGGCCCGGTCGTACGCGTAGGTGGTCACCTTGCCCGCCACGTCCTTGCGGACCGCTTGGCCGAGCTGGTCGTAGATGTAGGACACGGTCCGGCCGAGGCTGTCGGACCGGGCGGTGAGCTGCCCGGCGGCGTCGTACCGGTAGGTGAGAGTGCGGCCGTCGAAGTCGGTCTCGGAAGCGAGCCGGCCGGCGGCGTCGTACGTATAGGACCAGGTGCCGTGTGGGCCGGTGACCCGGATCAACCGCAGATCCGCGTCGTGCTCGAACGTGTGGCGGCTGCCGTCGTGTCCGGTGCGGGTGGTAAGCAGGTCGAAGTGTGTGTACTCGAAGCGGGATATGCCGCCGGCCAGGCCGGTGTGGGTGAGCGCGTTGCCCTCGCCGTCGTACGTCCACGACTCGGCGGCACCGTCCGGGGCGACACGGCGGGCGAGATTGCCGTCCTCGTCCAGGACGACCCGGGTCACGCTGCCCATCGGGTCGACGGTGCGCACGATCCGGCCCAGAGCATCGCGCTCCAGGCGGGTGGTGCCGCCGGCCGGGTCGGTCACTGCCACCGGCAGCCCCGCGGCGTCGCAGCGCACGGTGGTGGTGGCGCCGAGGGCGTCGGTGACGGTGGTCAGCCTGCCCCGGCCGTCGTAGGTGTACCGGGTGGTGGCGCCGGCCGGTCGGTGACTGCGGTTCGGCTGCCGTGCTCGTCGAATTCCTGGAGCCAGCGAGCGCCGTCCGGCCCGCGGAATTCCGTGGATGCACCCGACGGGTCCCGCACGGTGCGTAGTTCGCTCCCGTCTGGACGGGTGACGGCGAGCAGGCGGCCGTCCTCGTCGTGGGTGAAGGCGGTGGTGCGGCCCAGCGGATCGGTGCGGGTCAGGGTGTTGCCGCGGTTGTCGTAGGTGAAGCGGGTGGTGTGGCCGAGCGGATCGGTGGTAGCCACCACTCGGCAGTGGCGATCGATCCGGTGCCGGGTCGTGTGTCCGCCGGCCGTGGTGAGGGTGGTGGTGCGAAGTCCGGTGTCCGGATCGGGTCCGGTGTAGGTGAGGGTGATCTGGATGTGGCCGGCCTGACCGCCCTCCTCGATGACGCGGTCTCGGTCGTCGTATGTGTAGTCGTAGCGGCTGTTGTTGGAGTCGATCCAGGCGGTGACGCGGCGGCGGTCGTCGTGGACGAAGGTGGTGGTGGCGCCGGACGGTTTGACTACGGTGGTGAGGTTTCCGTCCTCGTAGCCGTAGCGCATCAGAGGCAGGTCCGCCCCGTTGTCTCCCGCTCCCGCCAGGGCCAGGGCCGTGACCCGACCGTCGCTCACCGCGACAGAGACACGGCGGCCGGCGGAGCAGGTCAGGGCAAGCGGGGTGCCGGTTTCGGTACGTTCCACGGCCCACCAGTTGCCGTGGCGGTCCTCGACCCGGTCCAGCCAGGCATCACCGTCGCCGCCCGGTTCGCTGTCGGCCGGGGCGGTGAAGTGACAGACCAAGCCCGTGCCGGGATCGGTGACGGTGTAATCACCGGTCACGTCACGGGCCAGCAGTGTGCGGGCGGTCCCGGACTCCGGTTCGGTCGGAGCGCCTGGGGCGGGGTGCGGATAGGCAATCAGGAGGCCGTCGGCGGTGACGTGGACGACGCCGACAGCGTCGATCTCCAGGCGCTCGTCGACGGTGGAGGTCCAAGAGGGGCCGAGGAACCGGCCTGCCAGCAGACCGGACTCGGTGCGGCGGGTGAAGACCAGCGGCAGGGTTCCCGGCAGCACCAGGTCGGTCTGGGGCAGGAACATCCGTCCCGATGCGAGGTCGACCGGATCGGTGTTGGCGACGACGCGGCGCCCGTCGGGACGGTTGTGGGTGCCGTTGGGGGCGTTGTCGAGCAGCCGACGGGCCCGGGCGGCCTTCGCCATATCCGCGGCGAGGCGGACACCCTTGGCGACGGCGCCGCCACCGCCAGTGGCCGCGGTCAGTGCCGCGTCGGGCAGCAGCCGGCCGAACCCTTCCGCGGGGTCCTTCATGAAGTCGCTGATCATCTGCTTGCCGGTGCCGACCGGGTCGTTGGCGGTGACGACCAGACCGGCGGCCAGACTGTTGAGGCTGGTGGCGTACTCAGCGGGGTGAGTGATGTTGTACGGGTCCAGCGGGTTGATCCCCCGGACGAAGTTCAGCAGCCCTGCGGTGCCCTTGATGACGCCGCCGCGGACGTGGTCGTTGATGATCTGCAGTTCCTGCAGACCGCCGGCCACCTGTTGGGCGTACGTGGGCTTCTCAGGGGCTTTGTCGCGGGCTGCGCGGACGGCGCTGCGGGCGGTCTCCGCAGCAGCGTTCCGCTGTTCGCGGGCCTGGGCGAGGAGTTCCTGCGCGTCCTGCATGATCGATTTGCCGGGGTCGTCGAACGTCGGCGCTGGGCAGGGTGGCAGAGTGCCGGGGTTGCGCTCCTCGGGGGCCTGCGCGTTGTAGCGGTTCACGGCCTTGTTGTAGTCGTCGATCCGCTTGCGGTGTCCGTCGGCCGCGCCCTGGGAGGCTTTGACGCCTTCCTTCCACATGTCGATAGCCGTCTGGGCCTGGTTCTGTGCCCAGGTGACGGTGTAGGCGAACGCCTCCAGCGCGGCAGCAGCCTTCTCGAAGGCATCGGCACCGGTGAACCACTTCGGCGGCTGGGTACTCACCGCCGTGCGCAGGGCATTGGCCGTCTCGCCCTTCAGCCGCGAGGAGTCGAGGCCCTTCAACCCGCCCCCGGCGTCGTCCAACGCCTTCTGAAAGGAGCGAAGTTGTTCCGCCGTGGCATGGAGCTTGCTGGGGCTTCCGTACACCAGCTTGGTCTTGTCCTCGGTCTGCCCGAGGTCCATTTCGTCGACATCGGCGCCCATCCGGTTCGCAAGCGAGCGCGACTGCTCCCGCACCCAGTCCGAACCGGATTCCCAGCCCACGTCGTCCAGCCGGTCCGCCGTCCAGTTCCCGGCGCCCTCGACCCGGTTGCCGGCCCACTCCACACCGTCCTCAACCACGTCCTCGACCGAGTCGGGCGTGATGTCCCTGATGAAATCCTCGACGCCCATCCTCAGTCGTCCCCGCCTGCGTTCGCGTCGCCCTGTTGCGGTGCCTGCTGGGCGCGTTCCTCGGGCGACGGCCCGAACGCGTCGTCCAGTGCCCGGTCCCACTGCCCCTCGCTGAGGCCGAGCTCGGTCTTGAGCCTCTCCGCCTCCCGACCGCCCTGTCCCTCGGTGAGAACGGTGCGGCCGGTGTCCTTCCAGGTCTGCTCCACGTCCTGGCCGGCCTTCTCGAACGACTCGGCACTCCAGTCCGGGTCCAGGTAGTCGGGAGTCAAGATGTCGCCCCAGCCCTGCTGGGAGATGTCCTCCTCGCTGGCGTGTGGGCTACCGCCCATCGCTGCGCTGACGCCGACCTTGAAGGAACCCTCAACGTACTGGTCGTGCTCCCACTGCGTGCCCGCCGCCAGCCCGAGACGGTCCGCGAGCGCGCTCGCGTCGCTCACCAGGGCGCGTACTCCCCACTCCCACCGTTCGCAGAAATCCTCGAAATCCACCGACAGCCCTCGATGCCCTGCCTCCATGCCCGTCATGGCCAGACCCGAGAACCCCTTGCCCATCACCGACCCGGTGGCGCCACCGAGTTCGCCGAGTTGGTCGATGGTCGCGCCCACGCCCTGCGTGAACTTCGCCACCGACGTCTGATCGAAAGCGAGGTCCGATCCGTCCGTGCTCACGGCCGTCCCCCCTCCTGCCCCGCGCCGGAATCGACAGCGACGCCGTCCGGGACGACGCCGATGACCGGCGGGAAGAACATCGCACCGTCCTCGTCGGCGATGTCCACCGCGAGTCCGGCGGGTTCGTCCAGAGTCGGCACGATCTCATCCACGATCCGCGCCCCGAGCAGCGCGACGTAATCCATCAGACGATCACCCGGGCCGCGATGAACAGCGAAACGGGCCAGCGCCGTCTCGTCCGTGAACGCGCAGATCCACCGAACACCGCCCGATCGGGCACTCCACAGGCCGGGCTCCGCCGATGGAACCAGAAGAACCGTGCGCCGCATCTCACCCACCAACGCCCGTGGATCGCCAACCCCCGCCCGTTGCTCGGATATTCGTTGAGCGAGCATCGTCCTCGGCTGTCCCACGGGTTCCCCCCTCGTCCTGGTCGGCTGATGGCACCGTAAGGCAGAACAAGTATGCGGGTGGGCCGGTTCTCGCAGGTCCAAGTGCCCCGTCCCTCCGCCTCATGGGCATGGGCACCTCCTGTACGTCCCGCCGAGACCGTCGAGTGGGAGTGTCACCGGCCTCCGGCGACAGAATGTCCCGTCCCCTTGAGCATGAAAGGAGCCGGGCCGTGATCCACCGGCGAAGCCAGGGCGGAGAAGGCGATCCTCCACGCGGGCGTCCGCAGCTGGTACGAAGGCCATGTCCAAGGTGAGGACGAACGCCCGGGCGCGACTTCCGGGGCAGGCCGCCCAAGAACACCGACCGCGGCTGAACCGTCCCTTGGTCGCCTACTCCAGAAGGACGCCGTCGAACCGAGCGCGGTCAGGCGGTCCTCGACGCTTGGGTAGGTAATCTTTCCCCGACCACCGACCACCGACCACCGACCAGGGCGCCCAGCGCCGACCAGTTGTACGCGAGTACAAGGAGCCGCTGTACGCCGCTCCCCCGCTGCTCCAGCGCATGGTCGACGCGGGCCGCCTCGGCCGCAAGACGGGGTCGGGGTTCTACCCGTACGGCTGACGCCCCCGGCCTGTACGCCTGACGCACGCGGCACGTCGAGGAGCCGGTCCCGGTCGCCCCGGGGCCGGCTCCTCGCGCGTACAAGGCTCGCGTACGGGACGCGCGTACGGGCCGGGGTCAGCCCAGTCTCAGGTGGTGCAGCATCAGCAGGGCGGCCGCCATGTTCGCGGCGGGTACCTCGCCCCGGGCGATCATGTCCGGGACCACCTTGAGCGGTATCCACTCCCGGCGTGAGGATTCGAAGGCGTCCGTGGGCTGCCCCGTCCAGTGCGCCTCGTCGGACCAGTAGAGGTGGTGCCGGGCGTCGGTGAGGCCGTTCGACGGTTCTACGGTGAGCAGCGGGCGCAGTTCGCCGGGGCGCCAGCCGGTCTCCTCCTCCATCTCGCGGGCCGCCGCCGCCGCGATGTCCTCGCCGTCCTCGACGACGCCCGCGGCCAGCTCCCACCCCCAGCTGTCGGTGATGAACCGGTGCCGCCAGAGCAGCAGCACTTCGTTCGCCTCGTTGACGACGGTGGCGGCCGCGACGGGTCGCAGCCGGATGACGAAGTGGTCGAGACGGCTGCCGTCGGGGAGTTGGACGTCCGCCAGATTCACCCGGAACCACGGGTTCTGATACACATTCTGTTCGCTTAAGTTCGTCCACTGCACGGTTGTGCCACCTTTCGACATGTTGGGGTCAACATGCCAGCAGGCTCGGCCGCGGTGGTGAACGAAGGGCGGGGCGTCGGTGGAGCTCACAGAGGCACGCGGAGCGCCTCGTCGATGAGATCGGTGGTCTCGACGGCGTCGGCGCAGCCGCTCGCGGCCAACTCGCCGCGGACCTGCCGCAGCCGGTCGCGCAGCCGCTGGGACTCCATGCCCCGGGCCCGTGTCGCCATTTCGGCAGCTGTACCGGCCGCGCGGTCGGGTTCGCCCTGCAGCAGCTCGATATGGCTCAGCATCGCGAGACGGTGTACGCGCCCCCGGTCGTGCGCCGGGGCGCGCACCGCGGAGGCCGCGTGCTCCCGGGCGGCCGGCAGATCCCCGAGACCGAGCAGTGCCTCCGCCACCTGGACGTCGACCAGGCCCGGCTGGACGTACCCCGTCTCGTCCGGCTCCCGGCCGGTGTGGATCCGGCCCGCCTGGGCCTCGGCCCGCCCGATGCAGGCCCGGGCGCTCGCCGCGTCGCCGAGCCGGGCGTACGCCTTGGCCTGCATGGCGTGCAGATCGGCGGCGAGCGCGGGGGTGATGTGGGCTCCGGCGGCCCGTAGCGCGGCCTCGGCGAAGGCGATGGAACGGCGGTAGTCGCCGAGGAACAGCGACTGGGTGACCAGCAGGGCGATCACATAGCCGCCGAGCCCCCGGTCCCCGCTGGACTTGGCGAGCCGCAGCGCCTGGTGGAAGTAGCGCTGGGCGAGTCCGTGCGCGTCGGAGTCGTAGGCACAGATGCCGGCCACCGCCACCAGCCCGGCGGTCGCCCGGTGCAGGCTCCGGCCGAGGGCGTCGCTGTAGCCGCCGCGCAGCAGCGGCGCGGCCTCCGCGTTGAGGAAGCGGACGATCCGGGACCTGGTCGCGACGCCGCCCGTCTTGCGGTACATCTGCTCGTAGTGGTCGCGGGCCGCCTTGAGCATCGCTATGTCGGCCGCGCTCACCCGGCCCGGTCCCGGCCGTGAGACATCGGTGTCCTCCGGCGGGTTCTCCCACTCCCAGACCGGCATCACCGCCGGGGTGCCGGTGACGGCGGGCACGGTGGCCAGGTCCGGGCGGCGCTGTTCGTCGGAGCGCCACAGGGCGGTGGCCCGCTCGACGAAGCCGGAGAGGGAGACGGCCTCGGATCCGGTGTCCGCGCCCGGCACGGCAGACGCGCCCATTCCGATGTCGTCGAGCCCGACCGGCCGCCCCAGCCGGCCGGCCAGCACCTCGCAGATCAGGTCGGGCACCTGGCCGCGCGGGCGCTGGCCCTTGAGCCAGCGGGAGACCGCCGTGTGTTCGTACCGCAGGCTCAGACCGCGGGCCAGGCCCGCCCGGTTGACGTGACCGGCGAGGCCCGCGCGGGACATGCCGGCCTCCTCGACCAGAGCTTCGAGCAGGACATTGGGCTCCATCGTCCCCCCAGGTGCGTGTCGCAATGAGCCTAGTGGAGCACGATTCACACGGGGTGTGAACGGAATGCCCGAACCCTCCTGCTGTGCGCTCTGCCGCGCGGATCCCGGGCTCGATTGAATGAGCTCCCTCGCAAGAGGCGGCCGGGTCGTCGGCTCCCCCTCGTAACAGCCCTCGACCCGCACCCGCGCCGTCCGCACTGCTGACCTGCCCGACACTCCGAGGCAGCGCGGACGGCGCCCGGACCGCACGGCCCACTGACCGACGACGAAGGAGGGTGGCTGCGGAACGGCGGCCGGAACCGCGTTCCTCCCGGTTCCCGCCCCGGATCCGGCGTGTGGTCCCTCCGTCGATCGGCGGGACGGAGAAGGGGCGTATCCGGTGGCCGGATACGCCCCTTCTCAACGCCCCGGGGTGTTACGCCCCGCGCAGCACCGCGCCCGTACGCTCGGCGGCCAGGGCCACCGCGCTGTCGCGGGCGGCCGAGGCCTCCTCGACGGTCAGCGTGCGGTCGGCGGCACGGAAGCGCAGCGCGTACGCCAGGGACTTGTTGCCCCCGCCGATCTGCTCGCCGGTGAAGACGTCGAACAGCCGCAGCGATTCGAGGAGTTCACCCGCGCCCTCGCGCAGCGCCCGCTCCACGTCGGCGGCCGGAACGTCCCCGGCGACGACGAGCGCGACGTCCTGGGTCGCCACCGGGAAGGTGGAGATCCGGGGCGCCTGGAGCGCTCCGTCGACGGCCTGTTCCAGGACGTCCAGCTCGACCTCGGCGGCACAGGTCCGCTCGGGCAGGTGGAGCGCCTTGATCACGCGCGGGTGCAGTTCGCCCGCATGTCCGAAGAGGGTCTCCTCGCCGTTCACGCTGACGTACAGCGCGGCGCAGCGGCCCGGGTGCCACGGGGCGTGCTGGTCGGCGCGGACGATGACCTCGACACCGGCCTCCGCGGCGATGGAGCGGGCCGCCTCGACGGCGTCCGCCCAGGTCGCCGGGGTGCCCTTGCCCCACCAGCCGGACTGCTCGCGGGCGCCCGCGAGGACGACGGCGGCGCGGCGCGGCTGACGCGGCAGGGCCGCGTTCAGGCCGGCGATCTCCTCGTCGGTGGGCCGGCGGTCGACGGGCAGCCGTACGGCGGCGGTCTCCTCACCGGTCGGCCGGAAGACCAGACCGGTCTCGAAGAGCGCCAGGTCGTGGCTGCCGCGGCCGTCGTTGCGCCGCAGTGCGCCGAGGAGGCCCGGCAGCAGCGTGGTGCGCAGCGCCGGCTCCTCGTCGGAGATCGGGTTGACCAGCTTGACCGTACGGCGGCGGGCGTCGTCCGCCTCCAGGCCGAGCTGGTCGAGGACCGCGTCGCCGATGAACGGGTAGTTCAGCGCCTCGACGTAACCGGCCCCGGCCAGCGCCCGGCCGATGCGGCGGTGCAGCCGCTGGCGGTCGGTGAGACCGCGCCCGGAGGGGGGCGTGGGCAGGGTGGAGGGCAGGTTCTCGTAGCCCTCCAGCCGGATGACCTCTTCGGCGAGGTCGTTCGGCTCGTTGAGGTCGGGCCGCCAGGACGGGACGGTGACGATCAGCTCGTCCTGCCCGTAGACGTCGCAGCCGACCTCCTGGAGGCGGCGGACGACGGTCTCGCGGCCGTACTCCACACCGGCCACCCGGTCAGGGTGGTTCGCCGGCATCGCGATGGTGCGCGGCGCGTGGGGCGAGGTGATCTCGGTGACCCCGGCCTCGGCGGTACCGCCCGCGAGGAGCACCAGCAGGTCGACCGTGCGCTGCGCCGCTGCCGCGGCGGCCTGCGGGTCGACGCCGCGCTCGAAGCGCTTGGACGCCTCGGAGGACAGCTTGTGGCGGCGCGCGGTGCGGGCGATCGAGATCGCGTCGAAGTGCGCGGCCTCGATGACGACCTCGGTGGTCAGCGCGTGCTCGCCGTCCGCGTCGGCGATCTCGGTGTTGGCGCCGCCCATGACGCCCGCGAGGCCGATCGGCCCGCGGTTGTCGGTGATGACCAGGTCCTCGGCGTCCAGCACGCGCACGGTGCCGTCCAGGGTGGTGAGCTTCTCGCCCTGGGTGGCGCGGCGCACGCCGATCGGCCCGTCGACCCGGGTGCGGTCGTAGGCGTGCAGCGGCTGGCCGAGCTCCAGCATCACGTAGTTGGTGATGTCGACGGCCAGCGAGATCGGCCGCATCCCGGCCTTCTGCAGGCGGCGCTGCATCCAGATCGGGGAGCGGGCCTCGGGCTGGAGACCGGTGACGGTGCGCGCGGTGAAGCGGTCGCAGCCGATCGGGTCGGAGATCTGGACCGGGTAGCCGTACGCGTTCGGCGCGGGCACGTCCAGCAGCGCCGGGTCGCGCAGCGGCAGCCCGTAGGCGGTCGCGGTCTCGCGGGCGACACCGCGCATCGAAAGGCAGTAGCCCCGGTCCGGGGTGACCGCGATGTCGAGGACCTCGTCGACGAGCTGGAGCAGCTCGATCGCGTCGGTGCCGACCTCGTGCTCCGGCGGCAGCACGATGATGCCGTGGGTGCCGTCGTCGCCCATGCCGAGCTCGTCGGTGGAGCAGATCATGCCGTGCGAGGTCTTGCCGTACGTCTTGCGGGCGGCGATGGCGAAGTCGCCGGGCAGGACGGCGCCCGGGAGGACCACGACGACCTTGTCGCCGACGGAGAAGTTACGGGCGCCGCAGACGATCTCCTGCGGTTCGCCGGTGCCGTTGGCGGTGCCGACGTCGACCGTGCAGAAGCGGATGGGCTTCTTGAACCCCTCCAGCTCCTCGATGGTCAGGACCTGTCCGACGACCAGGGGGCCCTTGAGGCCCGCGCCGATCTGCTCGACGGTCTCGACCTCGAGGCCGACGGAGACGAGCTTGGCCTGTACGTCACGGCCGGTCTCCGTCTCCGGCAGGTCGACGTACTCCCGCAGCCAGGAAAGCGGGACGCGCATCAGATCTCCATCCCGAACGGCCGGGTGAACCGGACGTCACCCTCGACCATGTCTCGCATGTCTTCGACGTTGTGGCGGAACATCAGCATCCGTTCGATGCCGAACCCGAAGGCGAATCCGCTGTACTTCTGGGGGTCGACGCCGCAGGCGGTGAGCACCTTGGGGTTGACCATGCCGCAGCCGCCGAGCTCGATCCAGCCCTCGCTGCCGCAGGTGCGGCAGGGGCGGTCGGGGTTGCCGACGGACTCGCCGCGGCAGACGTAGCAGACCATGTCCATCTCGGCGGACGGCTCGGTGAACGGGAAGAAGTTCGGCCGCAGCCGGGTCTTCATGTCCGGCCCGAAGAGCGCCTGGACCATGTGGTCGAGGGTGCCCTTGAGGTCGGCCATGGTCAGGCCCTCGTCGACGGCGAGCAGCTCGATCTGGTGGAAGACCGGGGTGTGCGTGGCGTCCAGCTCGTCGGTGCGGTAGACCCGGCCGGGACAGACCACGTAGACGGGGGGCTTGCGCTCCAGGAGCGAGCGGGCCTGGACCGGGGAGGTGTGCGTACGCAGCACGACACCGGACTCGTCGCCCTCGGTCGCCTTGCCGTCGGGCGTGGTGCCCTGGACGAAGAAGGTGTCCTGCATCTGGCGGGCCGGGTGGTCGGGCACGAAGTTCAGGGCGTCGAAGTTGAACCACTCCGCCTCGACCTCGGGGCCCTCGGCGATCTCGTAGCCCATGGCCACGAAGACGTCGGCGACGCGCTCCATGATGGTCGTCAGGGGGTGGCGGGCGCCGGCCGGCGTGCGGTCGTAGGGCAGCGTGACGTCCACGGCCTCCTCGACGAGCACCCGGGCGTCCCGCTCGGCCTCCAGCTCCGCCTGGCGGGCGGCGAGCGCCTTGGAGACGGCGCCGCGGGCCTGGCCCACGCGCTTGCCCGCCTCGGCCTTGGCCTGCGGGGGCAGGGCGCCGATCTCGCGGTTGGCGAGGGACAGCGGCGAGGTACCTCCGGTGTGCGCGGTCTTCGCCTGGGCGAGCGCGTCGAGGTCACCGGCGGCGGCGAAGGCGGCGAACGCCTCGTCCCGCAGGCGCTCGATCTCTTCCGGTTTCAGTGCCTCGACCTCGACTGGGTCGTACGACTTGTTCGGTGCCGACATCTCTTCCCGTGCTTCCGATTGGCTGGTGGCGCGACCCCGCTCGACGACCGGAGGACGCAAAGGTGCCAAAGGTCGAGTCTAAAGGCCGCAGGACGGTCGGGGCGCCCGTGGGCCGCTCACACCAGGTAGGCGGGCATGCTCACGGGCAGAATAAATCGGAACTCGGCCCCGCCGCCGGGCCCCCGGTCGACGGTGATCGTGCCGCCGTGGGCCTCGACGATGCCCTTGACGATGTAGAGGCCCAGGCCCGTGCCGCCGCGCTTGCTCCCCCGCCAGAAGCGGGTGAAGACACGGCCCATCGACTCCTCGGGGATGCCGGGGCCTTCGTCGCTCACGGTGACAGCCGTTCCCATCTCGTCGCACGCACCCGGCGCGGGTGCGGGGGCGATCTCAATGGTGACGGTTCCCTCGCCGTGGCGCACCGCGTTTTCCAGGAGGTTCCCGAGGACCTGGTCGACCTTGTCCGGGTCTGCCCACAGGTCGGGCAGCGGTCCCCGGGTGCGGACGAGGAAGCGCTCGGGGGCCTGGCCGCCCGCGATGAGCGCCTGGATGTGCCGGGCCACGGCGGCGGAGACGTCGACGGGCTGGCGGCGCAGCTCCAGGCGTCCGGAGTCGATGCGGGAGATGTCGAGCAGTTCGGCGATGAGCCGGGTCACCCGGCCCGCGTCGGCGTCGACGGTCTCCAGCATCAGCCGCTTCTGGTCGTCGGTGAACCTCTCCCACTTGGCGAGCAGGGTGGCGGTGAACCCCTTGACGGAGGTCAGCGGGGAGCGCAGCTCGTGGGCGACGGTGGCGATCAGCTCGGCATGGCTGCGTTCGGTACGCCGGCGGGCCTCGGTGCCGCGCAGGGACACGACCACCCGGCGCACCGGACCGGTCGGCCGCTCGCGCACGTAGCGGGCGGAGACCAGCACCTCACGGCCGCCGGGCAGCAGCAGGTTGCGCTCGGGCTGGCCGCCCCGGGTGGCGAGTCCGCCGTACGGGTCGGTCAGCGCCCACCAGCGCTTGCCCTTGAGGTCCTCCAGCGGGAGGGCGGCCTCCAGGGGGCGGCCGATCGCCTCGGCGCGCGGGGTGGCGGTGATGCGGGCGGCGGCGGCGTTGAAGCAGATGACGTGCCCGCTCTCGTCGGCGACGACGAGACCGTCGGGAAGGTCGTCCGGGTCGACGCCGGCGCCGAGGCCGTCCGGCTCCTCGCCCGCAGCGCGTGGTGCGGTGCTGTGCGCCGGTCGCGGCGAGCTCATGCCGACAGCCATCTTCCCGTATCCCCACCTCTCGAACCGGTGCAGTGGGCCCCCGAGTTCGTCACCCTACTAGGCGCTGGTGAACCGGCGACACCCTGTGGGGGCGCGGAGAGGAGTGCGCCGGTGGCAGGGGCGCGGGAATGGCCGGGATCGTGTGCTGACGGGCCGTGAGGGCGGCGCGGTGTCGGAGGCTGTCGGGTGACCTCGGTCCGCGGTCCGGCCCGAGGCCGTCCGACCGCCTCTTACGCGTCGGGGGCGCGCCGCGGCCGCTGCGCGCGGGCGGAGGCGTACAGGCAGACGGCGGCGGCGGTGGCGAGGTTGAGGCTCTCGGCCTTGCCGTGGATGGGGACGCGGACGACGGCGTCGGCGAGCGCCCGGGTCTCCTCGGGGAGCCCCCAGGCCTCGTTGCCGAAGACCCAGGCGGTGGGGGTGCCCATGGTGCCGGCGTCCAGCTCGTCGTCCAGGTCGTCGGCGCCCGCGCCGTCGGCGGCGAGGATGCGCACCCCGGCGTCCCGCAGGCCCTGCACGGCCTGTTCGACGGGGACGCCGACGGCGACGGGCAGGTGGTAGAGCGATCCGACCGAGGCGCGTACGGACTTGGGGTTGTAGAGGTCGACCGAGGCGTCGGTCAGGATCACCGCGTCCGCGCCCGCCGCGTCCGCGCAGCGCAGTACCGTACCGGCGTTCCCGGGGTCGCGGACGTTGGCCAGAACGGCCACCAGGGTGGGCTCGGCGGCGAGGATCTCCTGGAACGGGGTGTCCAGGAAGCGGCAGACGCCGATGAGGCCCTGCGGGGTGACGGTCTGCGAGACGTCGGCGAGGACGTCGTCCCCGGCCAGGTGCACCCGGGCCCCCGCCGCGTGGGCGGCCTCGACGATGTCGGCGTACCGGTCGGCGGCCTCGGGGGTGGCGAACAGCTCGATGAGGGTCGGCTGCCCGTCGCCGCCCCGGTGTGCGGCTGCCTCGCGGACGGCCTGGGGCCCCTCGGCGATGAACCTGCGCTCCTTGCCGCGGAAGTTGCGGCGGGCCAGCCGGCGGGCGGCGGCGACACGCGGGGAGCGCGGGGAGATCAGTTCGGGGGTGCCCATGGTCGGCGGGAGGCCTCTCTGCGTACGGCGGTGGGGGTCAGCGGCAACGCACCGGACCCGCAGGCGGCGGGCGCCTGCGGGTCCGGTTCACGTACTGCCTGGAAGGCGGGGCCTGGATCAGGCGGCCTTCGGGGCGTTGACGTCGCTCGGGAGGGCCTTCTGAGCGACCTCGACGAGGGCGGCGAACGCGTTCGCGTCGTTGACCGCGAGCTCGGCCAGGATCTTGCGGTCCACCTCGATGTTGGCGGCCTTCAGACCCTGGATGAGGCGGTTGTACGTCATGCCGTTCTGGCGGGCAGCGGCGTTGATGCGCTGGATCCACAGCTGACGGAAGTCGCCCTTGCGCTTCTTGCGGTCGTTGTAGTTGTAGACCAGGGAGTGGGTGACCTGCTCCTTGGCCTTGCGGTACAGACGCGAGCGCTGACCGCGGTAGCCGCTGGCGGCTTCGAGGATTGCCCGGCGCTTCTTGTGGGCGTTGACTGCCCGCTTGACGCGTGCCACTTGTTAACTCCTTGTAGCGGGGCCGTGGGTGTCTTCACACGGCCCGGAAACGAATTGGTCCCGGTGTGATCGAGGTCGTGCCTCCGGGGCGAGCCGGAGGCCGAGCCTCACTTGCCGAGAAGCTTCTTGATCTTCTTGGCGTCGGCCGGAGCCACGACGACCGTGCCGGTCAGCGAGCGGGTCTTCTTGGACGACTTGTGCTCGAGCAGGTGGCGCTTGCCGGCCCTCTCGCGGAGCACCTTGCCGGAGCCGGTGATCTTGAAGCGCTTGCTGGCACCGCTGTGCGTCTTGTTCTTCGGCATCGCGCCGTTCTCTCCTCGTCAGTGGCGCCCCTCACGGTGCGGGGCACCGGACTGCAGGGGCGTCAGATCTCTATGGGATTCCGGGATGACCCGGGGGCGCCTGGATGGCGACCCCCGAAGGTCACGCCTCGGAAGGTGTCTCGGCCGGAGCCTCGGCCGCGTCGGCCGGAGCCTCGGCGGTCTCGCCCTCGGACACGGCGTCGGAGGAACCCTGACGCCCCGCCTTGCGGGCGGCCTGGGCCTCACGGGCTTCGGCCATGGCTTCGGTCTTCTTCTTGTGCGGGCCCAGAACCATGATCATGTTCCGGCCGTCCTGCTTCGGGTTGGACTCGATGAAGCCCAGGTCCTCGACGTCCGAAGCGAGACGCTGAAGCAGTCGGAAGCCCAGTTCGGGGCGGGACTGCTCACGACCACGGAACATGATCGTGATCTTGACCTTGTCGCCCTGCTTGAGGAACCGGACGACGTGACCCTTCTTGGTGTCATAGTCGTGCGGGTCGATCTTCGGCCGGAGCTTCATCTCCTTGATGACCGTGTGCGCCTGGTTCTTGCGCGCCTCACGGGCCTTCATGGCCGACTCGTACTTGAACTTCCCGTAGTCCATGAGCTTGCACACGGGCGGACGGGCTGTCGCCGCCACCTCGACCAGGTCGAGGTCATACTCCTGTGCGAGTTCCAGGGCCTTGGCAAGCGGAACAATCCCGACCTGCTCGCCACTGGGACCGACAAGTCGGACCTCGGGAACGCGAATCCGGTCGTTGATGCGGGGCTCGGCGCTGATGGATCCTCCTCGGTAGCACCACGCGACCGCCTGGCGGACAGCCGCGTAACGTCTTGTAACGTCAAGACCAACCGAGCCGGAAGCACAAAAATGCCCCGGACGGGACACAGGCGAGGCTCCAGGAACTACCGGAGCACCGCCGCGGTCAGCCGCGGGGCGCATCGGGCGGCTCCATCGTCCGTACGGAACGATGGGGACCGCCTGACCGGTGACCCGCCGTCCGGTGAGGACGGCCAGGTGGGAGATCGGAGCCTCCACTTGTGGGCCGGGCACATAGGTGTCCGGCCGGTCGTTACACAAGGTTAGCAGCCCGGTCCCTGGTGCGCTAATCCTGCGTCCGCTCCGGCCCTCCGGCCGCCTCCCCGCGCGCGGGGAGGCGGTGGCCTGGCCTTATCGTGTGGGGCATGAGTGACGCGACCCCCAGCAGTGAGAACCCCGGCTTCGACGACATGGCCCGCGACATCGCGGAGGTCCCCGCGGTCGAGGTGATCGTGACGGTCGCCGTCAACCTGATGAGCGCAGCCGCCGTGAAGCTCGGCCTCACGGAGGAGGGCGAGGACCACAAGGACCTCGACGAGGCCCGCAAGCTGGTCCACGCCCTGGCCGGGCTGCTGGACGCGAGCACCACGGAGATCAGCACCTTCCACGCCTCGCCGCTGCGCGACGGCCTGAAGTCGCTCCAGCTCGCCTTCCGCGAGGCCTCGCTGGTGCCGGACGAGCCCGGCAAGGGTCCCGGCGAGAAGTACACCGGCCCGGTCTACGGCTAGCCGCCGCCCCTCCCCCGTACGCCGAGGAGCCCGCCGTCCCCCCGTGGGGCGGCGGGCTCCCGCGCGTGTGCGGGCCGGAAGGGTCCTCAGACCACGGCGTCGGTCTCTTCGGGCTCTTCGGGCAGCACGTTGGGGAAGGGGTGGGTGAGCCGGTGGGCGTAGGCGGCGATCGCTCCGCCGACCAGGGGCGCGATGAGGAACAGCCAGAGCTGGGAGAGGGCCGCGCCGCCAGCGAAGAGCGCCGGGCCCAGGCTGCGCGCCGGGTTGACCGAGGTGCCGGTCAGCGGGATGCCCACCAGGTGGATCGCGGCGAGCGCCAGGCCGATGGGCAGTCCGTCGAAGCCGGTGACCGCCACTTTGTGGGTCACCGCGAGGACGACGTAGACGAGCAGGAAGGTGAGCACCACCTCGGCGAGGAACGCGCCGCCGATGTTGATGCCGACGGCCGACCGGTCGTCGTAGCCGTTGGTGCCGAACTCGCCGCTGGTCTCCAGGCCCGGGATCTGCTTGGCCAGCAGGAACAGCAGGGCCGCGCCGACGATCGCGCCGAGGATCTGGGCCACCCAGCGCTCGACGGCCGCACGGAGGTCGATCCGGCCGGCCATCAGCATGCCCAGCGTCACCGCGGGGTTGACATGGCAGCCGGAGATCGGGCCGAGCGCGTAGGCGAGCGCGAGGAGGGTGAAGCCGAAGGTGAGGGCGATGCCCACCGTGCCGAGGTATTCGACGGCGACCACCGCGGACCCCACGGCGAAGAACACCAGCAGCAGGGTGCCGAGGAACTCTGACGCCACGATCCGCGTCTTCATGCAACCACCTCGCGAGCTCGGTCGATCGGCCGGATTTCTCCGGATTCCCGATCATTCTCACGGCGGTGGGCGCTTCGCGCTCGTCGGGCCGGGAAGGCCGGACCCCGCCCGCCCCGGACGCGTCAGCGGACGAAGAGGGGCTCGCCCGGGGTGGCCGTGCCGGCGGGGAGGAGGGCCAGGTCCAGGCCGTTCACCAGCCGGGCCCGCAGCACCTCGCTGACCGCCAGCGCACCGGCGATGCGGCGGGCCGCCTCGGCGGGCACCGCGTCCGGGGCGAGCACCAGGGCGAGGGTGCCGTCCGCGCTGCCGGGCCCGAGGTGGGCGCGGACCACGGCGGGGTCGGCGGCCACGGTCTCCCGTACGGCCTCGATGACGGCGGGGTCCTGGAGCGGGTCGGTGGAGGCGCGGTTCTCGGCGAGGGCCAGCAGCGCCTGGCCGCTCAGCTCGAAGGCGACGGGCCCGGCGAGGTCCAGCACGACGGTGTCGGCCTTCTCGTGGGCGGCGGCCTGGAGCGCCTGGTGCAGCGGTACGGCGACGGGGCGCGCCTCCGGGTCCCAGAGCGCCAGCGAGGCGGTCGAGGTGAAGGCGGGCAGCGCGCGCCGGTCGCCGGCCCGGAGGGTGGGCACGGCCATGTCGCTGGTCTTCTCGCGCCGGAGGCCGTTCTCGTCCTCCTCGACCTCGCCGAGGACGGCGACGACGGGGACCAGGAGCCGGGCGCCCTGAAGTGCCGCGAGGACCGGGCCGACGGCGCCGCGGTCCCGGGACCAGGCGTCCAGGGCCCTGGTCAGGGCGGGGGACGCCGAGCCGTCGTCGTCGGAGAAACCGGGGTCCGGGATGTTCTTGAGCTCCACGGGACGAGGGTAGTGCCTGACCCCTCGCCGCCTGCCCGCAGGTGGCGGGTGGCCGGCGGGGGCTCAGCTCCCGGTCGCCCCGGCCAGCAGGGCGCGCGCCTCGTCGCGGGCGTGGGCGAGCGGGTCGGGGAAGACCTTCAGCCCGTGGGCGACCAGGGCCCCTTCGTGCAGCAGCATGAGCGTCCGGCCCAGCCGGTCGGCGGCGTCGGGGTCGATGCCGCCGGCGTCCCGGGCGAGCCCGGTGAAGAGCTCCAGCATCCACCGCTTCTGCCCGGTGATCACCGCGTGCGCCGGGTGGGCCGGGTCGCTGATCTCGGCGTGGGCGTTGACCATGCTGCACCCCTTGGAGCCGTGGTCCGCCATCCAGGCGCGCGAGGCGTCGAAGACGGCCAGGATCCGCGCGGCCGGGGTGGCCCGGGGGGCCGGGACGGCGTCGAGGCGCTCGGCGAGGAAGGCACGCCAGCGTTCGTCGCGGTCGGCGAGGTACTCCACGACGATCTGCTCCTTGGAGCCGAAGCGGTCGTAGAGCGTCTTCTTGGTCACCCCGGCCTCGGCGGCGATCAGGTCCACCCCGACGGCATGGATGCCCCGCTCGTAGAACAGCCGCTCGGCGGCCGCCAGGGCCCGTCGCGCGGCGGGCGTCATGGCGACCCGCCGCGGCCCGTCCGACGAGCCCGTACTCACTTCTCTGCCCGTACCCATGGCGACGAGTATACCGATCTGTATAGTCGAGAGCAGGTATACCGATCTGTTTAGCGAGGTGCGTACGTCATGAACGTCCTGCTTCCGGTCGCCTTCGTGCTGTGCTGGAGTTCCGGGTTCATCGGGGCGAAGCTCGGCGCCGGGAGCGCGTCCGCGCTCACGATCCTGATGTGGCGGTTCCTGCCGCTGACGGTCGTCCTGGTCGCGGTCGCGGTGACCGTGGCACGGGCCTCCTGGCGGGGGCTGGGGGTACGGGACGTGGCCCGGCAGAGCGTGATCGGCGCGCTGTCGCAGAGCGGCTATCTGCTGACCGTCTACTACGCGATCCAGCTCGGGGTCTCCACGGGCACCACGGCCCTGATCGACGGGGTCCAGCCGCTGGTAGCGGGGGCGCTGGCCGGACCGCTGCTGCGCCAGTACGTCACCGCCCGGCAGTGGCTCGGTCTGTGCCTGGGGGTGAGCGGGGTCGCCGTGGTCACGCTGGCCGACGCCTCGGCCGCCGCCGGGGTGGCCTGGTGGGCCTACGCCCTGCCGTTCGTCGGCATGCTGGCGCTGGTGGCCGCCACCTTCCTGGAGAGCCGTTCCGCCACCCGGGTGGCTCCCTCGGTGTCGCTGACCGTCCACTGCGCCGCCAGCACCGTGATCTTCACCGCGCTCGCCGTCGGTACCGGGACCGCGCTGCCGCCCGCCGAGCTCGCGTTCTGGGGCGCGGTCGGCTGGCTGGTGGTGCTGTCCACCTTCGGCGGGTACGGGCTGTACTGGCTGATCCTGCGGCGCTCGGGCGTCACCGCGGTCAACACGCTCATGTTCCTGATGGCCCCGGTCACGGCGGTCTGGGGCGCCCTGATGTTCGGGGAGCCGTTCGGGCCGCGGACCGCGCTCGGTCTGGCCCTCGGCCTGGTGGCGGTGGTCGTGGTGCACCGGGGGGCCGCCGCGCCGCGAGGTGACGGACCCGCCGGGGAGCCGGAGCCGGGCGCGCGCGACCGGGCGGAAGCCCTGCCCGGGGCGGGGCGGTGAGGCCGTGGTCCGGGCGGGCTCAGCGACGGCCGGAGGCGTTCCGGCCGCGCCACAGGACGACGGCGGCCGCCAGCAGCACCGCGCCGAGGCCGCCGGCGAGCGGAGCCGCCCAGTTGACCGTTCCGTCGGCGACCGGCGCCGGGTCCGGGCCGTCGCCGAAGTACCGCCCGCGATGTCCGGCCGGGGCGGCCTTGGCGTCCAGGTCGCCCGCGTCGGCCGGGCGCAGCCGGGAGCCCGCCTCGATGGCCTCCGCCGGGTCGACGATGCCGTAGCCGCGGGCGTCGTCGCGGCCCTGGGCGGGGGCGTCGCGGGCGGTGTCGGCGAGCAGCTTCTTGATCTGGGCCGGGCCGAGGCCGGGGTGGGCGGCACGGACCAGGGCGACTGCGCCGGAGACGAACGCGGCGGCGGCCGAGGTGCCCCACTCGATGTAGTAGTGCCCGTCCGGGTTGGCGACCACGATGTCGACGCCGGGGGCGCTGACGGTGGCGTACCAGCGGCGGGTGGAGAACGAGGCGTGGGTGCCGTACTCGTCGACCGCGGCGACCGCGATCACTCCGGGGTACGCGGCGGGGTAGGAGATCCGGTCCCCCTTCTCGCCGCCGTTGCCCGCCGATGCGACCACGGGGATGCCCTTGGACAGGGCGTACTGGATGGCCTCGTCCTCGCCGGGGTCGGGGTGGGCGGACTTGCTGTCGTCGCCGAGCGAGAGGTTGATGACGTCCGCGCCGTTGTCGGCGGCCCAGCGGATGCCGTCGGCGAGGGCGGTGCCGCGCGACTTGCGGGCCTTGGCGCGGGCCGGGTCCTTGGACTCCAGGATCACCCGGACCGGCAGGATCCGGGCCTCGGGGGCGATGCCGAGGATGCCGTCGGCGCGGCCGGGGCCGTTGCCGCGTCCGGCGATGATGCCGGCCATCGCGGTGCCGTGCAGGGCCCAGGAGGAGTCGCCCCGGGCCGCGCCGAAGCCCACGAGGTCCTTGCCGGGGAGCACCTGGCCCGTGAGGTCGGGGTGGGCGTCGTCGACCCCGGTGTCCAGGACGGCGACGGTGACGCCCTGGCCCCGGGTGGTCTGCCAGGCCCGGTCCGTGTGCAGGGCCTTCAGGGCCCACTGCTGGTCGCGGATGGCGTCCGCCCGGGCCGGTGCGGCGGGGGTGAGGACCAGGACGGCGGCGGCGCAGACCGCGGCGAGGACGCGGTGGGGTCGTCGGGTCATCCGGGCCGCTCCGTGAGTTCGGCGACGGCTGTGCGCAGTCCGCGCTCCACCCGGTCCGCGATGCCCTTCGCCTCGTGGCCGAGCCCGGCCTGGGCGACGTCCGTCGTCGCGCCCGGCGCCATGGCGTCGGGGGCGGGCTGCGGTTCGGCGACGGGGCGGCCGTCCGCGAAGCCGGAGACGGCGAGGACGACGACCGGGATCTCGGTGAGCGGGTTGACCGTCCAGCTGGCGCGCTGCTGGTCGCCGAAGGCGGCCGCGGGGGTGCCCTCGGGGGCGTACGTACGCGGCATGAGGTCCTTGCGCGCGCCGAGCTTCTGCTCGGTGAACCGGGTGCGCAGGGCCTGCATGCCCGGCGCGTCGGCCTCGGTGAAGACCAGGGACACGGTGGTGACGGCGGAGCGGGTGGCGTCGGTGTAGGTGGCGCGCACCAGCCGTTCGCAGCCGACGGACCGGAGCGTGGTCAGGAGCAGCGGGTCGAGTCCGGCGGTGCAGGTGCTGTCGGCGGCGACGGCGAGCCGGGTCCAGGTGCGGTGGGTGGAGCCGGGGCCCGCGCCCCTGCCCTGGAGGGTGCGCGGGAACAGCGTGTCGACGGGGACGCTGTGCCAGGCGTCGCGGGCGGCGGTGTACGGGTTCCGGGTGGTCTCGGCCGAGGAGTCGCCGGTCAGCCAGGCCCCGGTGGCCGCCCCGCCGATCAGCCCGAGCCCGAGCACGACGCAGGCGGCGGCCGTGACGGTACGCCACCGCTGCCGGGGCCGGACCGGCCGCAGCCGGGTGGTGGTCTCGGCGGGCGTCTCCGGACAGCCGTAGCGGACCGGCGCCCGGTAGCCGCCGGGGGGCGGCGGAACGGCTCCCGGCGCGGGCGTCAGGTCGACGGCCCCGACGGGCCTGCGCCGGGTGACGGGCGGCGTCGGACTCGCGGTGGGCGGCGCTGGGTGTGCGGGGCTTGTGGGTGGCGGTACGGGTGCGGCTGCGGGCATGGGCCGCAGTCCGGGCGGGGCCTGCGGGGCGGAGGTTGCCGG
>MUNB01000262.1:0-1450 GCA_002154345.1 Streptomyces griseus
GCGGGGCGCCGCCGCGGGGCGCCCGGGGTCCGCCGCGGCCGCCCTGGGGTCCGCCGCGCTCGCCGTCGCCGCCCTTGTCGCGGGCCCAGCGGGCGAGCTGGGCGACGCGGCGGACGACGAACTCCTGGTCGAGGATGCCGACGAACCCGGCGAGCTGGACGGCGACCTCGCGCTGCACACTGCTCGTCTTGATCTTGGCGACGACGGCGGCGGCCTCGTCGAGCGCCGCGCCGCGCCCGGCCGGGGTCTCCAGGTCGTACCGGCCGACGATCTGGCGCAGCGCGAACTCGAAGAGCGGGGTGCGCGGCTCGACCAGGTCGCGCACCGCGTCGTCGCCCTTGGCGAGCCGCAGATCGCAGGGGTCCATGCCCTCCGGGGCGATGGCGATGTAGGTCTCGGCGGCGAACTTCTGGTCGTCCTCGAAGGCGCGCAGGGCCGCCTTCTGGCCGGCCGAGTCGCCGTCGAAGGTGAAGATCACGCGGGCGCTGCCGTTGTCCATGAGGAGGCGGCGCAGGATCTTGATGTGGTCGTTGCCGAAGGCGGTGCCGCAGGTGGCGATGGCGGTGGTGACCCCGGCGAGGTGGCAGGCCATGACGTCGGTGTAGCCCTCGACGACGACGGCGCGGCTGGCCTTGGCGATGTCCTTCTTGGCCAGGTCGATGCCGTAGAGCACCTGGGACTTCTTGTAGATCGGCGTCTCGGGGGTGTTCAGGTACTTCGGGCCGTTGTCGTCGTCGCGGAGCTTGCGGGCGCCGAAGCCGACGATGTCGCCCGCGGTGTCGCTGATCGGCCACATCAGCCGGCCGCGGAAGCGGTCGATGGGGCCGCGGCGGCCGTCCTGGGAGAGCCCGGAGGTGATCAGCTCCTTGTCGCTGAAGCCCTTGCCGCGCAGATAGCGGGTGAGGTGGTCCCAGCCGGCCGGGCTGTAGCCGACCCGGAAGTGGGTGGCGGCGTCCTGGTCGAAGCCGCGCTCGGCGAGGAACTTCCGGCCGATCTCGGCCTCGGGGCTCTCCAGCGCGCGGACGTAGAACTCGGCGGCCGCCTGGTGGGCCTCGATCAGCCGGATGCGTTCGCCGCGCTGGTGGGAGGGGTTGTAGCCGCCCTCCTCGTACCGCAGGGTGATGCCCGCCTTGGCGGCGAGGCGCTCGACCGTCTCCGAGAAGGAGAGGTGGTCGATCTTCATCACGAAGGCGATCGTGTCGCCGCCCTCCTGGCAGCCGAAGCAGTGGAACAGACCCTTGCCGGGGCTGACCTGGAAGGAGGGGGACTTCTCGTCGTGGAACGGGCAGAGGCCTTTCAGGTTTCCGCCGCCCGCGTTGCGCAGCTGGAGGTACTCGGACACGACGGCGTCGATCGGGACCGCGTCCCGTACCGCCTTCACGTCGTCGTCGTTGATCCTGCCGGCCACGGGTGAAGTCTACGGGTGGCCTCGGACAGTCCGGGCCCCGGC
>MUNB01000262.1:1505-4825 GCA_002154345.1 Streptomyces griseus
CCCCGGCCGTACGTCTCAGAGCAGCGAGTCCAGCGGGACCGACGGGTCGGCGAGGGCCTCGGGGTCGTGCTGCTGACGGGCCCGGATCAGCTCCTGGACCGTCTCGGTGACATCCCACACGTTGACGTTCATCCCGGCGAGGACGCGGCGGTCCTTCAGCCAGAACGCGATGAACTCCCGCTTCCCGGCGTCGCCCCGGATGATCACCTCGTCGTAGGAGCCGGGCGGGGCCCAGCCGGAGTATTCGAGGCCCAGGTCGTACTGGTCGGAGAAGAAGTACGGGACGCGGTCGTAACTCACGTCCTGGCCGAGCATGGCGCGGGCGGCGGCGGGTCCGCCGTTCAGGGCGTTGGCCCAGTGCTCGACGCGCAGCCGGGTGCCGAGCAGCGGGTGGACGGCGGCGGCGACGTCCCCGGCGGCGTAGATGTGCGGGTCGGAGGTGCGCAGCGAGGCGTCCACGGCGATGCCGCCGCCGTGCGCCCGCTCGGCCATCTCCAGTCCGGCGGCCTCGGCGAGGGCGGAGCGCGGGGCGGCGCCGATCGCGGCGAGGACGTCGTGGGCGAGGTGCTCCTCGCCGTCGTCGGTGCGGACGGCGAAGACCATGCCGTCCTGGCCGGTGATCTCGGTGAGGCGGGCGCCGAAGTGGAAGCGGACGCCGTGCGCACGGTGCAGTTCGGTGAAGATCTGGCCCAGCTCGGGGCCGATGACCTGGTGCAGCGGGGTGGGCTCGGCCTCGACGACGGTGACCTCGGCGCCGTAGCCCCGGGCGGCGGCGGCGACCTCCAGGCCGATCCAGCCGGCTCCGGCGATGACCAGGTGGCCGTTGTCGCGGCCGAGGGCGGCGAGCACGTTGCGCAGCCGGTCGGCGTGGGCGAGGCGGCGCAGGTGGTGGACGCCGGCCAGGTCGGTGCCGGGGATGTCCAGGCGGCGGGGTTCGGAGCCGGTGGCCAGCAGCAGCTTGTCGTAGTGGATGACGGTGCCGTCGCCGAGCTGCACGGTCCTGGCGTACCGGTCGAGCGCGGTGACCGGCTGGCCGAGGTGCAGTTCGATGTCGGCGCCCGCGTACCAGGGGCGTTCGTGGGTGAAGACGCTGTCGCGTTCGGCCTTGCCGTCCAGGTACCCCTTGGAGAGCGGCGGTCGTTCGTAGGGGTGGTCGCGCTCGTCGCCGATGAGGATCACCCGGCCGGTGAACCCTTCGGCGCGCAGTGTTTCGGCCGCCTTCGCCCCTGCGAGTCCCGCTCCGACGATGACGAACGTCTGGTGTGCGTCGACCACGTGATGCCTCCTCAGTGCTGTGCTGCGCGGCGCCCCCACAGCTGCGAGCGTCCCGCACGCAGCGTGATGGCGAAAGAGGGTGTGCCCCGGACAGGTCACACCCAGTGGTCGGATGTCCGGTCCCTACCAGTCTGCCGGTCAGCCGCGAAGGGCGGTGAGCGCGGCGTGCAGGGATCGTGCGGAGGCGTCGGTGAGGGCGGCGATCTGGTCGACGAGGACGCGCTTGCGGGCGTGGTCGTCGGGCGCCTGGTCGAACAGGGCGCGGAAATGCGGTTCCAGGCCCTCGGGGGCGCGGGAGGTGAGGGCGGCGGCCAGCTCGGCGATGACGATGCGCTGGTCGGCGCGGAGGGTCTCCTGCTCGGCGCGCTGCATCACGTACCGGTCGGCGACCGCCTTGAGCACGGCGCACTCGTGGCGCACGGCGCGCGGGACGACCAGCTCGGCGCCGTACCGGCCGAGGCGGCCGGGGCCGTAGACCGCGCGGGTGGCGGTCTCGGCCTCCGTGCAGAAGCGGCCGATGAGCTGGCTGGTGGCGTCCTTCAGGCGGGCCTGGGCCACGGCGGAGCCGTCGTAGCCGTGCGGCCACCAGTCCTGGTCGATCAGCCGGTCCAGGGCCTCGGACAGCTCCTGCGGATCGGTGCCGGCCGGGACGTACCGGCCGATGGCGACGGCGAAGATCTCCTCGCGTTCCGGCTCGGCGTAGAGGCAATTGGGGTCGATGTGCCCGGCGTGCAGTCCGTCCTCGAAGTCGTGGACGCTGTACGCCACGTCGTCGGACCAGTCCATCACCTGGGCCTCGAAGCAGGTGCGGTCCTCGGGCGCGCCCTTGCGGGCCCAGGCGAAGACCGGCAGGTCGTCGGCGTACACCCCGAACTTGACCGAGTGCGGGTCGGCAGGGTGCGCGCCGCGCGGCCAGGGGTACTTGGTGGCGGCGTCCAGGGCGGCCCGGGTGAGGTTGAGGCCGACGCTGACCAGCTCGCCGGTGCGCGGGTCGCGGACGAAACGCTTGGGCTCCAGGCGGGTCAGCAGGCGCAGCGACTGGGCGTTGCCCTCGAAGCCGCCGCAGTCGGAGGCGAAGTCGTTGAGCGCCTGTTCGCCGTTGTGGCCGAACGGCGGGTGGCCCATGTCGTGCGAGAGACAGGCCGTCTCCACCAGGTCCGGGTCGCAGCCCAGGACCGCGCCGAGCTCACGGCCGACCTGGGCGCACTCCAGGGAGTGGGTGAGGCGGGTGCGGGGGCTGGCGTCCCAGACGAGCGAGCGGGTGCCGGGCGTGACCACCTGGGTCTTTCCGGCGAGCCGGCGCAGGGCGGCGGAATGCAGGACCCGGGCGCGGTCGCGCTGGAAGGCGGTGCGGCCGGGCCGCTTGTCCTCCTCGGTGTCGAAGCGCTCGGTGTCGGCGGAGCCGTAGGGACTCGACCCCGTGGTCCGGTGTGCGCCCTGCGTGCCTGATGTGCCGTGTGCCGGTTCTGCCCCGGGTGCGCCCTGTGTGCCGTCCATGGTTCCGACATTAGCGACCGGGACGGACAACCGGACGCGGGCGGGCCCGGGATGTCAGGCGGAAGCGAGCAGGCTCACGGCGGGGGCGGCCGCTGCTCGTGCCTGGTCGTAGCGGTGCAGGACGAGGCGGGCCATCGCCGGGTGGGCGCCGAGCGGGGCGGCGGCCCGGTGCGGTGCGGCCTCGGCGCAGGCGCTCGCGAAGCGGCCGGGGGCGGTGAAGTACGAGGCGACGAAGGCCCGGTGGCGTCCTCGGGCGGCCAGCGCGCGCAGGGCGGCGGGGACGGTGGGCGTGGTGGCGGAGGCGTACGCGGGGACGACGGGGACACCGAGCCGTTCGGCCAGCAGGCGGGCGGTGCGCCGGGTGTCCCGGGCGGAGTCGGGGTCGCGGGATCCGGCGGCGGCGAGGACCACGGCGGCGCCCCGCCCGCCCCGGTCGGCGGCGTCCCAGCCGGCCTCGACGAGCCGCCCGTACAGCGCCTCGACGAGCAGGGGGTGCGGGCCGAGGGGCGCGGCGATCCTGGTGCGTACGGCGGGTGCGGCGGCCGCCG
>MUNB01000263.1 GCA_002154345.1 Streptomyces griseus
ACCGCCGCCGTCAGCAGCGCGAACAGGGCGCGGCGGTGGCCGGTGACCTCGGCGGTGGTGTAGAGGTCGGGGTTGGCGTCCACGGCGAAGCGCAGACCGGTGCCTTCGGAGCGGTCGTACACGTTGAACGCGAGGTCGTCGACCGGGCCGGCGGAGACGTTGTGGACGGTGCTGCGGTGTCCGGCGAAGCGCAGGTCGTAGGCGAACGGCATGATGTTGACGCCGGGGCCGGAGAGGCGTCGGCCGCCGCCCACCAGCCGTAGGTCGCGGCGGATGCGTTCGTAGCGGTAGCGCTGGTGCGGCAGGGCGGCGCGTACTTCGTGGGAGACGGCGGCGACCAGGGTGCGCAGGCTGTCGTCCCGGCCGACGGGGACCCGCAGCGGGAGGACGTTGCGGACCATGGCGGGCACACGGAGGGACACCGAGCCGAAGCGGCCCATCGCGGGCACGCTGAGCACGATCTCCGGTGCCCCGGTGGCGCGGTGGAGGTGGGCGGCGGTGACCGCGAGCAGGATCTCGGACCAGGACACCTTCAACGTACGGGCGGTGGCCCGCAGCGCCGCCGTCGTCCCGGCGTCGAGGTCGGCGGTGTCGCGGAGGAAGGAGGCGGCCGGGAGCGCGGAGCGGGCCGCGGGGGTGGCGACGTCCGGCCGGTCGGCGAAGCGGCGGTTCCAGTGGTCCCGGTCGTGGGCGAACTGCTCGGACGTACGGTAGGCCGCTTCCTCCTCGCGTACGGAGGCGAGCGTGCCGAAGCCGCTCGGGCCCGGATCCGTCCCGGCCACGAGGGCGGTGTAGAGGTCGGCGACGCGGCGGGCGACCAGGGAGAGGCCGAAGCCGTCCAGTGCGATGTGGTGGACGCGGTGGTACCAGAGGTACCGGCCGGTGCCCAGGCGGAACAGGGCGTGGCCGAAGAGCGGACCCTGGGTCAGGTCGACGGGGCGGGCGATGTCCTCGTCCATCCGGGCGAGCGCGGCGGCGTGCGGGTCGGGCGCCTCGGAGAGGTCGGCGGTGTGGAGGTCCCAGACGGGGATGGCCGTGTCGATCTGCCAGGGGCGCCCGTCGTCGTCCGCCGTGAAGACGCCGTGCAGGGCCTCGGTCTCCTCGACCGCCCGGCGCAGTGCGGCTTCGAAGTGGTCCACGTCGACGGGGCCCTCGATCACCACGTACTCGGCGGTGTTGTAGGCGGGGCTGGAGGTGTCGAGCTGGTGCCCGGTCCAGATGCCCTCCTGGGCGCCGAGCAACGGGTGGCGGCGAAGGGCGTGTTCAGGCGGTGTCATGGTGTCCTGCTTCCTGTCGTGCTCGCTGCCGTTCGTCCAGCAGCTGCCACCAGCGCTGAAAGGAGGGCAGGTCGGCCAGGTCGATGAAGGAGACGTCGATGCCGTACTCCTGCCAGCGCTCGGTGAGCGTGACGAGGCGCAGGGAGTCGAGTCCCGCGCCGACGGGGCCCTCGTCCAGGTCGACCTCTTCGGGCTCCAGGTGGAGCAGTTCGGCCAGGTCGGCGCGGAACCGCCGGAGGGTGAGCGTGGCGGGCATGGTGGTCCTTCCTCTGTGCGCGACGGGCGATTCCCGGTGGGCGGGGCTCAGTTGACCTTGCGTCCGGAGCCGTCCCAGAACCGGTCGCGCAGGTCGCGGCGGAGGATCTTCCCGCTGGGGTTACGCGGCACGTGGTCGATGAACTCGTACGTCGCCGGGAGCTTGAACGCGGCCAGCCGCGGGGTGAGGAAGGTGTGGAGGTCGCGGGCGCGCAGGGGATCTCCGCCCCGGTCGGCGGGGACGACGAAGGCGTGGACGTACTCGCCCCACCGCTCGTCCGGCGCGCCGACGACCACGGCCTCGGCGACGCCGGGGTGGTGTTCCAGGACGTTCTCGATCTCCGCCGGGTAGACGTTCTCCCCGGCCACGAGGATGGCGTCCTTGATCCGGTCGCGGATGAAGACGTAGCCGTCCTCGTCGACGAAGCCGGCGTCCCCGGTGCGTATCCAGCCGTCGACGAGGGTCTCTGCGGTCCTGTCGGGGAGGTTCCCGTACTCGACCATGTGCGCCGGCGTGGCCAGGCAGACCTCTCCGACGGCTCCCGGAGGCAGGACGGTGCCGTGGTCGTCGATCACCTGGACGCGCACGCCCGGGTAGGGGCGGCCCGCGGCCTGCATGAGGGGCGATCCCGGTCGGTGGACGGCGGGCGGCAGACACACGGCGGTGTTGCCGGTCTCCGTGAGTCCGTAGATCTGGGCGAACTCGCAGCGGAACACCGCCAGGCTCTGCTCCAGCAGGGTCTCGGAGATCGGCGATCCGCCGTAGACGACCTTGCGGAGGGTGGCGAAGTCGGCCGGGGTGACACCGGGCCGGGTCAGCATCATCCGGAGCATCGCCGGGACCACGCAGGCGGTGGTGATCCCGATCCGGTGGATCAGCTCGACGGCCAGGGCCGCGTCGAAGGCGGGCATGGCCACGACGGTGGTGCCGGCGTTGAAGTTCTGCGTGGCCCACCACAGCCCGCCGATGTGGAACCCCGGGATGCCGATCAGCGCGATGTCCCCGGCCCGCCAGTCGATCCAGTCGACGTCCGCCTCGGCCATGGCGTCGGCGATGGCGAAGAAACTGCGGTGGGCCAGGACGACGCCCTTGGGTAGCCCGGTGGTACCGCTGGTGTAGAGCTGGGCCACCGGGGTGTCGCGGCCGGCCGGGTATGCCTCGTCGGCTCCGGTGCCGGTGGCCTTCCAGGCGACGTACCCCTCGGCCGTGTCGAGAGCGACGGTGTGTTCGGGCGCCGCGGCGGGCATGTCGTCCACGACGGGGCGGAACTCCTCCTCGACGAAGAGGAGCCGGGTGCCCGAGTCCTGGAGGATGTGGCTCACCTCGGGTGAGGTGAGCCGCCAGTTGACCGGGACGAGAACCGTGCCGGTCTTGGCGCACGCGAACAGGATCTCGTAGTAGCGCTCGGACTCCTTGCCGAGGTAGGCGATCCGGTCCCCCGGTGCGATTCCGGCGGCGCGCAGGGCCCGCGCGGTCCGGTTGCTCTCGTGGTGCAGATCCGCGTAGGTGAGGGTGGTGTCGCCGCAGACGACTGCCGGGGTGTCCGGCCGGTGTTCGGCGTGGAAGCGGGCGGTGTCGACGAGTGTGGTGAGCCCGTGGTGCAGCCGGGCGCCCGGGCGTGGGCTGTCGGGAGAGGTCATGCGTGAGGTCCGTCCGGGTAACGGCCCGCGCCGGCGGGCCCGGGGATCAGGTGATGTTGACGAAGGCGAGGGTGGCCTCGCCGTCGCACCGGCCGCCGTCGGCGTCGCCGTAGCGGAAGGCGGTGGTGGCCATGAGGAGCGGCTTGCCGCCCGGTTCGCGCCGTGCGACGGAGCGGAACTCCATCTCCCCGTGGAAGTCGCGCGCGTCGATGGGACGTTGGAAGCGGGAGGCGAAGCGGGCGATGAGGATGTCGGGCAGCTGGTGGCGCCAGAAGTCCTCGAGTGTCCAGCTCTCGAAGCCGGTCAGCAGCCCTTCCTTCACCGACGTGGCGACGAGGTAATACATCATCTGGTTGTAGGCGATGTTCACCTCCACGGCGTTCAGGTGGCCGGTGTCGTCGATGTAGCAGGACTCCGGGATCGAGAACACCGCGCGCACCCGGGAGAGCCCGCCGGGCAGGGCGGAGACCTCGGCGCCGAGCAGATAGCGGCAGTGGGGCTTGTACGGGGTGAGCACCCGGGGCAGCAGCTCCTCGTCCGTGGTGAAGGTCCGCGTCGGGGCGTTCTCCGTGACGGTCATGCCGCCTCCAGTCCGGCGTGCAGCTTGCGCTCGTCGTGGACGGTGACGCGGAAGGAGACCGTCGGCTCCGGCGTGGTGGTGTGCCGGGCGCAGTGGATGAGGCTGCGGTTGTCCCAGACCAGGAGGTCACCCTGTTCGAAGCTCTGGAGGTGGATGTTCTCGTGCGTGAAGTCGCGGTCGAGCTGTCCGGTCGCCTCGAAGAGCCGCCGGAGCAGTCCTTCGCCGAGCGGCTCGCCGTTCTCGTCCTCGATGCCGACGGTGAAGCCCTCGCTGAGGTAGAGCACCTTCTCGCCGGTCATGGGGTGGGTGAAGACGGTCGGTTGGTGGATGGCGGGCGTCTTCTCCTCGACCTCTCGGATGATCTCCGAGAGGGGGCGGTAGACGTCGTGCGGGCGGACCTTGAAGTACTTGCGCACGGAGTGGAGGCAGCGTGTGCCCTCGATCTCGTCCTTGAGGTCCTGCGGCAGCCTCTCGTAGGCCGCGCCCATGTCGATGAAGTACGTGCCGCGGTTCCTGGCCGGTACGACCTGCGGGTGGATCAGGGTGAGGCCGAACGGGTCGGGCATGAACTGGTAGTCGGCGTGCCAGAACTTGCCGGTCTTGGGAACGCCGATCTGTTTGCCGTTCTCGGGGACGTTGGAGGAGACGAACACCTCGGAGACCTCGGGGTGCTGGTACATGGGCTCGTAGTACGTCTCCGGGCGGCCGAGCCGCCGGCCCAGCTCCAGGAACGCCTGCGGGGAGAGGTCCTGGCCCTTGAGGACGGCGATCTTGCGGCGGTAGACGGTCTCCTTGAGCGCCGCGATGTCGTCCGCCGAAGCCGTGGTGTGGTCGAAGTCCTCGACGGAGGACCCGATGGTGGTGTCGGTGCGGTCGGTGATGCGCATGGTGGTGCTCCTCGGGTGTGGCGGTGGGGTGTGCGCCGGATCAGGCAGCCGGGCGGCGGGCGTCGATCAGCTCCGCGGTCGCCCTGAGCGTGAGGTCGGGGACGAGCTCGCTGTCCTCGACGGTGACGCCGAGGTGGCGTTCGATGTGGATGCTGATCTCGACCATCGTCAGAGAGTCGACGTCGAGGTCGGCGTAGGTGGCCTCGGGCCGGAAACGGTCGGCGGGGGCGTCGTGCAGGGTGGTGAGGATGGACACCAGCTGCTCGTAGGTGGCGGTCACGGGGCGGGTTCCTCTTCGCGGTGGGCGGGTTCGGCTTCGCGGTGGACGGATTCCTCTTCGCGGTGGGCGGGTTCGGCGGTCGGTGGCAGGTCCGGCCAGGTGAGGAGGCAGGAGCCCCAGGTGAGGCCGCCGCCGAAGGCGGTGAGCAGGACCCGGTCGCCCGGTCGCAGAACCCGGTGCGCGTGGTCGTCGGCGAGAGCCAGCGGGATGGAGGCGGCTCCGGTGTTCCCGGCCGTCTCGACGTGGGTCGCGCAGCGGTCGGCGGGCAGGCCGAGATCGGTGGCGACGGTGCGCAGGATGCGGAGGTTGGCCTGATGGGGGACGAAGCGGTCGACGCCGTCCACGGCCAGGCCGGAGCGGTCGAGCACGGTGCGCACCGAGTCCGTCATCCGGTGCAGCGCGTGGCGGTAGACCTCCTTGCCGCGCATCGCGAAGTGGCGTTCGGCACGGGAGGTCCGGTCCGGATCCGCGCGGACGCGGGAACCCCCGGCCGCCACCGTGATCAGGTCCTCGTGGTCGCCGTCGCTGCCGAGATCGAAGGGCCCCAGGGCACCGGGTTCGTCGGCATGCCCGGCGCGCAGGACGACGGCGCCGGCTCCGTCTCCGAACACCACCGCGTTCTGCCGGTCGGCCGGGTCAACGATGCGGGAGTACACGTCGGCGCCGATGACCAGGACCCGGTCCGCCGCCCCGGAGGCGATCAGGCCGCCCCCGGCCGCCAGGGCGTAGACGAAGCCGGTGCACACCGCACCGACGTCGAAGGCCGCGGCTCCGGAGAGCCCGAGCCGGGCGGCGACCGCCGGAGCCGTGGCGGGACAGGTGCGGTCGGGGGTGGTGGTGGCCACGACGACGGCATCGGCGTGCCGCGTACCGGAGTTGGTGAGGGCTCGGCGGCCGGCGGCGACGGCCAGGTCGGAGGTCGCCTCGTCGGGGGCGACGAGGTGCCGGGAACGGATGCCCGTACGGGTCCGTATCCAGCTGTCGTCGGTGTCGAGCCGGGCGGCCAGCTCGTCGTTGCCGACCTGACGCCGGGGCAGCCATCCGCCGACGCCGCACAGGACGGCGGCCCGGCCGGTTCGCCCGACGGATGTCACGGACATGGTTCTCCTGGTGAGGTGAGCGGTGCAGGTGGGTGCGGGAGTGGGGGTGTCGGGGTGTTCACGGGGAGGTCGCCCTCCGGGTCGCGAGGAGGGCCAGCGCGCCCAGCGCCAGGGCCCCGGCCATCACGGACAGAGCGGTCCGGATGCCGTCGAGCAGTTCTGCTGCCGCGGACTGCCGGCCGACACCTGACGCGGCGGCGACGAGCAGAGCGAGGCCGACGGCGCCGCCGGCCTGGAGGGAGGCGGACGCGATTCCCGAGGCGATGCCCTGGTCGCCGGGGGCCACGCCCGAGGCGGCGGCGATCCACAGAGCCGTCCACGCCGAGCCCTGCCCCAGGCTCACGAGCACGATCCCCGGCAGCAGCGACAGGTAGGACCCGTCCGCCGCGACCGCGGGCACCAGGGCCAGCGCGCCGACGGAGCCGCCTGCCAGTCCGCCGACCAGCAGCCGCCGCGTGCCGAACCGGGCGACGGCGGGCGGCCCGGCCTGGGCGCCCGCCGCGACGACGACGGCCGGGAGCAGAAAGCAGAGCCCGGTGACGAAGGCGTCGTACCCCCGCACGGACTGGAAGTACAGGGTCAGGAAGTACGGCAGTGAACTGAACGTCGCGCTGAACAACGCCGCCACCACTGTGGCCAGGACCAGCCCCCGGTGCCGGAAGAGCCGCACGGGCACCAGCGGATCGGGCGTCCGTCGCTCGACCACCGCGAACAGGGCCAGGAGGACAAGCCCTCCCGCCGCGGCGAGCAGGGCCGCGGTGGACGTCCAGCCGGCGGCGGGCGCGTGGACCAGCAGGAAGACGATCAGAGTGAGCCCGGCGGTGGCGGTGAGCGCTCCGGCCGCGTCGAAGCGGCGGGTACGGTCCCGGGGCGGATCCGCCGGGAAGAGCAGCCGTCCCGAGACGGCCAGGGCCAGGGCGATGGGGACGTTGACCAGGAACACCGAGGGCCAGCCGTACGCGTGGACCAGGACGCCGCCGAGCAGCGAGCCGAAACACAGGCCGCCCGCACCCGCGGCGCCCCAGAGCGCGAGTGCCCGGTTACGGACGGGCCCTTCGGCGTACGTGGTGGTGATGAGCGACAACGTGGCCGGGAACAGCAGGGAGCCACCGATCCCCTGGGCCGCGCGGACGGCGAGCAGGACGCCTGGCGACGGGGCCAGCCCGCCGACGAGCGAGGAAGCCGCGTAGATCGCCGTGGCGAGGACGAACATACGGCGGCGGCCCAGGAGGTCGGCCGCGCGCCCGCCGAGCAGGAGGAATCCGCCCGTGGTGACGACGTAGGCGCTGACCACCCACTGGAGGTCGTGGTCCAGGAAGCCGAGTCCCGCGCCGATCTCGGGCAGGGCCACGTGGACGATGCTGTGGTCGAGGGATATGACGAGCTGGGCGAATGCCAGGACGACCACGGGGAGGCCGAGGCGCCGGCGTCCTGCCGTCGGCTCGGCGGCGGTCGCGGACATGGTCGTGCCTTTCTGAGGGTGGGGCCGGGCGTAGGGGCCGGGGCCGTGTGTGCGG
>MUNB01000264.1 GCA_002154345.1 Streptomyces griseus
AGCCGACCGGCGGGGCCGTGTCCGGGGCTTCCGGGCCGTCCGGCGAGGCAGAGCCGTCCGGGGCTTCCGAGTCGTCCGCCGAACCCGCGTCCGGGGCGGAGCCGTCCGGGGCACCCGAACCGGCCTCGGCCGCCGGTCCGTCCGCGGCACCCGGTCCGTCCGGGGCACCCGGTCGGTCCGGGGCACCCGGCCTGTCCCCCGTCTCCGGGGAGGCTTCCGCGAAGGTGAGCGGGCCGGTCGTCCGGTGGCCGGGGCTCCGGTCGCGGCGGGTGCGTCGGTACGGGCAGGGCGTCGGTGTCCTCGCCGCCGCGGTCCTCGTCCTCGCCCTGGTCGCGGCCTTCGGCGGAACCGGGCTCCCGGGGCAGGACCGGCGGCCGTCGGTGGCCCAGCATCCGGGCGGGCCCCCGGCGGACACTCCGGCGCCCTCTCCGTCCGGCTCCCGCACGTCCGGAAAGCCGCGGGCCACACCGAGCGTGACGCCGGGCGGAACGCCGTCCAACAGCCCCCGGCCGAGCGTGCCGTCCGGGGTCGGGCCGCGTAACGAGGCGCTCCCCGGACCGTCCGCTGCCTCGCCGGGTCCGGGGGCCGGGCGGGTGCCGTTCACCTGGACCGGTGACGACCACGTCTGGAAGAACGGCTGCGACCACGCCTACCTCCTCGACCGTGCGCCCGCCGCCGTACCGCCGCCCCCGGTGCAGGCCGACGCGGCGTCCTGGGCGGGGGCGCTCGGCGCGGTGCACGCGGGTGAGACCGGAGTCCGGATCACCCTGCAGGGCCGGGACGAGCGGACCGTGGTGCTCGAATCCCTGCGGATCCGGGTCGTGGAGCGCCGCGCGGCGGCGAAGGGCCGGGTCTACCGGATGAGTTCCGGCTGCGGCGGGTCCCTCACCCCGAGGATGTTCGACGTGGATCTCGACGTGCCCCGCCCCGTCGCCCGCTCGGTCGCGGGCAACGACTCGGGCGAGCCCATCGAGGCGGTCGCCTTCCCGTACAGCGTCTCGGCCACCGACCCCGAGGTCTTCCTGATCACCGGACGTACGGTCGGCTGCGACTGCGTCTGGATCGCGGAGCTGACCTGGAGCAGCGGCGGCCGGTCCGGCACGGTGCGCATCGACGACGACGGGCGGCCGTTCCGTACGAGCGGGGTGCGGGGGCGGCCCGTCCTGGACTACGACACGGCGACCGGCCGCTGGGTGTCGGCGGAGGTCGCCGAGGAGGAGGACGCCTCCTGAAAGGCGTACGGGGGCGGTTGCGCCCATGCTGGTGGGACGGGCGGCGCGCCCGGCGGACCGGAGCCGGCCACGGACGCCCCCGGTGGAGGTGCCGATGGATCCCGTCACCGCACTTCGGCGGATCGCCTTCCTGCTGGAACGTTCGCAGGCCGCCACCTATCGGGTGAAGGCCTTCCGTACGGCCGCCGCCGCCGTGGAGGCGATGGCCCCGGGCGAGGCGGCCGAGCGAGTGGCTGCGAAGACCCTGGAGCGGGTCGCCGGGATCGGGCCCCGCACGGCCGAGGTGATCCGCGAGGCGCTGGCCGGGCGGACGCCCGGATATCTGGACCGGCTGGAGAAGGAAGCCGCGGCGCGGCCTCCCGTCGAGGGCGGCCAGGAGCTCTACGAGCTGCTGACGGGCGACTGCCATCTGCACTCGGACTGGTCGGACGGAGGCAGCCCGATCGAGGAGATGGGCCGGACCGCCGCGGAGCTGGGGCACGCGTGGGCCGTCCTCACCGACCACTCGCCCCGGCTGACCGTGGCCCGCGGCCTGTCGCCGGAACGGCTGCGGGAACAGCTCGCGGTGGTGGCCCGGCTCAACGCGGAGTGGGCGCCGTTCCGGCTGCTGACCGGGATCGAGTGCGACATCCTGCCGGACGGTTCGCTCGACCAGGAGGACGAGCTGCTGGCCCGCCTCGACGTCGTGGTGGTCTCCGTCCACTCCAAGCTGCGGATGGACCCGGCGCCGATGACCCGGCGGCTGGAGGCGGCGGTGCGCCATCCACGGGCGAACGTGCTCGGCCACTGCACGGGCCGGCTGCTGGCCGGGCGGGGCAGGCCGGAGTCACGGTTCGACGCGGACCGGGTGTTCGCGGCCTGCGCCGAAGCGGGCACGGCGGTGGAGATCAACTGCCGCCCGGAGCGGCAGGACCCGCCCCTGCGGCTGCTGCGTACGGCCGTGGCGGCGGGGACGCTCTTCGCGATCGACACGGACGCGCACGCCCCGGGGCAGCTGGACTGGCAGCGGTCGGGGTGCGCCCGCGCCGAGGAGTGCGGGGTGCCGGCGGACCGGGTGGTGACGACCTGGAGCGCGGAACGGCTCCTGGAGTGGACCGCCTGACGCGCGACCCGTGAGCCGAGGCACCGCACACGCCCGCCCGTCCGGAGGTTCCGCGTTCCTCCGAAAACGGGCGGGCGGGGCAGACCGACGGGCAGGGAGCAGGCGAGCAGTCGGCCGGGGGGCCTTCGGCGGGGCTACTTCTCGGGGTAGATGTCCCCGGCCGCCATGGCACTCTGCTGCTCGCTCCGGTCCCGGATCGTGCGGGACTTCTTCTCCAGCCGCTCCCGCTCGTGCGGATCGCTCGCGCGCTCCGCGGCCTCGGCGAGCTGCTGGGCCTTCTCACGCATCTGCCGAGCCAGGTCGGCGGGTTCGTCCGAACCGCTCATCACCACATCACTCCTTGGTCGCTGGAGACCTCCAGGGCGTGTCCCCAGCGAACCAGCGACCGGCCGCCCGCGCATCCCCGCGCGGGCGGCGTCCCCGCACGGGCGGTCAGTCCGGCTGTCGGCCGAGCCGCCGCTGGAGCGCCCGCAGCCGGGGGTGGCGCGCGTGCGCCTCGCCCGAGCGGCGGTCCAGCTCCTCACCGAGGCGCTTGGTGCGCTCCTCGATGTCGAGTTCGGCCAGCACCCGGTCGATCTCGGCGAGGAGCGCACCGTGCAGCTGCCACTGACGCGGGTGCTCCTGGACGTCCTCCAGCAGCAGGTCGGCCACCCGGTCGCGGGTGGCGCGGCTGCGGGCGAGCGCGTCGGCGAGCCGTTCCTCCGCCGCCTCCGCGTCGGCGGCCAGCTGGGTCGTGACCAGGACGGCGAAGCTCTCGACCGCCTCGGCGAGCCGGCCGAAGAGTTCCCGGAGCAGTTCCGTCACATCGGCCGGGAACAGCGACTCCTCGGTGCGGGCCTTCGCCAGGTCGGTGAGGGTGCGGGACAGGACGCGCAGGACGACCGCGCAGATCTCCAGCGTGTCGAGTCCGGTGCGCAGGACGACCCGGTGGAGCAGCCCTTGTCTCACCCTGGGGTTGAGGGTGAGACTTTCCTCGGCCTGTCGCAGCGAGGCGTCGACCTCCACGATGTCGTGGTCGAGCCTGCGGGCCTCGTGGAGCCGGGCGGCGGCCCGGGACACGGGGTGGTTGCCCACCACCTCCTCGCCCATGCTGCGCAGCATGGTGCCCATCCGGGCGGCCAGCGACTCGATGGAGGAGCCGGCCGAGCCGACCCAGACGGGCGGGGCCAGCAGCAGATTGAACAGGAGCCCCACGACGGCGCCGATCAGCGTCTCCCACACCCGGTCCCAGGCGGTGTCGGCGACCTGCGAGACGCCGAGGACCAGCATCGCGCTGATCGCCACCTCGGGCACGAACTCGTTGACCCGCACCAGCCGCCCGATCAGCAGCGAGGTGAAGATCGTGAGGCCGAGGCTCCACCAGCTCAGGCCCACCAGCGAACTGAAGCCGATGGCGATGAGGACGCCGACGATGACCGAGTTCACCCTGCGGATGCCGGTGGTGAGGGTCGCGTAGAGCGTCACCTGGACGACCAGCAGCGCGGTGAGAGGTGCGGTCAGCGGGGCCGGTTCGGGCAGGAACCAGACGGCCACGGAGTAGGCGATGACGGCGGCCGCCGTCGAGCGCAGCGTCTGCACCCCGGCGGGTTCGGTGGTGCGCTGCACGAGTTTGACGACGGGGGCGGAGACTCGGGGCATGCCCTGACGGTGCCCCGAATCGCCTCGCCGCAGCGCTCGCCCGGCCCGGGCTCCGCCGTACGGCCCTGTAGCCGGTGCGGCACGGCGGACGGTGGACGGCGTGCGCGGAGGCGCGGTCGGAGAGACCCTGGAGGCATGGCTGTTCTGCTGAACCCCCCAGGAGAGACACCGCCGGCCGAAGGCTCCATCAGCGAGGCGCACGAGGAACGCGCGGACGGAGGGCTGTGGGAGCACCCTGGCGTCTGGACCGCCCTGATCGTGATCGGTGCGCTCGTGGTCGCCGGATTCTTCCTCGCCCGGATCTTCGGTTACGGATGAGCCGCGAGGTCTCCGCTTCGGCGCGCCGGATCACCGACGCGCTGCTGGAGGGGTACGGGCGGACGTACGCGGCGGAAGCGGGTGTCCGGCTGCGCGACACCCCTCAGCCGCTCTACCAGCTGCTGGTGCTGAGCGACCTGCTGAGCGCCCGGATCCGTGCCTCGGTCGCCGTGGCCGCCGCGCGGGCGCTGTTCGCTCACGGGATGCGCACTCCGCGCCGGATGGCGGACGCGACCTGGCAGCAGCGTGTGGACGCGCTGGGAGAGGGCGGCTACCGCCGCTACGACGAGCGGACCTCGACCCAGCTCGGCGAGGGCGCGGAGCTTGTCCTCGACGTCTGGAAGGGCGACCTGCGGCGGCTGCGCGCGGAGGCGGACGGCGACGGCGAGGCGTTGCGGGCGGGGCTGCGGCGGGTCCCGGGCATCGGTCCGGCCGGGGCCGACATCTTCGTACGCGAGGTACAGGATCTCTGGCCGGAGTTCGGGCCCTGGTTCGGCGCGAAGGGTGTTCGGGGAGCGGAGCGGCTCGGCCTGCCCGCCTCCGCCGGGAGGCTGGCCGAGGTGGCGCGCGGCCGGGACCGGGCGGCGTTCGCCGCGGCGCTGGTCAGGGCGGCCCTGGACCCGGGGATCGCCGGGACGGTCCGGGAGACCGCCCGGGCGCGGAAATGAGCCCCGTACCTCGTACGCGACGGTGGCCGGCAGGGCCCGCCACCCGAAAGCGGCCCGCCGGAGCCGCGAGCTTCCGGGGCGGCCGGACCCGCGAAAGCGCCCGTGCCGTACGGGACGGCACGGGCGCCTCGCTTCTCTCAGCGGTGGGAGGCTGCCCGCGACGCTCGCGCCAGGGCCTCCTCGCGGCGGGCCTCGGCCTGTTCCTTCCTGCCCTCGGCCTTCATCCGCTCGTTCTCGAGGGCGATGCCGTCCGATTCCTTGATCATGCCTTTGAGCCTCCGCGCCTTGGCACGGGCTATCTCGGTGCTCTTTCCCACAGCTGCCTCCATGCCGCGAGGGAGATTCGCGCTTCTCCCTCCACTATGCATACCCGCGCGGCGGAACGCAGGCGGCTACAGCAGCGGATCCTCGTCCTCGTCCGGTCCGCCGCCCTCGACCCGCAGCGCGAGGTCCTGGAGGACGTCGGCCGACGACACATCGGTCTGCCCGGAGTCGTGGACCTGGGCCAGCATCGTGAACGCGAGGGTGAACGCGCTCACGAGTTGTTCGACCGCACCGCCGACCTCACGTCCGACGACGGTGACCACCTCCTCGACGGAGAAGTCGTCGGGGATGGCGATGTGGGGCATCGTCTCGTTCAGCAGGGCGGTGACGGCGCCCGCTCCCGCGTCCAGATCTTCCCGTTCGAGGTCCGCCTCCAGCAGACGCTGCATTTCGCGCGCCTCTGTGAGGATGCCGATCACGCGCTTCACGACTTCCCGTTGCTCCATGGGCGCGAGCATAGGGCGTGCAACCCGGTCGCAACGTCCGGTCGAGTTGACTTGCGTCCGGTTGTCGCAGCGTCGCCTCGGCCGAGAAGGTGCAGGTCCATGGAGTGTGACCCGAAATCTCCCGCCGTCGAGCTGACTCCCGCCGCGGCCGGTCTGCTGCGGCGGCTGCGGGCGGACCACGGTCCGTTGATGTTCCATCAGTCGGGCGGCTGCTGCGACGGCAGCGCGCCGATGTGCTATCCGGCCGGTGAGTTCCGCACCGGGAACGCCGATGTGCTGCTCGCGTCGCTCGCCGTCGAGGGGGTGCCCGAGGCCGTGCCGTTCTGGATGTCGCGGAGCCAGCACGAGGTGTGGGCCCACACCCGGCTGATCGTGGACGTGGTGGAGGGCCGTGGCAGCGGGTTCTCGCTGGAGGCCCCGGAAGGGGTGCGCTTCCTCATCCGCTCGCGGCTGGTGGACGGATGAGGAGGCGCGCGGATCGTCAGGTGGTGTCGTATCCGCGCGGCGGGGGCTTGCGGTGCGAGCGGTTCTCCAGCATCGCCCGGCGGATCCGGGCCGCCGCGGCCTGAGCGTGCTCCGGGGTCGCGGTGTGGTCGGCGACCGAGGTGACGAAGCGGTGCAGCGGCTGCCGGCAGCGGGTGCACGGGGTGTCGGTGGTGACGCGGTGGCCGTCCTCGCACTGCGGATCGGAGCAGGAGCCGGGCATCAGCAACTGCTCGGCGATCTCCTGGGCGCTCCAGCGGCGGCGGCCGTCCTCGTCCTTCTCGTTGAGGGCGTGGGCCCAGCGCAGATTCCAGCGGCGTTCGATGCGCTCACGGAGGAGGCCCGCGCTCCGGTTGGCCAGCTCCTGGTGGATCAGGTCGTGGACGGTGCTCGGCACCCGGCCGCCGAGCGCCTGGAGGAGCTGCTGCGGCAACGCCTGGAGGACGTAACCGCGCGGATTGCTCTTGGCGCTCTCGCGCCAGCGGTCGCAGGCACAGGTTCCGTCGGGCCGCTTCGGGGCGTGGCAGCGGCCGCACAGGCCGCGGCACTCGGCGCACAGCCCGCCGTCGAGCCCGTCCAGATGGGGCGCGGGCGCCCGGCCGCAGGACTGGCAGCAGGCCGCGCACGGCCCGCAGAGCCGTTCGTTGCCCGCCTTCGTCGTCCAGGTACGCATCTGGCACCGGCAGCAGAGGCCGGTGTTGCAGTACTCGTGGTGGGCGGCGCCCGAGTGCCGTCCGGGGGGCGGGAAAGACATCTGCCCATTGTGCGGGATCGCGGGGCGCCGCGCGGACAGCGGGACGGCCCGGTCAGGAGTCGGGGGAAGGACGTCAGGGGTGCAGGCTGCTGACCAGGTTGGCGGTGGCGCCGATTCCGTCGTGGATGGTCGGCGCCATGCTCGTACTGGCCATGAGGAACCCCAGCAGGGCGCAGACCAGCGCGTGCGAGATCTTCAGGCCTCCGTTGCGCAGGAAGATCACAGCCAGGATCGTCAGAAGCAGTACCAGTGAGATCGAAATGGCCATGGCCAACCTCCTCCGCCGCGCCGGATTTGCGGCTTTCGGCCGCCAGTGTGGCGCAGCGGAGAGGCTGTTCGGCGCACTGGCGTGTCCGCCGAACGGGTACTTCCGGGCCGATGGGCGTTACGGGGTCGGAGCGCCGTTCCCACGGGCGCGGAGGAAGCGTTCGAGTCCGGCCAGATCGTCGGTGTTGAGGTGGTCGACCCCGGCGGCGAGCAGTTCGGACCAGACGGCCTCGCGTGCGGGGCCCGGCAGGTCGGGCGTGGCCCAGAAGCGGATGCGACGGCCCTCGCGGTGGGCGGCGGTGACGAGGGCGTGCAGCCGGTCGCGCTCGGCCCGGGGGAAGGGGCCCGCACCGAGCCAGCCGAAGCTCTGGGTCCAGTTGGCGCTGACGAGCGGGGCGAAGGCGGCGGGGGCCGCGGTGCCGAGGTCGTCGAGGCGGCCGTCGTAGAACGCGTACCGGGTGAACTGCGCCTCCATGGGGGCGCGGGCTGCGCGGTCGCCGGAGATCACCGGGGTGACCGCGCCGGGATGGACGCGGCCGTGGCGGTAGCGGGTGAGGATGCGGTGGTGGCGGCGCAGTTGCCGGTCCAGCTCGGCGTAGGCGGCGACGCCGTCGGCCTTGATGTCGATGAGGAGCTGCAGCGGGGTGCGGTGGTGCGGATGGACGCTGCCGTGGCCGGCCCGGACCAGGGCGGCCAGCGGGTCCAGATAGAGCGAGGCGAGGGTGCGGGTGGGGTCGAGTCCGGCGGGCTCGTGGGCGACGAGCAGTTCGCCGTCGACGAGGAAGACGTCCGCCTCGACGCTGGTGAAGCCGTGCGCGAGCGCGTCGTGCAGCGGCCGGGGGTGCAGGTAGTCGTTGTGCGCGTGGGCCTGGCGTAACGGACGCGGGCCGCGCGGGCGGGCCGGTGCGGCGGCCGCCGTCGCGGTGGGGACGGCGACGCCCGCGGCGGCGGTGGCGAGGGCGACGGTGAGCGCGCGGCGACGGGTGAGGTGGGCCATCGGGACTCCCTGAGCGGGGGACGGGGTCGCGACGAGTATGGGGGCGCGACCGGCACATCCGTCAGGTACCTGACAGGTGTTCGGCGATGTTTCACGCCGTGGCCACCTCGGGGGAGGATTTCTACAGCTGTCTGAGATGGTCGCGCAGCCGCCGGGCGGCTTCGGCCATCAGCGCGTCGACGCCCGGCTGTGCGCCGGCCGGGACCGACGACTCGGTCAGGACGGCGATGGCGAAGCGCTGTCCGTCGGCGTGCTCCACGACGCCGATCTCATGTCTGAGGTTCAGCAGCGTGCCCGTCTTGGAGGACCATCTGCTCGCGTCGGAACTGAAGTCCGGGGTCAGTCGATGGCGCAGCACGTTGTGGGCCAGGAGATCGCGGAGCCCTGCGGCCACTTCCGGATGGATCTTCGACGGGGTCCACACGGCCTGGAGGAGGTCGACGAAGGAGCGTGCGCTGCCGGTGTTGGCGCGGGTCGTGTCGAGTTGGGGCACCCGGTGGCCGCGGCCGCTGGTGCCCGCGTCGATGGCCAGCGCGTGGGCGAGGTGCGCCTGGTCGGCGTCGAGACGCTCCATGGGCGTGTCGAACAGCTCTTCCGTACGGTGCCGGACCGTGATCCCGCGCAGGCCGGACTCCCGGAGGAGGTCGGCGACCCGGGCGGGCGGAGTGAGGTCGAACAGCGCGTCGGCGGCCGTGCCGTCGCTCAGGCAGGTGCTGAGGTAGAGCAGGTCGTCGATGGCGATCCGGGCGGGGTGCCGGAAGCGGCTGAGGCCGGTCGGGCCCGGTGTGGCGACCCGGCCGGGCGCCACGTCCAGCGGGGTCGCGCCGTCCAGCTCACCGCGCCGGATGCGTTCGAGCGTGGCGAGCGCGAGCGGAACCTTCACCAGGGAGGCCGACGGCAGGTCCGTGTCCGGCTCGATGCCCAGCTCCTCCCCCGTGTCCAGGTCCCGCACCAGCAGACACGCGCGCAGGCCGCCTTCGGACAGCCGGGCGCGCACGCCCCGCAGCAGAGCCTCGGTGTTCATGCCGCCTTCCCTCCCCCGGCGGCCGCCGGATCGTCCGCGCCCAGGCAGCGGGCGATGGCCTCGCCCAGCCGCGCTTCCATGGGCAGGGGGTTGCCGTCCGCCACGACCGCGAGGGCGTAGCCCCGGCGCAGCGTCATCTCGCCGATGGGATGCCAGGCCAGGGCGAGTTCCGCCGCCTGTGCGCGGGAGCACAGCAACAGATCGTCGGAGCAGAGGACTTCGGCCGCCGCGGCCGTCACGTCCGGTGCGGCGAGCACCTGCGCGGGCCGCAGCCCCACCGCGTCCCGCAGCCGCGTCAGCGGATCGCGGATGTGCGGTACGTCGTCCTCCGGCTGGATCCAGACCCGGCGCGCCGGGCCCTGTGCGGCCCGCCCGAGCCGCAGCGTCTCGACGTAGATCCGCCGTACCCCGCCATCCCGCGCCCCGGCCAGCCCCAGCGGCACCGACCAGGGCGCCCCTTCGGCGGGTACGGCGAGCAGACCGGCGCGCACCTGCTGGGCCTGGACGAGTTCCCTGCGCCGCGCCGGCCCGGCCGTCCTCAGGTCGAGCCGGACCCCGTGCCCCCGCGCGTCGGCGACCAGGCGGGCCAGGGCGGACGCGGAGCAGACGGCGGGGACGGCCAGTCGCCAGGGCTTGTGCTTGACGGCTTCGGCCTCCTCCAGCAGCACGTCGGCGGCCTGGACGAGCTGTCCGGCGGCGGCCAGCATGTCGCGCCCGAAGGGGGTGAGCACCGCCCGCCGCGAGGTGCGCTCGAACAGCTGCTCGCCGAAGCGTTCCTCCAGCGCCGCCACCCGACGGCTCGCCACCGACTGGGACATCCCCGCGGCGGCGGCCCCGTCGGTGAAGCCGCCGTACTCGCTGACACTGACGAACGCCCGACATGCTCCGACCAGATCCACGCCCCCGAGCCTATGCGGTTTCGGCATGGAAACGCGCATGAGCGTATTGGACCGCATGACCGGCGGGGACGAAGGTGGCTTCGGCAGGCATGATCACGTACCGGTACGGGGCCGTGCGGCCCCGTACCCGATGCGCTCCGGTCGCGAGCGCCAGGAGGTTTCGCCCATGCATCACCCCCGTGTCAGGACCGCCGTCGCCGGTCTGGTCGCCGCGCTCTCCCTCGTACCGCTGGTGGCCTGCGGGCAGAGCGACTCCGCCGCGCGGGACTCCTCCGCCAAGCCCGTCGCGAGCACGTCGGCCTCCGCCACCGCGAAGCCGTACGCCGAGGGCTTCGAGAAGCTGGAGCGCGAGTTCGGCGCACGGCTGGGCGTGTACGCCGTCGACACCGGCACCGGACGCGAGGTGACCCACAACGACCGGGCGCGGTTCGCCTACAACTCGACCTTCAAGGCGCTCCAGGCCGCGGTCGTGCTCGACACCTACTCCCTGGACGGCCTCGACAAACGGGTGACCTACACCCGCGAGGACCTGGTCGCCAACTCCCCGGTCACCGAGAAGCACGTGGACACCGGCATGACGCTCAAGGAACTGTGCGACGCCTCCGTGCGCTACAGCGACAACACCGCGGCCAACCTCCTCTTCGACCACGTCGGCGGACCGAAGGGCCTGGACGCCTCGCTGGAGAAGCTGGGCGACGACGTCACGCGGATGGACCGGGAGGAGCCGGAGCTGAGCCGTTGGGTCCCGGGCGAGCAGAGGGACACCTCCACGCCCCGGGCGCTGGCCGAGGATCTGCGCGCGTTCGTCCTGGGCAAGGCCCTGCGCGCACCCGAGCGGGCGCAGCTGACGGCCTGGCTGCGGACCAACACCACCGGGGACGCGGTGATCAGGGCGGGTGTGCCCAAGGGCTGGGTCGTCGGCGACAAGACCGGAACCGGCAGCTACTACGGGGCCCGCAACGACATCGCCGTGGTCTGGCCCCCGGACTCCGCTCCCATCGTGATCGCCGTGCTGTCGCACCGCGGTACGAAGGACGCGGAGCCGGACGACCGGCTCATCGCCGAGGCGGCCTCCGTGGTCGTCGACTCGCTGTCCTCCTAGCTGTTCACCCGGCGGCCCCGGCCGGTGTCTTCTCGGTCTCGCGCTCGCCCCACCGGACCGTACGGTCGCACCAGCGCTCCAGCAGCACCCGGTCGTGGCCGACGGCCAGCAGGGCGGCCCCGGACTCGGCGCGGTAGCGCTCGACGACGGCGACCAGGGCCGCCGTGGTGGACGCGTCGAGCATCGCGGTCATCTCGTCGCAGATCAGCAGCCGGGGCTCCAGCACCAGGGCCCGGGCCAGACAGGCCCGCTGGAGCTGGCCGTCGCTCACCGCGTGCGGGCGGCGCTCCAGCAGCTCGTCGGAGAGGCCGACCAGCGGGGCCAGTTCCGCCACCCGCCCGGGAACGTCCCGGCGGCGCCCGGTGGACCGCAGCGGCTGGGCGATCAGTTCGCGCAGGCTGAGCCGGGGGTCGGCGGAGAGCCGGGGCTGCTGGAAGACGACGCCGACGGCGGTGCGCTGCGCGCGCGGGGCGCGGTGCCGCCAGCCGCGTATCACCGTGCCGTCCAGGGTCATGGTTCCGGCGTCCGGGCGGTGCAGCAGGGCGGCGACCTTGGCCAGGGTGGACTTGCCGCAGCCGCTGGGGCCCAGCAGCCCGACCGCCTCGCCCGCCGCCACGTGCAGCGACACCTCGCGGACGACCGGGTCGCGGCGGTCGTAACCGGCGGTGATCCGGGTCAGCTCAAGCATCGGCGGCCTCCTTGAGGGGGTGCGTCCGGCCGGTCAGCGCGTGGTGGCAGGCCAGATCCGCATCGAAGACCGGCTGCTCTTCGGTGCAGCGGGCGTCGGCGTACGCACAGCGGGCCGCGAAGGCGCAGCCCTCGGGCAGCGCCCCCAGCTCCGGCGGCATCCCGGGGATCGGGGCGAAGTCCCGCTCGGGCAGGGCGTCCAGCAGGCCCTTGGCGTACGGGTGCCGGGGGCCGGGCGCGCCGAAGAAGCGCGGGGCGTCCCCGATCTCGACGATCCGGCCGGCGTACATGACGGCGACCCGGTCGGCGATGCGTTCGGCGGCGGCCAGGTCGTGGGTGATGATCAGCAGCGCCCGGCCCTCGTCGGTGTGGCGGCGCAGTTCGTCCACGGTCCGCTCGACGAGGTCCCGGTCGAGTCCGGTGGTCGGTTCGTCGGCGAGCAGCAGCGGGGCGTCGCCGATCAGGGCGAGGGCGGTCGCGGCGCGCTGGGCGAGGCCGCCGGAGAGCTCGTGCGGGTAGCGGTCGAGGTGGCCGTCGGGGAACGAGGCACGGTCCGCCGCCGCCACGGCCGCCTTGCGCAGTTCGCTCCCCCGCACTCCGGTCAGCTCGCGCAGGCTCTCCTCCAGTTGGGCGCGGACGGTGCGCACGGGGGTGAGGTGGGCGGCGGGACTCTGCGGTACGAGGCCGATGCGCCGTCCCCGTACCGTGCGGGCGAGGGTGCGCTCGTCGGCGGTGAGCAGGTCCGTGTCGCCGCCGAGCACCGCGCTTCCGGTGGTGGCCGCGTTGGCGGGCAGCAGTCCGAGCAGCGCGGAGGCCAGGACGGACTTGCCGCAGCCGCTCTCGCCGACCAGGGCCAGGCACTCCCCCGGTGCGACGGAGAAGCGGGCGTCGGTGACGGCGGCGATGTCCCGGCCGCCGCGCATCCGGAAGCGGACGGAGAGGCCCCGGACGTCGAGGGCGGGCGCCACGGTGTTCTCGCGGGCGTCGGTCACAGCATCAGCTCCGATTTCCGGCGCGGGTTGATCCGGTCGCGCCAGGCTCCGGCGAGTCCCGCGAGCGCGAGGGTCGGGATGATCAGGAAGAGGCCGGGGAAGAGGGTGGGCCACCAGTCCCCCGCGAGCAGCGAACCGCGCGCGGACTGGACGAGGTTGCCGAGGCTCGCCTGATGGGCCGGGAGGCCGAGGCCGAGGAAGGACAACGCGGACTCGTGCCACATCGCGTGCGGCACCATCAGCACCGCCGCCAGTCCGGCCTGCGGGAGCACGCCCGGCAGCAGGTGGCGCACGATGACGCGGGTGCGCGACGCGCCGCCGGAGACGGCCGCGTCGATGAAGGGGCGCGAGCGCAGCGAGAGGACCTCGGAGCGGACGATCCGGGCGGTGGAGATCCAGTGCGTCAGGGCGACCGAGATGACCACCGGCCAGACGCCGGGCCGGAACATCGCGACGATGAAGATGCCGAGCAGCAGATGCGGGATGGAGGACAGGGCGTCGACGACGCGCATCACCACCCGGTCGGTCCAGCCGCCGAACGCCCCGGCGAGCGCGCCGATCGCGGTGCCGATGACGGTGGCGGTGAGGGCCGCGACGAGACCGACGAGCAGCGAGACGCGGAGCCCGTAGACGCAGCGCAGCAGGAGGTCGCGGCCGACGTCGTCGGTGCCGAACGGGTGGGCGAGGGACGGCGGGACGAGCTTGTTGGCCAGATCGACGGCCTGCTGGTCGAGCTGGGTCAGCGGCGGCACGACGAGGACGGCGAGCGCGACGGCGATGACGATCGTGGCCGAGGTGACGACGCGGACGCGGCGGGTGGTGCGGCCGGGAAGGGCGAGCGTGGTCTCAGCCATCGAAGGCCACCCGGGGGTCGGCGAGTCCGTAGAGGAGGTCGGAGAGGAGGTTGCCGAGGAGTACGGCGGCGGTGGCGAGCACCGTGAGCGCGGCGAGCAGCGAGAAGTCCACCGAGGTGGCGGCCTCGACCGTGGCGGCGGCGATGCCGGGCCAGCTGAAGACCGTCTCGACGAGCAGGGCGCCGGTGATGAGTTCGGGGACGCGGGAGCCGATCAGGGTGAGCATCGGCAGCATGCCGGAGCGCAGGGCGTGACCGAGGAGCACGGTCCGCTCGCTCAGGCCCCGGGCGCGGGCGCCGCGGACCGGGTCCTCGGCCAGGGCGTCGGCGACCCCTTGGCGTACGTACAGGAAGAACCACGGCAGCTGCGAGACGCCGAGGACGGCGGCGGGCAGCACGAGGTGCGAGGCGACCTGGCCGAAGGTGACGACCTCGCTGGCGGCGTCGGTGAGCCCGCCGGCCGGGAGGACGTCGAGCTTCAGGGCGAAGAACCAGATGGCGAGCAGCCCGAGCCAGAAGGCGGGGGCGGCTTCCAGGGTGTACGCGACGGAGCTGACGCACCGGTCGAGCCAGCCGCCGGGCCTGCGCGCGGCGAGGACGCCGAGGCCGGTGCCGAGCAGGATCGCGACGAGGAAGGCGGTGGCGGCGAGGAGGACGGACCAGCCCATGCGCTCGGCGATGACGTCGGCGACCGGCTGGCGCATCACGCTGGAGTCGCCGAGGTCGCCCCGGAACGCCGAGGTCAGCCAGTCCCACCAGCGGGCGACGAGCGGCTGGTCGACGCCGAGGTTGGCCCGCAGCTGGTCGAGGTTCTCCTGTGACGCGGTGAGCCCGGCGGTGCCGGCGTAGGCCTTGACCGGGTCGAAGGGGGACGCCGCGGCGACGGCGAAGACACCGAAGGTGACGGCGCCGAGGACGGGGACGGCGAACAGGGCCCGCCGTCCCGCCATCCGCGCCATCGGCCCCCAGGGGAGGCGGCGGCTCACTTCTTCGAGCCCCCGGCGCCGTCGGTGGACCACTTCTCCACGTTCCACCAGGGGCCGGAGGCCAGCCCGTGGTCGTGCGGCTCGATCTGGGTGGTGAGCGATCCGAAGCGGTCGTCGACGACGTAGAGGTGGTCGATGTGGGTGAGGAAGGTGTAGCCCGGGTTCTTCACCAGCTCGCGCTGGACGGTGTCGTACGCCTTCTTCCGCTCGGCCTTGTCCCCGCTCCTGCGGCCCGCCTCGATCGCGGCGTCGACGGCCTTGTTGTCGTACCAGGCCATGTTGTTGAAGCCGTCGCCCGCGAGGGAGGACTTCAGCAGGGTGTACTGGTCGAAGTCGGGGTCGGCCGGAGAGCCGCCGCCCGCGAGCACGGCGTCGTGCTTCATCCGGGGCTCGATGACCTCCCAGGTGCCGGCCTCGGCGGTGATGGCGATGCCCGCCTTCTTGGCGTCGGAGGCGTAGGCGAGGGCGTGCTCCTGGCGGAGCTTGTCACCGGTCAGGTACCAGAGCGGGAAGGCGGCGCGCACACCGTCCTTGACCCGGACGCCGTCCTTGCCGGGCTTCCAGCCGGCCTCGTCGAGGATCTTCTTCGCGGCGGCGAGGTCATGCTTCCGCTCGGTGCCCTTGGTGAACCACTCGCTGTCGGTGGGGACGGGCCCGTAGGCGGGCTTGCCCGCGCCGTTGAGGATGGCCTTCACCATGGTCTCGCGGTCGACGGCGACGTCGAGGGCACGGCGTACGGCGGTGTCGCCGGCGACCTTGTTGTGCGTCGGGAGGGTCACCGTGCGGTAGTCGTAGCTGTTCGCGGCGTAGGTCTTCCTGGCCTGGTCGTCGGCGAAGCCCTTGGCGAGGTTGGGCGGCAGGATCGCGCCGTCGAGGTCGCCGGAGCGCAGCCGGGTGGCGCGCACGTCGTCGTCCTTGATGATCGCCATGGTGAACTTCTTCACCTCCGGCTCGCCGCCCCAGTAGTGGGGGTTGGCGGTGAAGCTGAGCTTCTCGCCCTTGGACCACTTGGTGAGGACGTAGGGCCCGGTGCCGACCGGCTTGGTGGTGAAGGCCCCGGTGTTGACGTCCTGCTTGCCCGCGATGTGCTCGGGGGCGATGGGCAGGACGGTGCGCTGGGCGAACGGCGCGTAGGGGTACTTGAGCGTGAAGACGACCGTGTCCTCGCCCTTCGCGGTGACGTCCTTGACGGCGTCCAGCTCGGTGCGCGAGGCGTTGTTGGTCTTCTCGTCGAGGATGGTGCGGTAGGTGAAGACGACGTCCTTGGCGCCGAACGCCTTGCCGTCGCTGAACTTCACGCCCTGCCGCAGCTTGTACGTGTACGTCAGACCGTCGGCGCTGACCTCGGGGAGTTCGGCGGCGAGGGCGGGCTTCAGCTGCAGGTCGGCGTCGAGCGCGAGCAGTCCGTCGAAGATCTTGGAGTTGCCGTCCTTGCCGTAGCCGAGCAGCGGGCTCAGGCTGTCGGGCTCGTAGGCGATGCCGACGACGGCCGAGGTGGACCCCGATCCGGATCCGCCCTTGGCGCTGTCCGGGTTCGAGCAGGCCGCCGCGGTCAGGGACAGGGCGGTCACCAGCGTGGCGGCGACCGCCACCCGTATCGATCGGGCCGTCATACTCTGCACATCCCTGTTGAAGATCGACTGTTGTTGCGAACAGCACGCAATTAAACAGCACGTAAAAGGCCCTGGTACACCCCGCCTCGACAGGCGGGACGGGGTGTACCAGGGCCGGTGTGACCGAGCATGAACGCTCGGGGGCGGCCGCGGCCGCCTACAGCGGAGCGTCGGCCAGGTCGACGGTGAGCACGTCCTCGTCCCGCGTCCGGTGGTCGATCGTGATCGAGCCGGCCGCGCCGGAGTAGGTGCCCGTCCCTCCGGTGACGGCGAAGACGTGGGACCACGGCTGGAAGTTCACCGGGGACTCGGTGACGGCGGGAAGCGGCCGCTGGAAGGCCGTGGCCGCCGTGATCAGGCCGTCGTCGAGACTCAGGGCCAGCGTCGCCATGACGAACGAGCCGTCCAGCCCGACGGTGACGGGCAGGCAGTGGGCGTTCTCGGTGCCGACGCTGTCGCCCTGCGCGTCCGACAGCTCGTACCTGACGAAGTACGGGACGCCGGCCGTCAGGACGTCCGGGATGTTCGCACCCGTACGCCTGCCGGTCAGGACGATCCGGCGGTCCGCCCTGCGCGCCGCGTGGGCGGCCCCGCCCGCCCCGACGACCAGTCCCCCGGCGGCGGTCGCCGCCGAGGTCAGCCGCAGAACCCTTCTGCGATCCATGTCCGTCATCGCCTGCCTCACACCCTTGTCGGTCGTCTGCCCGGGCGCACTCGCGCCCCTCGGACAAACGCCCACCGGGCCGGAACGGATCGCCCCGCACACGCACACCACCGCAATGGACGAGCCGGCCGACGCGTCCGTAGCGATCGAACGCTACGGAGCGGGCAGCTCCGCGAGCTCCGCGACCGCCTGACGGTGGCTGCCCGCCGTGCCGTACGCGATCGAGTCGGCCTTGGCCCGCTTCAGGTACAGGTGCGCGGGGTGTTCCCAGGTCATGCCGATCCCGCCGTGCAACTGGACGCACTCCTCGGCGGCGTGGACCGCGACGCCCGAGCAGTACGCCTGGGCCACCGCGACGGCGATCGGGGCGTCGGGGCTGTGGGTGGCCAGCGCGTCGGCGGCGTTGCGG
>MUNB01000265.1 GCA_002154345.1 Streptomyces griseus
GGGCGGTCCGCTCCGCGCAGCTGATCACGCTGATCGTGCTGCCAACCGCGCTGTGGCGGCTGGCGATGGCTCTCGGGTTCCCGTCCGGGTACACCGCGGCGGGCTTCGTACCGTTCGACACCCCGGGCGCCAAGCTGTGGATGCTGACACTGAGCGTCGTCTGCGAACTGCTCGCCCTGCTCTCCCTCGGCCTGGTGCGGCCGTGGGGCGAAACGGTGCCCCGCTGGATACCTCGTGTCGGCGGCCGNNCCGCCGTCGTACCGGCCGCCGCCGGTGCTCTCGCGCTGACGGCGATCTGGGCCGCCATGCCGCTGTGGTGGACGTACCCCCACACCGACATGACCCCCACCGGCCGGCTCCTGGTCGGCGTCATCTACCAGCCGCTCGTCCTCTGGGGTCCGCTCCTCGGGGCCGTCACCGTCTCCTACTACCGCCGCACCCGCCCGGCCTGACGAAACATCGAACATGGTGCCGACCGGCGCACCGACGGCTCTCGAACGGCGCATACGAACACGCCGTGCCCCGCGAACGCTGCAACCGCACCAGAACCCATGGCCACCGTCGTTGCTCCTGGTCACACCCCGTGATACACAGAGTAACCAGACATATACATGGGGAGCCGGGACGAGCCGCAGGTCAGGGCGGCCGCCCCGGTCAAACGTGCGAGATCCGGGTAAAGAGACCCGGGAAGGCGTCGTGCGAGCGCGGTTTCATCAGCGAAGATAGAAGGCGACCCGTGCCGCACGGCACGGGC
>MUNB01000266.1 GCA_002154345.1 Streptomyces griseus
GGTCGAACTCGGGCGCGGGGCCGGGCACCCCCGGCTGATCGGCGTCCTGGAGTCGTTCGTTCTCGCCGCACCCGACCGCCCCGCGCCCGAGTTCGACCTCGCGGCGGGCGGACTCCACGATCCGCCGCGCCTGGCGCGGCGCGAGCCCGGCGGTCGGCATGATCTTGAGCGCCACGTCGGTGTGCCCCCGGGGCACGGCAGCCCCGCCGGTCCGCCCCTCGGCCGGCCGGGCCGCGTACACCGTGGACCAGCCCCCGGACCCGATCGGCCGGGTGACCACCCAGTCCCCGACCCGGTAGCCGGGTGGAAGCGACTCCGCGCCGTCGCCGTCCGCGAGGTCCCGCAGACCCTGCGGCGCGCTCACCGTACGGCCTGCCGCTCCCGCCCGCCGGCCCCGGCCAGGGGCGGCAACAGCGCGAGATGCTCCTCCCGTACGAGCCCGAACCGCAGCGCCAGGGCCACGATCTCCTCCCGCTTGCCGTTGCGGCGGTCGCCCTTGCCCGGCTCGGAGGCGTCCGGCCCGCCGATGCGCAGCTTCTGCTCGGCGAGGTAGTCGATGTGCGAGCTGACCGCCCGTGCGGTCAGCTCGCCGCCGGGGAGATGCCCACCGAGCCGCTCGACGATGTGCGGCGTGGTGGGGACCGCCACCCGCGACTGATCGCGCAGCCGCGGCTCGCAGAGCGCGACCAGCACGAGGAAGTAGGTGGCCGTCTCGTTCAGGGAGTACGCCGTGACCGTGCTGTTCCCCCAGGGACCGCCCATCGCGTCCGGGTCCAGATAGAGGTGATCGGGCGCGAACACCTGGAAGGAGGTCGTGACGTCACCGCGCGTCGGCAGCACGACGCGCGCGAACTCGAACGGGATCGGCGCCCCCACCCGTCGCGGCGGCACCCGCAGGTATTCCCCCGCGCCCTCCGGGTTCTCCACGAGATAGCTGTGGGTCGTGCTGTGGTTCGTCAACTGCCAGTGGTCGTCGGTGACCCGGATCTCCCCGGCGAGCCGGGAGATCGCCGGATCGTCGAGACGCAGCTCCACGGGCAGGGCCGTGGAGCCCCGCCCGAAGCGGGCCGCCTCGCCGGGGCCCAGCCGTAAGGTCATCCTGTCCCCGTGCGGTCCGCCGCCGACGGCGCCACCGCTTCCCTGCGGCAGATGAACGACTACACCGCTCACTGCGCCCCCCGTCCTGTTTGTCGCTTGTCGGACGAGCGGAACGATACTCATCCGGCGGGGGAGTTCATCGGTGCTCTTCGGCCACATAGCCAAAACTCGTTGCCCGACGCCATGGATGCCCCGTTCTGGACGGGGTTCGGTGGGCCACGTCACCGTGCGGATTTCAGCGGGATTTCATCGCCGCTCCTTAACTTGACCGCGTTCGGGCGACGGCCCGTACGACAGGGGAGGGACAGCGATGGCACGGAGGAGACACCGAACGAGGCTGCCGGTGGCGGTCGTCGCCGCGGTGGCGGTGATGAGCACACTGGCGGCCACCGGTTCGACGGCCACGGGGGCGGCGGCCGCCGAAGCCGGGCCGGACAGGCCGACGATCCGCTACACCGAATACGGCATTCCGCACATCATCGCCTCGGACTGGGAAGGGCTGGGAACGGGTTACGGATACGCGGCGGCCGAGGACAACATCTGCACCCTGGCCGACACCTATCTGATGGTCGACGCCCGGCGGTCCCGGCATCTGGGCCCCGACGGCAGGGCGAGCCCCGGACAGAACCAGAACACCACCAGCAACCTCAACAGCGATCTGTACTTCCAGCGGCTCAAGGACGACCGGGTGGTGGAGCGGCTCCTCGACCAGCCCGCCCCCGACGGGCCCGAACCCGAGGTCCGGGAAGCCATCCGCGGCTATGTCCAGGGGTACAACAGATACCTGGCCGAGACCGGCGTGGACGGCATCTCCGACCCGGCCTGCCGCGGCGCGGACTGGGTCCGCCCGATCACGGAGATGGACGTCTACCGGCACGCGCATGCCGAGATCATCATGGGCAGCGCCGACGCGCTCCTGGACGGCCAGGTGAACGCGGCGCCCCCGGGAGCCTCGGCCGCCGCACAGCCGAAGGCCGCCTCCGGCGAACCCGCGCCACGGGCCTCCTCGCCCGAGGAGACCGCCGCGAAGATCCGCGACGCGATGGCGGCGAGCCGCGAACAGGGCATGGGCAGCAACGCCCTGGCGGTCGGCTCGCAGGGCGTGTCCGGCGGCACCGCCATGCTGCTGGCCAACCCGCACTTTCCGTGGCAGGGCAAGAACCGGATGTGGCAGAGCCAGCTGACGATCCCGGGCAAGGTCAATGTCTCCGGGGCCAGCCTGCTGGGCTTCCCCGCGGTGAACATCGGCCACAACGAGAACGTGGCCTGGAGCCATACGGTCGCCACGGTGGCCCCGTTCGGACTGTTCGACGTACAGGTGGATCCGCTCAACCCCACCACATACCTGGTGGACGGGGCCTGGGAGCGGATGACCTCGCAGCGGGTCGAGGTCGACGTGCTGAAGCCGGACGGCTCCCTCGCCAAGGCCGGCCGGACGCTGTGGTCTACCCGCTACGGCCCCGTCACCACCTCGATGCAGGGCATCCCGCTGCCCTGGGTGGTCAGCGCGCACGCCGTACGCGATGTGAACCTGCACAACCTCCGGGCGCTGAACAGCTGGTTCCGCCTCGACCGGGCCGAGGACGTCCACGACGTCGTGAACATCCTGGAGACCACCCAGGGCGTTCCCTTCTTCAACACCGTCGCCGCCGACCGCACGGGCAACGCGCTGTACGCGGACATCCAGGCCACCCCGAACATCACCGACCAGCACGCGGAATCCTGCCTCACCGCCACCGGCCGACTGCTGTTCGACCAGTCGCTCCGGCTGCCGAACGTGCCGCCGATCTCCATCCTCGACGGCAAGCGCAGTGCCTGCGACTGGCCCGACGACCCGAACGCGGCCGCGCCGGGACTGCTGGACCCGCACCAGCAACCGCGCCTGATCCGCGGCGACGTCGTGGGCAACGCCAACGACAGCCCCTGGCTGGCCAATCCCGCGCAACCGCTGTCCTTCCCCCGGGTGATGGGCGACACCGCCGCGCCCCGGTCGCTGCGCACGCAGGAACTCATCCTGACCGCGCAGAAGCGGATCGCCGGCACCGACGGCCTGCCCGGCAAGGGCTTCACCCCCGAAACCATGGGGCAGTTGCTGTTCGCCGACAACAGCAGAGCCGCCGACCTGGCCCTCGACGCCTCGGTGACGATGTGTCAGAACGTGCCCTTCGGGCACATCCTGGTCGACGGCAACCTGGTCGACGTGAGAGAAGCCTGCCCGGTCCTGGCCGCCTGGAAGAGCCATGACTACACGACGGACAGCCGGGGTTCCTGGCTCTTCGCCAACTACTGGGCCTTCCTGCTGAACGGACAGGGGGTGGAGAAGCTGCCGTGGCGGGTCCCCTTCGACCCCAAGGACCCGGTGCACACCCCCAATTCGCTGGACTCCGGAAGCTCCGCCGTACGTGACGCCTTCGGCCGGGCCGTCCTCGCGCTGCGCAAGGCGAACATCCCGCTGAACGCCCCGCTGTCGGACATCCAGAAGGTCACCCGGGGCGGCGAGCAGATCCCGATCCACGGCTCGCTCGGCCAGCTCGGCGTGCTGAACGTGATCACCCCCGGCCAGGTCGACGGCGCACCGGACATCGTCTTCGGCTCCAGCTTCATCCAGCAGGTGCGTTTCACCGCCACCGGCCCGCCCCAGGCGCTCTCCGTCATGGCCTACTCCCAGTCGGCCGACCCGAACTCGCCGCACCACGCCGACCAGACCAAGCTGTTCTCGGCCGGCGGGTGGGTGACCGGGCGCTTCACCGAGGAACAGATCGCGGCCTCACCGCAGTTGCGCACCACCGTTCTGAACTGAGCCTTCCGGCAGCCTCACGAGGGGAACGCAGTGACGAGTACCGTACGGAGAACAGCACTCTGGTGGCGGCTCGCGGTGGCCTGGGCCGTCGCGGCGGTGGCCGTGGTCGCACCCGCGGGGGCGGTACGCGCCGCCGACCCCGGCACGCCGCCGTCGCTGCCCGACGGCTTCGGCCTGACCCAGGTCGGCGCGCCGGTCGGAAGCGCCACCGACTTCTACCTCACCGTGACCACGCCCGAGGTCGCGGGCGAGCAGCACATAAAGATCATTCTGCCCGGCGGCTACCACGACGCCCCGGACCGCCGCTACCCGGTCCTCTACTTCCTGCACGGCTCGCCCGACGACCCGGTCCAGCAGAACTACCCGGCGCTCCACCGGTCGGACGAGATGATCACCGTCATCCCGGACGGCGGCGCCCGGGGCTGGTACACCAACTGGCTCAACCAGAAGACCGCGGCGGGAGCGCAGAACTGGCAGAACTTCCACCTGGACCAGGTCATCCCGTTCATCGACGCGAACCTGCGGACCATCGCCACCAAGCAGGCCAGGGCCGTCGCCGGCGTCTCCATGGGCGGCTTCGGCGCCTTCCACTACGCCCAGGTCCGCCCCGACCTGTTCAGCCACACCGCCTCCCTCTCCGGCGACATCGACTTCTCGGTCAGGTCCATGGGCCTGCGGCTGGCCGTCGTCGCCTCCCTCATCGACGGGCAGGGCGTGATCTGCGCCCTGGCGTCCGGGAGTTGCGACCCGAACGACTCCCCGTACCGACCCGCCGTGGACAGCGACGCCGCCTTCGGCTCGCCCTACCCGGTGTTCAACGCCGACTGGCGGTTCAACGAGGTCGACCCCTCGCAGCACATGGACCGGCTGGCCGACGCCGGAGTGGGGGTCTCCATCTACACCGGCGACGGGAGAGGCGAGGTCACCGATCCCGAGTTCTGGGTGGCGGGCGCGGCCAAGAACGTCAAGGCCGCCATGGACGCCCTGGGCATGTCCTACTACTACGTCAACTACGGCGACGGGGCCGGGTGGGGCGGCCAGTGCAACGGCGGCCACAACGGCTACTGCTGGGAGCAGGACCTCCAAGACCTGATCCCCCGGCTGGAAAGCGAGTTCGCCGCCGCGTAGATCGGGCGCGGATCAGGCCGGGCCGAGATCCGGTCCGGCCTCGTCACCGCGCAGAATCATCTGATGCGCCCGTCGCAGCACCCCGCTCGGGGCGACCCCGAGGTCGTCGGAGAGGCTGCGGCGGGCGCGCTCGAACACCGCCAGGGCCTCCGCCTGGCGCCCGTCCCGCTGCAGCGCCCGCATCAGCATCGCGGCCGACGGCTCGTTCAGGGGGTGCTCCGCCGACAGCGCGAACAACTCGGCGATCGCCTCGGCGTCCCGGCCCAGCCGCAGCTGCCACCGGGCCTTCCGCCGCACCACGGCGATCCTGCGCTCGGTGAGCCGCAGCCGCTCCAGCTCGGCGAGCGGCCCCGGCAGCCCCGCCAGGGGCTCCCCGCGGAACAACTCCAGCACCCGGGAGCAGAGCCGGACCGCCTCCGCCGGATCGTCCGCCCGCTCGGCCTCCCCGATGCCGGCGACCAGCTCCTCCACCCGTGCCACGTCCACATCGACGGCGCCGGGGGCCAGCCGGTAGCCCCGGGGGCCGTGCTCGATGACCGGGGCAGGACCGCCCCCGTCGCCCAGAGCCTTCCGCAGCCGGTAGACGTACACGGGCACCACGTTCGCGGCCGGCTGCTCCAACCCCCACACATCGTCGAGGAGTTCCCGCCGGGTGAGGGGCCGTCCCAGGCCCAGCGCCAGAACCGCCAGAACGGTCTGCTGGCGCTGATGCCCCAGGTCCAGAACGCGCCCGTCCCGCCAGGCCCGCAACGGCCCCAGCAGGGAGACCCGTAACGCCGGTGTCGCTCCCGCCACCGGCACGGCCGCGGTCCGGGAGGCCGGTCGCGCCGGGCGGGGGCCCTGCCCGGGGGCGACCAGACCGCAGTCGAAGGCGTGGACGATGGCGGCGGCCCGGTCGCGCAGCCCCAGCTTCGCCAGGATCCGCGCGAGATGCTCGGCCACCGTGTCCTCGGGAACGGCGAGCGCGGCGGCGATCTCCTCGTCCCCGAGCCCGCAGCCGACCGCGGACAGCACCTCGCGCTCCTGCTGCCGCAACGCCGTGGCGGTGGGGCGGTCGTCGCTGGTGACGGTCGTCGGCATCGCTGCTCCCCGGGCTCCGGACGGGTCGGTCTGGCGGGCGCCGTCGACACGGTAGAGGGGGAGGCGCCGGGCCCGGCATCCGGGACGATCCGGAGTGACATACGGGAGCACGCGTCCGACGCGGATGCTCGGCCCGACGGCACCGGGCGCGGGTACCCGCCGCGTCCGCCGGTACCGCCCTGCGGCTAGTTTGTGTGCAGGACGGATGAGCAGGCCCGTGGTGGGGACGCACGGGGGACGGAGGTCGGGAAGAGTGTCGCTGCGCGGAGGCGATCCAGCCGAGATCGGCGGTTATCCGCTGGAGGACCGGCTCGGTTCGGGTGGCATGGGCACGGTCTTCCTGGCCCGGACGAGTTCGGGGCGACCCGTCGCGATCAAGCTGATCCACCAGCAGTTCGCCGGGGACGACGAGTTCCGCATCCGCTTCCGGCAGGAGGTGGCGGCCGCGCGGCGGGTGAGCGGAGCGTTCACCGCCGCCGTGGTCGACGCCGCTCCCGAGGCCGATCAGCCGTGGATGGCGACGACCTACATCGAGGGGCCCACGCTCGCCCAGCGCATCACCGAACAGGGCCCGCTGAACGGGCCGGAGCTGCGGAGCCTCGCCATCGGTCTCGCGGAGGCGCTGCGCGACATCCACCGGGTGGGCGTCGTCCACCGCGACCTGAAGCCCTCGAACGTCGTGCTCTCGGCCGAAGGCCCCCGCGTCATCGACTTCGGCATCTCGCGCGCCGTGGACCAGCAGACGCTCACGATGACCGGGCGGGTCATCGGCACACCGCCCTTCATGTCGCCCGAACAGCTGCAGGCCCCGCGCGGCGTGGGCCCGCGGTCCGATGTCTTCTCGCTCGGGACGCTCCTGGTGTACGCGGCGACCGGCCACGGGCCCTTCGACGCCGACAGCCCCTACATAACGGCCTACCAGGTGGTGCACGAGGAACCGTCGCTGGGCGCCGTGCCGACGGCCCTGCGCGCGGTCGTCGAGCCCTGCCTGGACAAGGAGCCCGAGGGCCGCCCCTCGGTGGACGAACTCCTTGTGCTGCTGCGGGACCTGCCGACCGACCTCGGCGGGGCCGGCCCGGGCGGGCCGGTCGCCGGGCGCACCCGCGACATGGTCACGCAGCACCACCTCGCGACCGGGGCCGACCCGGCGCCGGCCGCC
>MUNB01000267.1 GCA_002154345.1 Streptomyces griseus
CCCCGGCACGGTCGGGCCGCCCGGCGTCCTGTCCGTGCTCATCGGCGGGAAGCCCGCCGCCACCGTCGGGACCGCCCACCTGTGCTCCTCGCCCGCCGCCCACCCGCCGACCGTCCTCGCCCCGCCCGGCAGCTCGACGGTGTTCATCGGCGGGCAGCCCGCCGCCCGCGTCGGCGACCTGGCGGGCTGCGGCTCACCGGTGGTGTCCGGCTGCCCGACCGTACTGATCGGCGGGTGAGACGTCACCGTGGGACAGCAATTCATCGGCGCGGGCTGGGCGTTCCCGCCGCGCACGGACGCCACCGGGTCCATCGCCCTGGTGCGCGGCGAACACGAGCTGGAGGAGTCGATCCGGCTGATCCTGGCGACCTCGCCGGGCGAGCGGCCCATGCGGCCGGAGTTCGGCTGCGCGGTCAACGACTATGTGTTCGCCCCGGCGGACGCGGGAACCGCCGGGCAGCTCGCGTACGAGGTGCGGCTCGCGCTGGAGCGCTGGGAGCCCCGGATCGAGGTGACGGAGGTCGTCGTCCGGTTCGACGAGGCGGACAACGGCGTCCTCTACATCGACATCGGCTACACCGTGCGCGGCGCCAACGACCCCCGCAACCTCGTCTTCCCGTTCTACGTGATCCCGCAGCACGCCGAGGCGGCCGATCCATCGGCCGAGGACGAGGAGATGGGCGCATGACCCTGCCCGGCCCGCACGAGGAGGCGAGGGCATGACCCTGCCCAGCCCGCATCTGGACGACCGCACCTTCCAGGGCCTGGTCGACGAGGCGAAACGCCTGGTCCAGCAGCGCTGCCCGGAGTGGACCGACCACAACGTCTCGGACCCCGGGGTGACGCTGATCGAGGCGTTCGCGACCATGGTCGACCAGCTCGTCTACCGGGTGAACCGGGTGCCGGAGAAGAGCTATCTCACCTTCCTCGACCTGATCGGGGTGCAGCTCCACCCGCCGACCGCCGCCCACACCGAGGTGACGTTCCGGCTCTCCGCGCCGCGCCCGGAACCGGTCCTGGTGCGCGCCGGTACGGAGGTCGCCACGGTGCGTACGGAGACGGAGGAGGCGGTCGTCTTCACCACTTCCGAGCCGCTCTCCATCGTGCCGTGCGCCTTCGCCCACCTGGCCACCTGGCCCTCGCCCGGGGAGGCCGTCGACCGGACCGAGGAGCTGACGCTCGGCCGGGACGTGCCGGTGTTCGGGGCGACGCCCGCGCCCGGCGACTGCCTGTACGTCGGCCTGTCGGCCGCCGTGCCCGCGGGCGTGCTGGCGCTGCGGCTGGACTGCACGGTGGACGGCGTCGGCGTGGACCCGGCCCGGCCGCCGATCCTCTGGGAGGCCTGGGACGGGGCGAGTTGGGCGGTCTGTGAGGTGGAGAAGGACGACACCGGCGGGTTCAACCGGTCCGGCGAGCTGATCCTCCACCTGCCGAGGACCCATGTCCCGGCGGCCGTCGTCGGCCGCACCGGGGGCTGGCTGCGCTGCCGGCTGATCGAGGCGGAGCCGGGGCAGCCGACGTACATGGCCCCGCCGGTCGTCCGGGGGATCACCGCGTTCACCATCGGCGCGACCGTCGCCGCCGAGCACGCCGAGACCGTGACGGACGAGGTGCTGGGCCAGGCGGAGGGCGTGCCGGGGCAGGTGTTCCGGCTGGCGCGGCCGCCGGTGGTGCCGGGGGAGTTCGTGGTCGAGGTGACCGACCCGGCCGCCGCCGACAGCGCGGGCGGAGGCTCCGACCTCACCCGCTGGGCTCGGGTCGACGACTTCGCGCACTCCGGCCCCGAGGACCGGCACGTCACGCTCGACCCGAACGCGGGCCGCGTGGAGTTCGGCCCCGCCGTACGCGAACGGGACGGCTCCGTACGCCATTACGGCCGCGTCCCGGTCAAGGGCGCGACCGTCCGGGTCCGTTCGTACCGTACGGGCGGCGGGCTGCGCGGCAACGTCGCCCGCTCCACGCTCCGCGTCCTGCGCAGCGCGATCCCGTACGTCGCCCGGGTCGAGAACCGCCGGCCGGCGCTCGGCGGCGTGGACGGCGAGAGCGTCGACAGCGCCCGGGTGCGCGGGCCGATGACCCTGCGCACCCTGCACCGGGCGGTGGTCCCGCACGACTACGAACTCCTCGCCCGCGAGATCGCCCCGGACGCGGCCCGGGTCCACTGCATCCGGGCCGGTACGGAGGACGGCGCGGCCGACGCGGCCGACGCGGGCGGGGTGCGGCTGCTCGTCGTGCCCGCCGGGAGCGGCGACGAGCAGGGCCGGATCGCGTTCGACGAGCTGATCCCGCCCGCGAACACGCTCGCCCTGATCGCCGGGCACCTGGACGCCCGGCGGCCGATCGGGGCCCGGCTGGTCGTCGAGCCGCCGTTCTACCAGGGCGTCACCGTCGTCGCCCTGGTCCAGGCGGAGCGCGGGGCGGTCGCGGAGAAGGTCCGTGAGAGCGCGCTGGCCGCGCTGTACGGGTACTTCAACCCGCTCACCGGCGGGCCGGCCGGGGACGGCTGGCCGTTCGGCAGGCCCGTCCAGTCCGGCGAGGCGTTCGCCGTGCTGCAACGGGTGCCGGGGGTCGACCTGGTGGAGGACGTACGGCTGTACCGGGCCGATCCGGTCACCGGCGAACGCACCGACGCCACCGCGAAGATCCCGCTGGACCCGCACGCGCTGGTCTTCAGCTACGAGCACCAGCTCCGGGTGAGGGGGGCCTGAGCCGATGCGCAGCGGAATCCCGGGGCTGCCGACCCCGCACCCCTTGATCGACCAACTCCCCGCCGTCTACCTGGAACAGGACTTCCTCCAGCGGTTCCTGGCCGCCCTGGACGACGTCCTGGCTCCCGTCCTCCTCTCCATCGACAACCTGCCCGCGCACCTGGACCCGCGCAGCGCCCCCGACGACTTCCTCGACTGGCTGGCCCGGTGGGTGGCCGTCGACCCGGACGAGGACAGCCCGCCGGAGCTGCGCCGGGCGGCGGTGCGCGGCGCGGTCGCCCGGCATGCCCGACGCGGCACGGTGGGCGGCCTGGCGGAGGCGCTCCGGCTGGAGACCGGCACGGAACCGGAGATCGTCGAGAGCGGCGGCACGGCCTGGTCGACCCGCCCCCGCACCGCACTGCCCGGCCAGGACCGCCCGTGGGTGACCATCCGGATCCGGGCGGTCCTGGCCGGGCAGTGCGG
>MUNB01000268.1 GCA_002154345.1 Streptomyces griseus
CCGCCGGGCCCCGGCCGGTCGGGCTCCTCGCCCGGCCCGACGCCCGGAGGGCCGCGAGCGCCTGTGGCGCACCACTGCCGCACCCGGACGGCCTGCCGGTGCGACGCGCCGTGGGTAGCCTGCCGCTATGACGCCGCAGCGATTCGAACCCATGCCCGTCGACTGGCAGCGAGCCCTGGCCGTGGTCGCCCACCCCGACGACCTGGAGTACGGGGCGGCCGCAGCCGTGGCCGAGTGGACCGACGGCGGGCGTGAGGTCGTCTACCTCCTCGCCAGCCGCGGCGAGGCCGGGATCGACACCCTGCCGCCCGAGGAGTGCGCGCCGGTGCGCGAGCGGGAGCAGCGGGCGAGCGCCGCCGTCGTCGGCGTACAGACCGTGGAGTTCCTGGACCACCGTGACGGGGTGATCGAGTACGGCACCGGGCTGCGCCGCGACATCGCCGCGGCCATCCGCCGCCACCGCCCCGAACTCGTCGTCACCCTCAACCACCGGGACACCTGGGGCGGCGCCGCCTGGAACACCCCCGACCACCGCGCGGTCGGGCGCGCCGCGCTGGACGCGGTCGGCGACGCGGGCAACCGCTGGATCTTCCCGGAACTCGGCGAGCAGGGGCTGCGGCCGTGGGACGGGGTGCGCTGGACCGCCGTGGCGGGCAGCGACCGGCCCACCCACGCGGTCGACGCGACGGCCGGTCTCGAACGCTCGGTCCGGTCGCTGCTGGAGCACCGTACGTACATCGAGGCGCTGACCCGGGAGGATCCGGAGCGGTACTGCCGGACCTTCCTGACGGGCATGGTGGAGGCCGCCGCCGAGCGGTTCGGCGGCCGGCCCGCGGTCACCTGCGAGGTCTTCGCCCACTGACCGCGGTGACCTGACCGCGGTGACCTGACCGCGGTGACCTGGCCGCGGTGACCTGAACGCGGCGATCTGGCCGCGGTGACCTGACCGTATTGACAAACCGGCTTGCCGATTCTGCAATGGCGGCATGAAGGAAAACGACCGGGACGACCCGGAACTGGAGGCCGTCCTCACCGGGGTCGGCCCCCGGCTGCGCCGACTGCGCAAGGACCGTGGGGTCACCCTCGCCGCGCTCTCCGCCGCCACCGGAATATCCGTCTCCACGCTCTCCCGGCTGGAGTCCGGCGGCCGTCGCCCCAGCCTCGAACTGATGCTGCCGATCGCCCGCGCCCACGAGGTGCCGCTCGACGACCTGGTGGGCGCCACTCCGGTCGGCGACCCCCGGGTGCGGGCCAAGCCGATCGTGCAGCACGGCCGCACGATGCTGCCGCTGACCGCCCGGCCCGGCGGCCTCCAGGCGTACAAGCTGATCCAGGAGCCGGGCAGCGGCGGCCCGCCGGAACAGCGCACCCACGAGGGGTACGAGTGGCTGTTCGTGCTCTCCGGGAAGTTGCGGCTGCTGCTGGCCGAACACGATCTGGTGCTGGGGCCGGGGGAGGCCGCCGAGTTCGACACCCGGCTGCCGCACTGGTTCGGCCCGGCCGAGGACGAGACGGTGGAGTTCCTGAGTCTCTTCGGCCCGCAGGGCGAGCGCATGCATGTGAGGGCGAAGCCGAAGCGGGGCTGAGGGGTCCCGCCACCGGCCGGGTGGAGGTGTTCCCAGATCGGCAAGCGACCGCTTAGTATGCGCCGGAGCAGTGGTAATGCCGACAGTGTTGTGGAGGCCCCTCATGCAGGCATGGCGAGTGCACCGGAACGGCGAGCCGGGCGAGGTGATGAGCCTGGAGGAGACGGACCGGCCGATGCCCGGCGACGGGCAGGTGCTCGTCGAGGTCCGCGCCGCGAACGTCAACTTCCCCGACGCCCTGCTCTGCCGGGGCCAGTACCAGGTGCGACCGCCGCTGCCGTTCACCCCGGGCGTCGAGGTGTGCGGCACCACCGAGGACGGGCGGCGGGTCCTCGCCACCCCCGCCCTCCCGCACGGCGGCTTCGCCGAGTACGTCGTCGCGGACGAGACGGCGCTGCTGCCCGCCCCCGAAGCGCTGGACGACGCCGAAGCGGCCGCCCTGCACATCGGCTACCAGACCGGCTGGTTCGGCCTGCACCGCCGCGCGAACCTCCGGGCGGGCGAAACCCTCCTCGTCCACGCGGCGGCCGGCGGCGTCGGCAGCGCGGCCGTCCAGCTCGGCAAGGCGGCCGGTGCGAAGGTCATCGGCGTCGTCGGCGGCCCGGAGAAGGCCGCCGTCGCCCGCGAGCTCGGCTGCGACCTGGTCATCGACCGGCGGAGCGAGGACATCGTCGCCGTGGTGAAGGAGGCCACCGGTGGGCGCGGCGCGGACGTCGTCTACGACCCGGTCGGCGGCGACGCGTACGCCAAGTCCACCAAATGCGTCGCCTTCGAGGGCCGCATCCTCGTCGTCGGCTTCGCCAGCGGCGTCATCCCCACCCCGGCCCTCAACCACGCCCTGGTGAAGAACTACTCGGTCGTCGGACTGCACTGGGGCCTCTACAACACCAAGGACCCGGCCGCCGTCCGGGCCTGCCACGACGAGCTGACCAAGCTTGCCGAGCAGGGCATCGTCAAACCCCTGATCAGTGAGCGTGTCGCGATGACCGGAGCGGCCGACGCGGTCCAGCGCGTCGCCGACGGCACCAGCACCGGCCGCATCGTCGTCCTGCCCGGAGGCGCCCGATGAGCCCCGCAGTCGACGCCGCCGAGGTCCGCCGCCGCACCCGCGAACTGCTCGCCGCGCACCCGCCCGCCACCACCGAGCGCACCGACTTCCTCAAGGCCCGCTTCGACGCCGGCCTCGCCTGGGTCCACTACCCGGTGGGCCTCGGCGGGCTCGACGCGCCCCGCTCCCTCCAGCAGGCCGTCGACGCCGAACTCGCCGCCGCCGACGCGCCCGACAACGATCCGCGCCGCATCGGCATCGGCCTCGGCATGGCCGCCCCCACCATCCTCGGCTTCGGCACCGACGAGCAGAAGCGCCGCTTCCTGCGCCCGCTGTGGGTGGGGGAGGAGGTCTGGTGCCAGCTCTTCAGCGAACCCGGCGCCGGATCCGACCTCGCGGCGCTCGCCACCCGGGCCGTGAGGGACGAGACCGGCGACTGGATCGTCGACGGGCAGAAGGTCTGGACATCCAGCGCCCATCTGGCCCGCTGGGCGATCCTCATCGCCCGCACCGACCCGGACCTGCCCAAGCACCGGGGCATCAGCTACTTCATCTGCGACATGACCGACCCCGGCGTCGAGGTCCGGCCGC
>MUNB01000269.1 GCA_002154345.1 Streptomyces griseus
GCCTCGACCACCGGCCCGGTGATCGAGGCAGCGCTCCGCGCGGAGATCCCCTACCTGGACGTGGCCGCCGAACTGGAGGCCAACCTCGACACCTTCGGCCACTACCGCGAGCGTGCCCGGGAGGACGGGGCGGTGATCGTCCCGGCCATGGCCTTCTTCGGCGGCCTCGGCGATCTGCTGGTCACGGCGGCGATGGGCGACTGGACCCGGGCCGACGAGGCCCACATCGCGTACGCGCTCAGCAGCTGGCACCCGACCGCCGGAACCCGGCTCTCGGGTGCGGTCTCCCGCGAGCGTCGCGGCGACCACCGCCTCCGCTACCGGGGCGGGCGGTGGGAGCGCCGCACCGATGCCGCGCCCGCCCTGGAATGGACGTTCCCGGAACCGGTGGGCCGCCGGCCGGTGATCGGGGAGTTCACGATGGCGGACGTCGTCACGGTCCCCCAGCACCTCGCGATCCCCGACGTGACCACGTACATGAGCGCCGAGGCCGCCCGGGACGTCGTCTCACCCGACACGCAGGCCCTCACCGCCGCCGACGGGAGCGGCCGCTCGGACCAGACCTTCCTCGTCGACGCCGTGGTCCGCTCCGGCGACACCGAACGCCGGGCCACCGCGAGCGGCCAGGACATCTACGCCGTCACCGCACCCCTGGTCGCCGAGGCCCTCGACCGCGTCCTGACCGGCCGCATCAGGTCGCTCGGCGTCGTGCCCGCCGGCGAGATCTTCGACGCCCCCGACTTCCTGCGCGCACTGGAGCCGCACATCACTCTCGACCTGCACCCGGGGAGGGCCGACGCCTGACCCTCGCCCGCGCGCCCGCCGTGTGCCGTCGGCCGGAGGCGTCACGCCTTCACGCCTCTCGCCTTCGGATTCCTCACCGGCAAGCACCGCAAAGGCCGGCCCATCGACCTGGAAGCAGGCCGGGCCGCGATCCGGCCGGCGTTCTTCGACCCCGCGATCGCCGAGAACGCGGCCAAGCTCGACGCGGTGGGACAACTCGTCGAACTCGCGAGGCATCGAGAGTCGCAACCTCAGCTGTGGCTGCCGCCGAGTGAGCACCTTGTCGGGACGTGGACGGCCGAGCTCTGACCGTGAAGGCGCCAGCCGGTGCCAGACCGACAGCCTCCCTCGTGTGCAGAGCCAACCAGCCGCCAGGATCGCATCCGTTCCCGGTTCGGGCGGCTCAGGCCCCACCCAGTACGTGACGGCCGACGCGTGATTCAGCGGGCCGGCGTCAGTGACCTGGGCCGGAGATCCTCAGGCGGTTCGTCCGACTCCCGGAACTGTGGCCGGTCATGCGAGGTGAGCTGAATTCCGCGGCCGGAAGCGGACCGGGCGTCGATCGACCGAGGCGGAGAACTACTGGGGAGCTTCCGGCTCACGTCTGGCGGGATGCGTCGCGATACCTGCGCAGCCGGGTGCCTCGTACGGCGGGAAGCCCGACCAAGGTGGACTCGAAGGCGCGGTGGTGGGGCGTCAGCGGGTACCAGGGGAGTGGCGGCAGAGGGTAGTCGTCGCGCAGCACGCCCTCCGGTAGAACCCCCGTCGCGGGCATCGGCGAGGTCTCGCCCGGGTGGGCGAGGTATGCCCAGACTCCGCTGTCCAGCGATACCACGGCCTCCACGTCGCCGAGCGGGCGCCAAGGCGCGCCCGTAAGGGGGTGGCGGGGGACGAGGAGGACGTCGGGACGGGGCCGGGGCGTGCGGATCCCCGGGCCGGCCAGCCCCACGGACCGAGTTCCGGGCCCGGCGGGTAGGTACTGGTTGACGGCGTGGCCGAGCAGCTCGGCGACGGGGCCGGAAGGGAGTGCCACCGGGCGCCCCTCGGTGGTCGCCACGAGGTGGGCCAGCGCGACTCCGACCGCCGCCTCCCAGCGGCGACTCCACGACCCGTCGGGTTCGACGGGTGGGACGCGGTGCTCGACACGCTCCAGGTCGTCCCAGCCGGAAGGTGGACCGGCCAGGTGTCCCGAGGGACGGGCTACGACCGCGTCGGGCTCCAGCCACACCGCCTGCCACGATCCGCAGTCGTCCATGCGGGTCGCCGCGGCTCGCCCGCACCCCTCGCACGCCAGGTTGGGGCCGTCCCGGCCGTCCAGACCCTGGCAGTAGCCCTCGCACTTCTCGGGGATCAGGGCCATGGACCGGGAGTCGCCGGGAGCGATGACGATCCTGTTCCGCGCGCCGAAGGAGACCGCGTACACAGGGGCGTAGACACCCTGTCGGGCGGCCGCGTCTTCTCCGACCTCCTCCCACAACCGCCAGGGTGGTCCAGTGGGCCGGGGGTCGACGGCATACGTGGCGGGCTCCATCAGCGGCGGATGGAGTTCCTCCCATCCCCCGTGGTGAGCGTGGACAGGGAGGGCAACCCGGGACACCGGCACCGTCAGCTCCGTGCCGCACTCGGCACACGCGAACACGTCCAAACAAGCTCCCCCTCGGCCCAGTTCCCAGGCGGATTGTGACTCGCCGGCAGCGGAGGATCCACCGGATTTCGTCATGACTCCAGTGACCTGGGTCGGACGTTGCTCGGTAGTTCTCGACCTCTATCGGTCGGTGGTCGGGTCTGCTTCCGATCGAGGTTCGGCTTGTCGCGGCATCACTTGCCGCAGTGCGGTGAGGAGGGCGAAACTCTCAGGAACCTCCGACTCAGGTCACTTGTTGCCTGCTCCGTCAGCAGCGCACAGTCGCACCCGGTGACGCTGAAGGTCGACCTCGGCGACCTTCACTGCGATCAGCTCGCCTTCGCGGACGAGTTGGGCAGGGGGCTCAACCGGCATGTCTCTGAGATGTGAAGGAGCCCTTCGACCTCCGGAACAAGCTGTACCAGCACACCGAAGGGAATGATCTTGGTGATCCGCCCTGTGGTGACGCGTCCGGCCTGGTCATTGGGAAGACTTCCCTCGCCTCTACCGCCGCCTCGCCCCGCGCATCATTCGCTCACTCGTCACCGACCGGCTCCACGTCGACGAGGATCTCATCGCCGCCCGCCTGGTTCAGGCGGGCTGGACCGCCTGGGACTTGCCCTTGGCCGAGGCTCTGCGGGACGTCTGGTCCGCCTGGTGGCAGACCTCGTCGACGACGTGATGTTCGAGTTCGAGATCACCGACTTGCGCATGGGCTTCCACGATGAGTACGACGCCACTGCCGAACTGCTGGGCCGGCTTCTCACCGAAGTACGCGGTCGTGTCATCGACGCACGTCTCGACGAGCCCTTCCTCCGCGAGCACCTTCAGGCAATTGCTCAGCGCTCCGGCTGATCCGGTACGCCGTCCGGAACTGAACGGAAGGCCCGTGAAGAAGACCGCACCCGACCCGCCATGGCCGCCGTTCTCGGCGGCCTGCGGACCGGGTGCGGACCGGTAGGCAGTCTGACCTGCGAAACCGCGGGTCAGACGGCCCGGCCGAAGATCAGGCCTTCTTGGTCTCCCAGAAGATCCGGTCGACCTCGGCGATGAGGTCCAGGGCCTTCTGGCCCGTCTTCGGGTCGTTCGAGCCCTTGGCCGCGGAGAGCGCCTTCAGGGTGTCGTTGATCAGCTGGTGCAGCTCCGGGTACTTCTCGAAGTGCGGGGGCTTGAAGTAGTCGCTCCAGAGCACCGACACGTGGTGCTTCGCGAGCTCGGCGCGCTGCTCCTTGATCAGGATGGCGCGGGTGCGGAAGTCCGCGTCCTCGTTGGCCTGGTACTTCTCCTGGACGGCCTTGACCGACTCGGCCTCGATGCGGGCCTGGGCCGGGTCGTACACGCCGCAGGGCAGGTCGCAGTGGGCGCTGACCTTCACCTTGGGGGCAAACAGGCGGGAAAGCATGGAGCTGTCCTCCTCGTGATCGTCTTCTCAGGTGGGACATTACTCCGTGGAGCGCCGCTTTCCGTGGCTGCCCCAGGGGCTTAGGTCAAAAGTCCGGGGTGGGAATCGGGCCGTCGGCCGAATGTACGGGGCCGCACCCGGCGCGATGTACTGACGATGTGCTGGAGGAGGAAGCGGGAGGTGTCGGAGATGCCGGAGCGGCGACAGGTGTCCGGAGGCAGGCGGGTGACGCGGCGTCCGTTGCAGGTCGTGGAGGTGACGGGGCCCTCGATGGTGCCCACGCTCTACCACGGTGACCTGCTGCTCGTGCAGTACGGAGCGCTCGTGCGCCCCGGTGACGTGGTGATCCTGCGTCACCCCTTCCAGCAGGACCTGCTGGTGGTGAAGCGGGCCACCGAGCGGCGGCCCGGTGGCTGGTGGGTGCGGGGCGACAACACCTTCGCGGGCGGGGACAGCACGGATTACGGGACCGTGCCGGAGGAGCTGGTGCTGGCCCGGGTGCGGGCCCGCTACCGGCCCCTGGCGAAGGGTCAGCGGTCGGTGACGGCGGTGCTGGGCTGGGCGGTCTCCGCGCTGCGGCCGGTGCGCTCGGCCTCCTCGCGCTTGCGGGCCCGGTAGGCGGCCACGTTCGCCCGGGTCGCACAGCGGTCCGAGCAGTAGCGCCTGGAGCGGTTGGTGGACGTGTCCAGGTAGGCGTTGCGGCAGGGGGCCGCCTCGCAGAGGCCGAGGCGGTCCACGCCGTGCCCGGTGAGGTGGAAGGCCAGGCCCATCGCCGCGATGGCCGCGTAACCGGCGGTGGCGTTCGACGGATGGTCCGCCAGGTGCATGTGCCAGTCCGGCCGGCCGTCCTCGTCCCGCACCTCGTGCCCCGAGATCTGCGGGCTCACCGGGAACTCCAGCAGCAGCGAGTTCAGCAGGTCGACCGCGAGCGTCTCCTCGCCGTCGTCGGCCGCCTCGAAGACCGCGCGCAGCCGTGCCCGTACGGAACGGAACCGGGTCACGTCCGCCTCCGTGGCCCGCCGTGCCGCCTGCCGGCTGCCGCCGAACAGCTCCCGGACCGCCTCGACGGAGGTGAGCGTGTCCTTGTTGCGGGCCGGCTCCTCGGTGTTGACCAGGCGCACGGCATAGTCCGAGTAAGAGGCCAGTTCCACTTGTAGTCCTTACGGTGTCGGTCTAGAGTCGGAGTTGCGTTCAGTGTAATGGTCGAGATGCAGGTATGGGTATTACGTGGAGGTTGGCGTGACGGAGACGGCTACGGGCACCGACTGGCAGTCCTGGCAGGAGAGCTGGGACCGGCAGCAGGAGTGGTACATGCCCGACCGCGAGGAGCGGTTCCGGGTGATGCTGGACATGGTCGAGGCGGTCGTCGGACCGGAACCGCGGGTGCTGGACCTCGCGTGCGGTACGGGAAGTATTACGGACCGGCTCCTCAAGCGGTTCCCGAACGCCACGAGCACCGGCGTCGACCTCGACCCCGCGCTGCTGGCCATCGCCCGCGGCACCTTCGACGGCGACGACCGGGTCTCCTTCGTCACCGCCGACCTCAAGGACCCGGAGTGGACCGCCCGGCTGCCCCACACCTCGTACGACGCCGTCCTCACCGCCACCGCCCTGCACTGGCTGCACGCCGAGCCGCTGGCGGTCCTCTACGGGCAGATCGGCGGGCTCGTCCGGGACGGCGGGGTGTTCATGAACGCCGACCACATGATCGACACCGGCACGCCCCGGATCAACGCCGCCGAGCGCGCCCACCGGCACGCCGCGATGGACCGGGCCAAGGCCGCCGGGGCGCTGGACTGGGCGGAGTGGTGGGCCGTCGCCGCGAAGGACCCGGTCCTCGCCGCGCCCACCGCCGAGCGGTTCGCGATCTACGGCGAGCACGCGGACGGCGACATGCCCTCCGCCGACTGGCACGCCCGTACGCTCATCGCCTCCGGCTTCGGTGAGGCCCGCGCGGTCTGGGCGTCCCCCTCGGACGCCCTGGTGCTCGCCGTGAAGTAGGCCGTCGGCGTCCGTACGCGAGAGCGCCCCGGACCGATGAGGTCCGGGGCGCTCTCGTCCGCGTGCGTACGGCAGGCAGTCCTACAGCACCTTCGACAGGAACGACTTCGTCCGGTCGTGCTGCGGGTTGGTCAGCACCTCGCGCGGGTGGCCCGACTCGACCACCACACCGTCGTCCATGAAGACCAGCGCGTCGCCCACCTCGCGGGCGAAGCCCATCTCGTGGGTGACGACGATCATCGTCATGCCGTCCTCGGCGAGGCCCCGCATGACGTCCAGGACGTCGCCGACCAGCTCCGGGTCGAGCGCGGAGGTCGGCTCGTCGAAGAGCATCAGCTTCGGCTCCATCGCCAGCGCGCGGGCGATGGCCACGCGCTGCTGTTGGCCGCCGGAGAGCTGCGAGGGGTAGTTGCCCGCCTTGTCGGCGAGGCCCACCCGGTCCAGCAGCTTCTCGGCGCGGGCCCGGGCGACCGCCTTGGCCTCGCCCTTGACCTGGATCGGGGCCTCCATGACGTTCTCGATCGCCGTCATGTGCGGGAACAGGTTGAAGCGCTGGAAGACCATGCCGATGTCACGGCGCTGGAGGGCGACCTCGCTGTCCTTCAGCTCGTAGAGCTTGTCGCCCTTCTGCCGGTAGCCGACCAGCTCGCCGTCGACCGAGAGCCGGCCGGCGTTGATCTTCTCCAGGTGGTTGATGCACCGGAGGAAGGTCGACTTGCCGGAGCCGGACGGGCCGATCAGGCAGAACACCTCACGCGGGGCGACCTCCAGGTCGATGCCCTTGAGGATGTGGGCGGCGCCGAAGGACTTGTGGACGCCCTCGGCCTTCACCATGGGGGTGGTCATGCGGAGACACCTCCGGAGGGCCGGTTGCTGAACGCGGCGAGGTTGACCTTGACGCGCTGCCACGGGGTGAGCGGCAGCGAGCGCAGCGACCCACGGGCGAAGCGGCGCTCCAGGTAGTACTGGCCGACGCTGAACACGCTGGTCATCGCGATGTACCAGATGGACGCGACGAACAGCATCTCCATCACGGCGTACGACGTGGAGCCGATCTGCGAGGTGGAGCGGAGCAGTTCGTTGTACGTGACGGCGTAGACCAGCGAGGAGGTCTTCAGCATGTTGATGAACTCGTTGCCGGTGGGCGGGATGATCACCCGCAGCGCCTGCGGCAGGACCACGCGGCGCATGGTCTTCGCCTGGGTCATGCCGAGCGCGTGCGACGCCTCGGTCTGGCCCTCGTCCACCGACTGGATGCCGGCGCGGCAGATCTCCGCCATGTAGGCGGCCTCGTTCAGGGCGAGCCCCAGCAGGGCGCACATGAACGGGGTCATGACGTCCGTCATCTCGTCCTTGTAGATGAACGGGATGTTCAGGACCGGGAAGATCAGCGCCAGGTTGAACCACAGCAGCAGCTGCACGTAGACCGGGGTGCCCCGGAAGAACCAGATGTACAGCCAGGCCACCCAGCTGGTGACGGGGTTCTTCGAGAGCCGCATCACGGCCAGGATCACCCCGAGCACCACGCCGAGCACCATGGCCAGGACGCTGATCAGCAGCGTGCGGCCGGCCCCGGCGACGACGTTGCTGTCGAACAGCTTGTCGCCGACGGCGTGCCACTGGACATCGCCCTGCGAGAAGGCGTACACGAGGGCGACGAGGAGGCCGATGACCACGACGCCGCTGATCCAACGGCCGACATGGCGGACGGGAATGGCCTTGATGTTCTCCGGGGCCGTGGTGGCGGCCTTGGAGACGGACACCTGGCCGGCCGGTGAGCCGGGGGGCGTCTTGTCGAACTTGTCAGTCATGGTGACTGCCCTTCGGTGAAGCGTCCGGTCACTTGCCGCCGTTGATGGCGGCCTTGTCGATCGCTCCCGTGCCGGCGCCCCACTTGTCGAGCACCTTCTGGTACGAACCGTCGGCGATGATCGCGTCGACGGCCTCCTTCAGGACATCCCGCAGCCCGGTGTTGTCCTTGTTCACGCCTATCCCGAAGGGACCGGCGTCGATCTGCTCGCCGACGACCTCGAACGCCTTGCCGCCGTCGGCCTTGCGGGCCAGGTCGACCGCGACCGGGTAGTCGTTGACACCGGCCACCGCACCGCCGGACTTGACCCGGGTCTGGGCCTCGGTGTCGTTCTCGAACGACTCGATGCGGAGGGCCTTCTCGCCGCCGTCCGTACACGCCTTGGACTGCTTCTTGAGGGCTTCCTCGTACGTGGTGCCGCGCTGCACGGCGGCGGTCTTCCCGCAGAGGTCCTCGATGGACTTGATGTTCTGCGGGTTGCCCTTCTTCGTGTACACGGCGGTGCCGGCGAGGAAGTAGTCGACGAAGTCGACGCCCTTGCCGAGCTTCTTGCCGTCCTCCAGGCCCTCCTGGCGCTCCTTGGTGTCCGTGATGGAGGACATGATGACGTCGTGGCGACGGCTGTACAGCGAGGTGATCAGCCCGTCGAAGGAGCCGGAGGTGAACTCGAACTTCACGCCCAGCTGCTTGCCGAGGGCGTCGGCGATGTCGGGGTCGACACCCACGATCTTGCCGTTCTCGACGGACTCCATCGGGGCGTACTCGGCGTTCGTACCGACCTTGATGACACCCGACTTCTGGTACTTCTCCGGCAGCTTGGAGAAGAGCGGGGCGCCGGCCTTGGTGGCGGTGCTGTCGCCGGTCCCCGAGGAGGCGCTGTCGGTCTGGTCGCCACAGGCGGTGAGCAGCAGGGTGCCGGCGACCGCGATGGCGCCGACCGCCGCAATCCGGGACTTGGCGGTCTTACGGCGCATGATGCTTGCGGTCATGTCGAGATCCTCCGGCAGGTGAGGGTGAGCGTGCTGTCGGGCGGCTTGGCACGCACCTTCGAGTGTCGCCACCTTGTGTGATGACGGCATCCTGCCATTCGGACCGGCCAATTCAGGGCCCCAGTCATGTCAAAATCGGATAACGGGCGACCCCTGAACTCGCGCAACCGGTACCTCGGGACCGGACCATCTGTCGAGAACCGTCTCCACCGCCGGAGAATCTTCGGTGCGTCTCGCTCGCCGGGCGGCATTCCTGCCGGTTTGCCGACTTGTCCAGATATTCGAGTATGAGTCACGTCACCGCATCGGAATGGACTCGTGCGGGAGAGGGTCGGTCCGGTAAGAAAGACGTTTACACCCCTCATCCGGGGCTCAGGGCGCGTGTGCGGCGCGCCCGCGCGTATGTACCTCACCCTGCCGGGGCGGGCCAACCGCCCGGCGCAGGGCACGTACGCGGTGCCCGCCCACCCCTCCTCAACCAGGAGTGGCCACCCTCAAACGATGAAGACTTAAGGGGTCAACACCATGGCAGCGGAGATCGTCAATCCTCGCAGCGACAGTCCCACCGACAGCACCACCGAGAACACCACCGACAGTGGCATCGAGCGCACGAGCGCAGCGGACACCGGGGCCGACGAGCCCTTCGATCCGGCCTTCGCCCTCCACCGGGGCGGGAAGATGGCCGTGCAGGCCACCGTCCCGATCCGGGACAAGGACGACCTTTCCCTGGCGTACACGCCCGGTGTGGCGAAAGTGTGCAGCGCCATCGCCGACAACCCCGAGCTCGTCCACGACTACACCTGGAAGTCCCAGGTCGTGGCCGTCGTGACGGACGGCACCGCCGTGCTCGGCCTCGGCGACATCGGGCCCGAGGCGTCCCTCCCCGTCATGGAGGGCAAGGCCATCCTCTTCAAGCAGTTCGGCGGCGTCGACGCGGTGCCGATCGCGCTCGCGACCACCGACGCCGACGAGATCGTCGACACCGTCGTCCGGCTCGCCCCGTCCTTCGGCGGCGTGAACCTGGAGGACATCTCGGCGCCCCGCTGCTTCGAGATCGAGCGCAAGCTCCAGGAGCGGCTGGACATCCCGGTCTTCCACGACGACCAGCACGGCACCGCCGTCGTCACCCTCGCCGCCCTGCGCAACGCCGCCAAGCTCTCCGGGCGGACGCTCGGCGATCTGCGCGGCGTGATCTCCGGTGCGGGCGCGGCGGGCGTGGCCATCGCCAAGTTCCTGCTGGAGGCGGGGATCGGCGACATCGCGGTGGCCGACCGCAAGGGCATCGTCAGCCGCGACCGCGACGACCTCACCGAGGTCAAGCGCGAGCTGGCGGAGCTCACCAACCGGGCGGGGATCTCCGGTTCGCTGGAGCAGGCGCTCGCCGGTGCGGACGTCTTCATCGGCGTCTCCGGCGGTACGGTCCCGGAGGCGGCGGTGGCCTCGATGGCGCCCGGCGCGTACGTCTTCGCGATGGCCAACCCGAACCCGGAGGTCCACCCGGAGGTCGCGCACAAGTACGCGGCCGTCGTGGCGACCGGGCGGTCGGACTTCCCGAACCAGATCAACAACGTGCTGGCCTTCCCGGGCATCTTCGCGGGTGCGCTCCAGGTCCGGGCCTCCCGGATCACGGAGGGCATGAAGATCGCGGCGGCGAACGCGTTGGCCGACGTGGTCGGCGACGAGCTGGCGGCGGACTACGTGATCCCGTCGCCGTTCGACGAGCGGGTCGCTCCGGCGGTCACCGCGGCGGTTGCCGCGGCGGCTCGGGCGGAGGGTGTGGCTCGGCGCTGAGTCTGCGCTGCGCTGTGCTGCGCTTGAACGGTGCGTGATCGGGCGGGGCCTGTACGGGTTACGGGCCCCGCCCGTGCGTTTCAGCCGCTCCGGCGGTTTCCTCAAGCCTCTGCCGCGATTGAGGGGCGGGGGTCGCCCACCCCAGCCTCTGCGGCGATTGAGCAGCGGGGTCCGGGGCAGCGCCCCGGGGGCTCCGCCCCCAGACCCCCGCTGCTCAATCGCCGCAGAGGCTTGATTGTGCTGGAGGGGCTTGATGGTGCTCACCGTGCTCCTCAATCGCCGGAGGGGGAGGGGCTTGGTGGCGCGGCTCAAGTGCCGCAGGGGCTGGGTGCGGGCACACCCCGGTTGGTGTGCGTCACACGCGTAGGCGGTTTCGTGGGCGGCCCGCCCCGCCTATCGTCGAGCCATGTTCGCCGCCTACGCAGCCCGCATCGACCCCGACCAGCCGCTCGACGGGCTGGAGCTGGGGGACCGTCCCGCCCCCGAGGCGCGTCCCGGGTGGTCCACCGTCACCGTTCGGGCCGCCTCCCTCAACCACCACGACCTCTGGTCCCTGCGCGGCGTGGGCCTCTCGCAGGACCGGCTGCCGATGATCCTCGGCTGCGACGCGGCCGGCGTCGACCAGGACGGCAACGAGGTCGTCCTGCACTCCGTCATCGGGCAGTCGGGGCACGGCGTCGGGCCGAAGGAGCCCCGCTCCATCCTCACCGAGCGCTACCAGGGCACCTTCGCCGAGCAGGTCACCGTCCCCACCTGGAACGTCCTGCCCAAGCCGAAGGAGCTCAGCTTCGCCGAGGCCGCCTGTCTGCCGACCGCCTGGCTCACCGCGTACCGGATGCTGTTCACCAACGCCGGGGTGCGGCCCGGCGATTCCGTGCTCGTCCAGGGCGCCGGCGGCGGGGTCGCCACCGCCGCGATCGTCCTCGGGAAGGCCGCCGGGCTGCGGGTCTTCGCCACCAGCCGGGACAAGGTCAAGCGCGAGCGGGCCGTCGAACTCGGCGCGCTGGAGGCGTACGAGCCCGGCGCCCGGCTGCCGCAGCGGGTGGACGCCGTCATCGAGACCGTCGGCGCCGCCACCTGGTCCCACTCCGTGAAGTCGCTGCGCCCCGGCGGCACCCTCGTCATCTCCGGGGCCACCAGCGGCGACCGGCCCGCGCACGCCGAGCTGACCCGGATCTTCTTCCTGGAGCTGAAGGTCGTCGGTTCCACCATGGGGTCCAAGGACGAGCTGGAGGACCTGCTCGCGTTCTGCGCGACCACCGGGGTGCGCCCGGTCATCGACGAGGTGCTGCCGCTGGACCGGGCCCGCGAGGGGTTCCAACGGCTGGAGTCGGGCGACCTCTTCGGGAAGATCGTGCTCACGCCGACCTCCTAGCTCTGCCGGAAACTCGTCGGTGACAGATACTTGAGGGATGCTCAGCTTTGCTGATGTGCTCTGTCCATGCGAATGGGCAGAGCACTCATGGCAGTTGTCGTCGCGTCCGTGCTCGCGGCCGGGGCCCTCGCCCCCGCCGCCTCGGCGCGCCCCGCACCCGGCTCCTCGTCCCCCTCCTCGTACGAACGCGTCATCCCGCCGCTCACCGACGACCGGGGCCGCACCCTGACCCTCCGCGGCTGGAACGTCGAGGACAAGGCCAACCGCGGCGAGGACGCCCTCACCGCCATCACCGAACGCCACTTCCGCGACCTGCGCGCCAACGGCTTCAACTTCGCCCGGCTGCTGGTCTTCTGGGACGATCTGGAGCCCCGGCGCGGCCAGTACAGCGAGCGCTACCTCCGGCGCGTCGAACGCATCCTGGACTGGGCCCGCAAGCACCGTGTCCATGTCCTCATCGACGCCCACCAGGACGTCTTCGGGCCCGCGTTCGGGCACCGGGGCATCCCGGAATGGGCCACCAGGACCGACGGACTGCCGTTCACCCCGAACCCCGACGACTGGTTCTCCGAGTACTTCGAACCGGCCGTGCAGCGGGCCTTCACCCACCTCTACGAGGACCCCGACCTCCAGCGCGCCCAGGCCGCCATGTGGCGGGTCCTCGCGGCCCGCTTCCGCGACCACCCGGCCGTCATCGGCTACGACCTGATCAACGAGCCGATGGGGGAGCTGCGCGCGGGCGAGGACCTGCCCACCGCCGCCCGCCGCATCGAGGCCGAGCACCTCACGCCGATGTACAACCGGCTGGCCCGCGCCGTCCGGGCCGAGGACCGGGACACCTGGCTCTTCGTCGAGCCCACCCCCATCGTCGGCGAGGGTGTGCCCACGGGTCTCGGGCGCATCCAGGACCGGCGGACCGTCTACGCCCCGCACTTCTACAACACCGCCATGGAGGCGGGCGCCGACTACGACCCGGACGCGGGCTGGATCGAGGCGTACGAGGCCGCCGTCACCGCCTACCCGGCCCGGTACGGGATGCCCGTGGTCGTGGGGGAGTGGGGGCCGCTGAACAACGCCCTCCCGAACATGGGCCGCTTCTACCGTGAGGCCGTCGCCTCCCTGAACCGCTACAGCTCCGGCTGGGCGGGGTACGTCTGGTGCTACGGCGGCGGCTACTGCGCGGTCGACGAACGCGGCCGCTTCCGTACGAACAAGGAGCAGACGGCCACCCCGTACGCCCCGGCCGTCGCGGGAACCGTCCGCTCCCGGGCGTACGACCCCGGCACCCGCGCCTACCGCCTCGCCTACCGGGCGGCCGCCCGCCCCGGGGTGACGGAGCTGTCGCTGCCGCCCTCGCCCAAGGGGTGGCGGGTCACCGTCACGGGCCCGGCGCACGTCCTCGGCGCGCCCTCGCCCGGTGGACGGCCGGTCGTCCTGGCACGGCCCGGGGCGGAGGTGGTGGTGACCGTGCGGGAAGCTGGCCGGTATGGACGAACTGACCACCCCTGAAGGGTTTCTGCTGCGCCCCTGGCTGCCCGACGACGCCTCGGCGGTGCTCCGCGCCTTCGCCCCGGCGGATATGGACCGTCAGACGGACCGGCCCGTGGACGACCGGTCCGGGGCGCTGGCCTGGATCGCGGAACGTACGCGCGAACGGGGGGCGCGCACGGGCTACTCCTGGGCCGTCGTGGGGGAGGAGGACGAGGCGCTCGGCTGTGTGGCGCTCAATGTCGTCAACCGGACGCATGACACCGGCTGGGTCTCCTACTGGACCACCGAGTCGGCGCGCGGCCGGGGCGTCGCCGCGGCCGGAGTGCGGGCGCTGGCGCGCTGGGCCTTCGACGAGCTCGGGCTGTACCGGCTGGAGCTGGGCCATCGCACCGACAACCCGGCCTCCTGTCGGGTCGCGCTCCGGTCCGGATTCGCGCCCGAGGGCATCGACCGGGCCAAGCTGCGGTACGGCGACGTCCGCTACGACGTCGAGCGACACGCACGCCTGGCCGACGATGATGTCAACTTTCATTGACGAGAGGGTGGTGTCAATGTAGGTTGACATCATGACCGAAGCAACGGATCTGGCCGCACGTGCCGGTGACCGCGACCCGCGCGTCGGGCTGCGGGCGGTGGCCGCGCTGCGGCGGCTGCTGGAGCAGCTCGAAGCCGTACAAGTCAGAAGTGCCCGCGTGCAGGGCTGGTCCTGGCAGGAGATCGCCGCCGAGCTGGGCGTCAGCCGGCAGGCCGTGCACAAGAAGTACGGGAGGCGTTGATGTTCGAGCGATTCACCCGAGGGGCCCGCGCGACCGTGAAGGGCGCCGTGGTCCAGGCCGAGCGCACCGGGGCCGACGCGGTCACCGAGGAACATCTGCTGCTCGCGCTGCTGGAACAGGAGGGCGGCCGGGCCGCGTTCGCCGTCACCGCCCTCGGCCTCCACGACCGCCGGGCCTCCCTGGAGGCCTCCTTCGCCGAGGCTCGCCGCCGTGGCGGGCTCACCAGGGCCGACACCGACGCCCTCGCCGGCATCGGGATCGACGTCGGCGCCATCGTGTCCCAGGTCGAGGGGGTCCATGGCGAGGGGGTCCTGGACGCCGACCGCCGCAGCCGCCGGTGGTGGTCCGGGCGCCGCGCCTTCACCCCGGGCGCGAAGACCGTGCTGGAGAACTCGCTACGGGTGGCCCTCGGCCGCGGCGACCGGTTCATCGGCGAGGAACACCTGCTCCTGGCCCTCACCGCGAAGCCCGGAGTCGTCGCCGACGTCCTCGCCGAGCACGGCGCGACCTACGCGGCCGTACAGCGCGCGCTGTA
>MUNB01000027.1 GCA_002154345.1 Streptomyces griseus
ACTTTCCGGCCCCCGGGCCGGGTCGCCGCGTGCTGTTCGCATACGAAGCCCCCCCGTACCCTCCGCTTCCGACTGCGAGAACACCATGAGCCATCCCACCGCGCCCGGCGCCTCCGTGGCCGCATCCAACCTCACCTTCCAGTGGCCCGACGGCACGAAGCTCTTCGACGGACTCTCCCTCACCGTCCCCCGGGGCCGCACCGGCCTGGCCGGCGTCAACGGGGCCGGCAAGTCGACGCTCCTGCGCCTCTTCGCGGGACTCCTGCGTCCCGCGTCGGGGTCCGTCACCGTCGGCGGGAACCTCGCCCACCTGCCCCAGAACATCACCCTGGACACCACCCTGCGCGTCGACGCCGCACTCGGCATCGCCGAACGGCGGGCCGCCCTGCGCGCCATCGAGTCCGGAGACGTACGGGAGGAGCACTTCGAGACGGTCGGCGACGACTGGGACGTCGAGGAACGCGCCCTGGCCACCCTCGGTTCCCTCGGGCTCGACGACGTCGAACTGGACCGCACCGTCGGGCAGTTGTCCGGCGGGGAGACCGTCCTGCTGCGCCTGGCCGCGCTGCTCCTGGAACGCCCGGACGTCCTCCTCCTCGACGAACCGACCAACAATCTGGACCTCTTCGCCCGTCGACGGCTCTACGACGCCGTCGACTCCTGGCGCACCGGCATCCTGATCGTCGTCAGCCACGACCGGGACCTGCTGGAGCGGGTCGACCGCATCGCCGAACTCCGATCGGGCTCGGTGAGCTGGTACGGGGGCGGCTGGTCCGCGTACCAGGAAGCCCTCGCCGTCCAGCAGGAGGCCGCCGGGCGGATGCTGCGCGCCGCCGACGCCGACGTACGCCGTCAGCAGCGCGAGCTGGAGGAGACCCGGATCAAGGTGGCCCGCCGCCAGCGCCACGACAAGAAGCTGGACGGTCAGCGGAAGGCCCCGCGCATCGTCGCCGGGGAGCGCAAGCGCTCGGCCCAGGAGTCAGGAGACCGCCTGCGCGGGCTGCACGAGGACCGCCTCGATGAGGCCCGCGAGCGCCGGGAGGAAGCCGCCGAAGCCATCCGCCAGGACGCCGAGATCAAGGTGAGCCTGCCCCACACCGCCGTACCTGCGGGCCGCACCGTCCTGACCGTACGGGACCTGAGCCTGCCCTACGGACGGCTGCGCGAGGGCAGCCTCCAGGTGAAGGGCCCCGAACGCATCGCCCTGATCGGCCGCAACGGGGCAGGCAAGACGACCCTGCTGCGCACGCTCATCGGGGAGCTCGAACCGAGCACCGGAGAGGCCACGGCGGCGGTGCCCCTGAAATTCCTGCCACAGCGGCTGGACGTCCTCGACGACGCACTGAGCGTCGCCGACAACGTCGCCCGCACCGCCCCGGGCACCACCGACAACCAGATCCGTTCCCAGCTCGCCCGGTTCCTCTTCAAAGGCGCCCGCGCGGAGCAGCCGGCGGGCACCCTCTCGGGCGGCGAACGCTTCCGCGCCGCGCTCGCGGCGACGATGCTCGCCGCCCCCGCCCCGCAACTGCTCCTGCTGGACGAGCCGACGAACAACCTCGACCTGGCGAGCGTGCGGCAGCTGACGAGCGCCCTGGAGTCCTACGAGGGCGCGCTCGTCATCGCCAGCCACGATCTGCCGTTCCTGGAATCCGTGGGCATCACCCGCTGGATCGTCCTGGACGACGCGCTGCGCGATACCGACGCCGACGAGGTCCGCGAACTGTTCGGGAGCCCGGAGTCCACCACGGCGGGCACGTCATGACGGGCGTCGACCCGGGCCCCTGCGTCGTCCTGATCACCGGAGTGATGGCGGCGGGGAAGTCCACCGTCGCCCAGCTCCTGGCGGAGCGCCTGCCGCGAGCGGTCCATGTGCGCGGCGACGTCTTCCGCCGCATGATCGTCTCGGGCCGCGCGGAGATGACACCCGACGGGGCGGCCGAGGCACGGAGCCAGCTCGACCTGCGCCAGCGCATCTCGGCGCAGGTGGCCGACGCCTACGCGGAGGACGGCTGGACGGCCGTCGTCCAGGACATCGTCCTCGGCGACGACCTGCCCCGCTACATCGACCGGGTCCGGACCCGTCCGCTCCACGTCGTCGTGCTCGCGCCCTCGCCGGGGGCCGTGCGCGAGCGGGAGGAGGCGCGGGGCAAGACGGGGTACGGGGAGTGGACCGTCGAAGCGTTCGACGCGCATCTGCGGAGCGGGACGCCTCGCATCGGCCGCTGGCTGGACACCTCCGGTCAGACGCCCGAGGAGACGGTTTCGGCCATCCTCGACGGTCTGCGGGGCGGGGGAGGTGCGGGTGGCGCGGACGCTCAGGCCGCCTCGTAACGGTGGGCGCGCCCGCCCCGCCACTCCACCCAGACCGGATTGTCGAGGAGCCGGTCCGCTTCTTCGAGGCCGGCCTCGCTCAGGAACACGATGACGTCGTGGTCGCTGTGGGCCAGCCCGAGTATCTCGTCCCGGCCTTCGTAGTGCACGGTCACCCGGCGGCCGCCCGAGGGGGTCGGACGGTGGATGACGATCGGGGGATTTGCCATGGGTCCACCCTGCGGCGAGCCCCGCCGCCGCGCATCCCCGGCCGGCCCTCTCCACGAGCGGGCCGCAGTCGGTCCCCGACGGGCTCCCGCGCCCGCCCGGGGGCCGTGCGGCCCCTCACCGCCCGTCGGCCGCCAGTTCCACCGTTGTGGTGACGCGCACCAGGGAGGGGCGGCGCGGGGCGGAGCCGAATCCGAAGGCGACCGGCGGATCGAGCGGCGCGAGCGCGCCCAGGTCCGCCCCGTCCAGCTCGGCATCGGCGGCCACGACCGGCCGCAGATCCCGCGCCCCGTACCACTCCCGCCGTCCCGGACCCGCGCGGCCCAAGGTGCGTACGCCGGGCATCAGCAGCCGGGCCGGCACATCGCAGAGCGCGGCCCAGACCGGGCTGCGGACGAGCGGGGCCGGTACGGCGGAGAGCAGCAGCCCGAGGGCGGTCCGGCGCCCGGTCCGCAGCCGGAGGCGCAGCGGCCCCGCCTCGACGAGCAGGCGGTCACCGGCGGCGGTGACGGTCACCGGCGCCACCTCGATCCGGTCGAAGCGGTAGGTGGCGGCGACGAAGTCCGCGATCCGCCGGGTCGGGGCCAGCAGGACCCGTTCGCCGTCGGGATGCTCGACCATGACGTCGCTGAACGCGCCGAACGGCGACCTCGGCCAGTGCCCGACCACCAGCCGGGTGCCCGAGGAGGTCCCCACACCGGCGATCCAGCCGTCGAACCGCAGTCGCTCACTCGTCACGCCCGCCAGTCTGCCCCGCGGCCGCACCGGATCACTCGAAGCGCGACGTGTCCCCGGCTCCGCGACGTACGATCTCGGGCTCGTCGCCGGAGAAGTCGATGACCGTGGTCGGCTCGGTGCCGCAGTCGCCCGAGTCGATGACGGCGTCCACCTGGTGGTCGAGCCGCTCCTTGATCTCCCACCCCTGCGTCAGCGGCTCCTCCTCGTCCGGCAGCAGCAGGGTGCTGGAGAGCAGCGGCTCGCCGAGCTCGGCGACCAGCGCCTGGGTCACGACATGGTCGGGGATCCGCACTCCGACCGTCTTCTTCTTCGGATGCAGCAGCTGACGGGGAACCTCCTTCGTCGCCGGGAGGATGAAGGTGTAGCTGCCGGGCGTCGCCGCCTTGACCGCCCGGAACACGTCGTTGTCCACGCGGACGAACTGCGCCAGCTGCGCGAAGTCGTGGCACACCAGCGTGAAGTGGTGCCGGTCGTCGAGGTTCCGGATCGACCGGATCCGGTCGATGGCGTCACGGTTGCCCAACTGGCAGCCCAGGGCGTAGCAGGAGTCGGTCGGGTACGCGACGAGCGCACCGGACCGGATGCTGTCGACCACCGTGGAGATGGTGCGGGGCTGGGGATTTGCGGGGTGCACGTCGAAGTACTTGGCCATCCGCCGAGCTTACGCGTTCGGGCCGGGTCGGCAGGGCAGTTGGCCGGGAACGGCGAGAGGCGGCCCGTCGCGCGACGGGCCGCCTCTCCTTCCGTTTCACCCGGTGGTGTTCACGGCCGGGCCGGTCAGACCGCGGCGGCCCCCACCAACTCGTCCAGCACGTCCTCCATCGTCACGAAGCCGATGACCGTGCCCTTGTCCCCGGCGACCGCCGCGAGATGCGTACCGGCGGCGCGCATCGTGGTGAGGGCGTCGTCGAGCGGGGTGTCGATCTCGACCCGGATGACGGGGTGGAGGGAGCTCGTGGGCAGCGCCTTGGTGCGCTCGGCGACACCGAGGGCGTCCTTGATGTGGAAGTAGCCCAGCAGCTCGTCGTCGGGCCCGGTGACCGGCAGCCGGGAGAAGCCCGAGGCGACCGCGGCCCGCTCCAGACCCTGCGGGGTGATGCCCAGGTCGACGGTGACGGTCCGGTTCAGCGGGACCATCACCTCGCCGACCGGCCGGGTCCCGAGCTCCAGGGCGTCCCGCAGCCGCTCACCGTCGGCCGGGGCGAGCAGCCCGGCGTCGCTGGAGTCCTTCACCAGCCGTACGAGCTCGTCGTCGGTGAACACCGAGGCGACCTCGTCCTTGGGCTCGACCTTGAGCAGCCGCAGCAGCATGTTGGCGAAGGCGTTGATGCCGAAGATGACCGGCCGCAGCGCCCGCGTCAGACCCACCAGGGACGGGCCCAGCGCCAGCGCGGTGGCGACCGGGGCGGCCAGCGCGATGTTCTTCGGGATCATCTCGCCGATGAGCATGTGCAGATACGTCGCCAGCGTCAGCGCGATCACGAAGGCGATCGGGTGGACCAGCGCCTCCGGCACGCCGACCGCGTCGAACGGCGGCTCCAGCAGATGCGCGATGGCCGGTTCCGCGACGGCGCCCAGCACCAGGGAGGAGATGGTGATGCCGAGCTGCGCGGTGGCCATGGCGGCCGACAGGTGTTCGAGGCCCCACAGGGTGCTCTTGGCGCGTCGGCTGCCCTGCCTGGCCTGCGGCTCGATCTGACTGCGGCGGACCGAGATCAGCGCGAACTCGGCGCCCACGAAGAACGCGTTGGTCAGGAGCGTGAGCGCGCCGATGGCGAGCTGGATGGCGGTCATCGGGCGTCCTCCTCCACGAGGGCGGGCGCCGCTGCGGGCGCGGTGATCCGGACCCGGTCGGCCCGGTGGTGCTCGATGTCGAGCACGTCGAACTGCCAGCCGTCGACCTCCACCCGGTCGGTGCGGACCGGGATACGGGCCAGCTGGTTGGCGAGCAGACCGGCGAGCGTCTCGTACGGGCCTTCCGGCGCGCGGAAGCCGATCCGGTCGAGCTGGTCGAGCCGGATGCTGCCCTCGGCCGCCCAGACCGGGCGCCCGTCGCCGAGCGGCTCGGCCGGTGCGAGGTCGGGGCGCTCATGGGGGTCGTGCTCGTCGCGGACCTCGCCGACGACCTCCTCGACGATGTCCTCGACGGTGGCGACGCCCGCCGTACCGCCGTACTCGTCGATCACCACCGCCATGGTCCGGTGCTTGCGCAGTTGCGCGAGCAGCCGGTCCACGGGCAGCGAGTCGGGGACGAGGAGCGGCTCGGTGGCCAGCGCCGTGACCGGGGTGCGGGAGCGCTCGGTCTCGTCCAGGGCGAGGACGTCGCGGATGTGGACCGTGCCGATGACCTCGTCCAGGCTGTCGCGGTAGACCGGGAAGCGGGACAGACCGGTGGCCAGCGTGAGGTTGGCGGCGTCGGCGGCGGTGGCGTGCGCCTCCAGCGCCCGGACGTCGACACGCGGCGTCATCACGTTCTCGGCGGACAGCTCCGCCAGATGCAGGGTGCGGACGAACAGCTCGGCCGAATCCTGCTCGATGGCGCCCTCACGGGCGGAGTGCTGGGCGAGCGCGATCAGCTCGTCCGGCGTACGGGCGGAGGCCAGCTCCTCGGCCGGCTCCAGGCCCAGCCGTCGCACAGCGCGGTTCGCGGTGTTGTTCAGGTGTCGGATCAGCGGGGCGAAAGCCGCCGTGAACGCCCGCTGCGGGGTCGAGACGACCTTGGCGACCGTGAGCGGGCTGGAGATCGCCCAGTTCTTCGGGACCAGCTCACCGATGACCATGAGGACCACGGTGGAGGCGGCCACGCCGAGGAGGGTGGCGACCGTGGACACGGCGCCGGACGGCAGCCCGACGCCCTCCAGCGGACCGCGCAGCAGCACCGCCAGGGACGGTTCGGCGAGCATGCCGATGACCAGGGAGGTCACGGTGATGCCGAGCTGCGCGCCGGAGAGCTGGAAGGTGAGCCGCTTGGCGGCCTTGAGCGCGCTCTCGGCACCGCGCTCTCCGGCCTGCGCGGCACGTTCGAGCTCGCTGCGCTCGATGGTCGTCAGCGAGAACTCGGCCGCGACGAACACCGCACAGGCCAGCGTCAGCGCGAGGGCGAGGAGGAGCAGGATCACTTCGCTCACCGTGTCACCTCCGTCCCCTGGTGCGCGGGGTCGGGGATGACACGGTTCGTACTGGGAGGCTCACCCATTGCGGTGCCGCAGCTCCTTCTCTGTTCGGGTCGTCGGAATCGACGTGAGGGACGGGTGTGAACCCGCCTGATAGATAGTAAAGGGAACGCAAAGCAAAGGGGAGTGGCGAGTGTCACACGGAGTACCGGCCGGGGAAGGCCGCCCTTGATCCGGATGGCCGGAACTGTGCGTAGCGCTCGTGAGCTTGGGAAATCCTTTACCTCCCGGGGCATTCCGCGCCGGTGAGGTGGCCCTAACAGAAGGAGCGGACGCCGCACATGGTGTTCAAGAAGTTGCTCGGAGCCCTCGGGGTCGGCGGACCCTCGGTCGACACCGTTCTGGAGCCCGGCCCGGCGCTGCCCGGTGGTCTCCTCTCCGGAGAGGTCCGTCTGCGGGGCGGCGGAACGGAGGTCTCGGTCGACCGGATTTCTCTGTTCCTCGTCGCCAGGGTCGAGCGGGAGGACCAGGAGGAGGAGCACGAGGGCACCGTCGTCCTCGAACGGTTCACCGTCGGCGGCGGCTTCCGGCTGGCGGAGGAGGCCGAACACACCGTGCCGTTCAGCCTCACCCTGCCGTGGGAGACGCCGATCACCGAGCTCCACGGCCAGCCGCTGGGCCCGGTGCTCGGCATCCGGACCGAGCTGGAGATCGCGGGCGCCCGCGACAAGGGCGACCTCGACCCGCTCGCGGTGGGCCCGCTGCCCGCGCAGGAGGCGATCCTGGAGGCCTTCGGCCAGCTCGGCTACGCCTTCAAATCCGCGGACCTGGAGCTCGGACACATTCGGGGAACCGGTCAGCAGCTGCCCTGCTACCAGGAGATCGAGATCCTCCCGCCGGCCGGCCACGCGCACGCCGTCAACGAGATCGAGGTGACCTTCCTCGCCGCACCGGGCGGTCTGGAGGTCGTGATCGAGGCGGACAAGCGCGCCGGACTCTTCTCCGAGGGCCATGACACGGTCCACCGCTTCACCGCCTCGCACCACGCGGTTCCGCAGACCGAATGGAACGCCCGGGTCGACGCCTGGCTGAAGGAGGTCATCGCCGGCCACGCGGGGCACGGTGCGCCGTCCCCGTACGGCACGCCCTCCTCGTACGGAGAACACCACGGTGACCAGCACCGCTCGGGCCCCGGTGCGGGCGCGGTGGTGGCCGGGGTCGCCGCGGGCGTGGCCGTCGGCGTCGTCGGCGGCATGGTCGCCGCCGAGGTCGTCGACGAGATCGGCGACGCCTTCGAGGGCGAGGAGGGCGACGAGGACGCGGGAGGCGACGAGGGCTGACGCCCTCGGGGCGGGCGACGCCCCCGCCGTCTCTCCTCCGGGGCGGGCGACGGGCCTTCCGTCGCCCGCCCGCCGCATCGGCTCACATGCCGCCCCGGCCCACCCCGTTCGGGGCCAGCCGGTCGGCGAGCGCGTCCAGATCCGGGACGAACCAGATGTCCCGGCCGCGGTTGGCCTCGCGGACGAGATCGGGAAGGGCCGAACTGGCCGCCAGATGACGGCTGATGTCCCCGACGACGACCAGCCGCAGCCGGTAGTTCGCGAACTTCTGCAGGACCTCTCCGGCGAAGCCGGTGCTCAGGTCGTAGAAGCTGTCGTCCAGCCGCGTGGACGGCACGGCGACCACCTCCGCGCGCTGGAACGCGGCACCGATCAGATGGTCCAGAGCGCCCTGGACGTCGGCGACGGTCTCCCCGTCGGCCTCGCACTCCAGGACCGGGACGCCGTGGTGCTCGACGATGTCAGGCACGGTCCGCCCCCTGCCCGCCCGTGGACGTGTCGGTGGAGGCGAGCAGGTCGTTGTCCGGGCCCAGCAGGCCGTCGATCATGTGCAGCAGATCGGCGGTGGCGGCCGCGCCGCCGAGAATGACGATCTTCATCCGGGTTCGCTCCTTGTCGTAGACCGTCTGGACGCGCAGGGGATCCGCTGTGTCCCGCGCGGACTGCGTGCTCGCCGTGACGAACGTGCTGAGCCGGTGTGCGGCGTCCGGGCCGAGCGCGTCGATCTGCACGATGCTCGACACCTCGACGTGTCCCGGCGCGGGTGCCGGTACCGGGGCCGTGCCGTCGGCCGGATGGCCGGCGGTGTCATCGACCGGCCGGCCGGTCAGAGCCGCGAAGTCCTCCTTGCTGATCCGGTACTGCTTGCCGATCCGGACGGCCTTGAGCCGGCCCTCGCGGACGTAGTTCCGGACGGTCCGCACATGCAGTCCCAGCAGCTCGGCCACTTCGCCGACCGAGTAGAGCTCCCGCTCGTCATTCCCCATAGGTACGGATCATACGGTAAACAACCTTGCAGAGCTTCTGGTAGACGAATATGCGGCAGTTTTGGGAATGATGTGATCGGCGGTTACTCGTTCCGGACCTGCTCGGCGGGTGCGGCTCGGCCCGCGACAGCAAAGTGGGTTACGCACGGCCGCCCACGTGGACATGGAGGGAGAGGAGCCCGATGAAGCCCGAAGCCCGGCCGCCCGATCCGCGGCACCAGCGACCCGAAGGTGTCACCGATACGACCGTGGAAGCGCTCGGGGCCCTGTCGAAGGCGCTGGAGACCGCCGAGCGTGCGCGCGGCGCCCTCTACGACTTCCACCAGCTCACCGGGAGCGCCGATCTCGCCCTCGACGACGCCGTACGCCTGCTTCGGGCCGCAGGGCACGGAGACCGGGCCGATCAGGTCGAACGGGAGATCATCGGCCGCAACGTCATCCCGGGACACTGGACGTTCCAGATCGTCGAGGAGTACAACGCCACCTACTACGACGTGTTCCGGTCGATCGAACGGCAGATCAGACAGGAGCTCGCCGAGGGCCGCGACCATCTCTACGAGGCCGAGATGAAGGCGGACCGGCGGACCGAAGGGCATCCGGACCACACCGCCGACTGACGGGTGCGACGGGGACGCCGGTCACGACGGCCCGTCCGTCCCCGCCCCTCCCGAACCCCGTCTCTCTCATCGTCACCGAACGTGACCGCACGAGATGCGGTGCGGACCGACTCCGGTGACGCTGGGGCTCCGGTCGCGCACACGACACCGGTTGCCGACGGAGGACCCACGACGGAGGACACCCCCATGAACCTGTACGACAGCCCGGTGGAGCGAGCCCGCCGCACCCGTGAACGCGCCGAGGAACTGGGCCGCGCCGCCGACCGGGCCACCGACCCCGAGCACCGGCAGCGGCTGCGGGAGAAGGCGCTGAGGCTGCTGCGCGAGGACCCGGCGCCCGATTCCCGGCCCTCCTGACCGGTGTACGGGGAAACCTGACCGGTGTACGGAGAAAGCCGATTGCCCGCGCGGTCGTCGCCCCGGTAGCGTCGCGCGCCGTGACCCCGACGCTGCGCACCGAGAGGCTCCTGCTGGAGCCGTACGTCCCCGAGGACGAAGAGGACTTCGTCGCCCTGTTCCAGGACACCGAGGTGTCCCGGTGGATGGGCGACGGCCCTTCCACCGAGGCGGAGGACCGGGCCCTGTTCGGACGGGTCTTCACCAAGGTCTACGCCCAGGACCTGTTCGCCGTCTGGGCCGTCCGCCGCGACGGCCTCCTGGTCGGGCACGCCGAGATCAAGCGGACCGACGACGTCGACGGCCACGAGATCATCTACGCCCTGGCGCCGACGGCGTGGGGGTGCGGCCTGGGGACCGAGTTGGCGCAGGCCGTCGTCGCGCACGGTTTCGGCACGCTGGGGCTGACCGAGGTCCACGCCACCGTCGCCGCCGCGAACGAGGCTTCACTGCGGCTGCTCGGCAGGATCGGCTTCGAGCACGTGAGGGACGTCGTGGAGGACGACGGCAGCACCACCCGCGTTCTGACCCGCCGCCGCTGACGGCCGGTCAGGCGGTCGCGGGTGTCCGCGCCCGGGCCTGAGCCCCGCCTCTCTCCGCCGGCGCACCGGCGTGTCCGGTGTCCGTACTCGACGCACGCGACGCCAGCATCCCCGTCGTCACGCCCTGAACACCCTGAACACCCTGAACGTCCCGGGCGCCCGTCGGAGGTTCAGGCGGCGGGCGCCACGGACGCGCCCTCGATGCCATGACGCTTCAGGGAGTCGGCGACGAAGCCGCCCGCCTTCATCTCCTCCACGAACGACGCCAGCAGCTCCTGTGCCGCCGCACCTCGCCCGTACGGTACCCCCATGGCCTGCTGGATCACCATGAACCGCCCCGGCAGCACCCGTACGCCACCGGCTCGGGCCGCCTCGGCCTCCAGCAACTGCCGGATCCCGGCGGCCACATCGACCTCGCCCGCCCGCAGGGCCGCGAGCGCCCGCGGGGCGCCCTCCAGCCGGACGATCTCGGCCCGGCGGATCTCACGGGTGAGGAAGAGGTCGTACGCCGACCCGGCCCCGACTGAGATCCGGGTGCCCTCGGTGTCCACCTGGTCGTTCTCGGACACCTCGGACGGGTCCGGCACCAGATAGCTGCCCTCGATGAGGACGTACGGGGCGGTGAACCGCAGCCCGTCGCCCCGGGCGGGGTCGACCGCGAAGAACCCGATGTCCGCCCGCTCGGCCCGCACCGCGTCGACCGACAGCGCGGCCCTCTCGAAGGCCACCAGCTCGACGGGCACCCCGAGCCGCCGCCCGAACTCCCGGGCCAGGTCGACGGAGACCCCGGCCACCTCGCCGCTCGCCGGGTCCCGGTGGGCCAGGATCGGATTGCCCAGGTTGATCGAGGCACGCAGACTGCCGCCGGGCGCGAACACGGAGACGAGGGCGGAAGCTGTCGGCTGCTGAGTCATGGAGCCGAGTCTACGAGCGCGCCCGCCGCCCCCGAGGGGCGTACGGGCGCGCCCGCGGTCTCACGCGCCCACCGTCCCGTCCACCCCTTCCCGCAGCAGATCCGCGTGACCGTTGTGGCGGCCGTACTCCAGCAGGACGTGCACCATGACCATCCGCAGCGAGACCTCCTTCTCCCACCGCGGCTGGTACCCCACCAGATCCAGCGAGGCCGCCTCCCGCTCGATCCGGCGCGAGGTCTCCACCTCCGCCTCCCAGGCGGCGAACGCCTCGGCCCGGGTCGAGGCGCTCGCGTCGTACGCCGCCTGGAAGTCGAAGAGCTTCTCCGACCACACCATCGGAGCCGCCGCGTCCTCGAACACCCGCCGGAACCAGGTGCGTTCCACCTCCGCCAGATGCCGCACCAGAGCCAGCAGCGACAAGGTGGACGGTTCCATCGACCGCTCGCGCAACTCCTCGTCGTCCAGACCCGCGCACTTCATGGCCAGGGTCTGCCGGTGGTAGTCGAGAAAGGCCCGCAGCGTCTCGCGCTCGCTCCCCAGCAGCGGAGGCCCGATCCGGTCGTCGTTCGTCATGTTGAGGTTCCCCAGTCCGTGTGCCGGCCGACAGTATGACCGGCCCGCGCGCCAGGGCAGGCGAGTTTCCCGCCGACCGCCCGACACCGGCGCCGACGCGGTTCAGGACAGCCGCACCTTGATCGTCTGCGTCGCCCCGCGCGTTCCGGACAGGTCGCCGAAGACCAGGCGCAGCGAGGACCCCGTCGTCGCCGATGTCACCGTCGCCGGCTTCGACACGACCGAGGCGACGGCCCGGTTCCAGGTGAGGGTCAGGCTCGTGCGCATCCGCATCGGATCGCTCACGCACACCGTCGCCGTACCGTCCGTGTGCTCGGTGACCATCACGGAGCACGGGGCGTCCGCCACCAGCGGCCCGACGCTGCCGCCGAACCAGAAGTTGACGGCGGTCAGCCCCAGCGAGGCCACCGAGACCCCCTGCTGATCGTCCGTGTTGGCGAGCACCCGCAGCCAGCCGCTGTCCGCCGCCCGCGCCGCCGTGCGCTGCTCGGACGCGCCGGGCAGCAGCTGGTACGCGTACGTGGCGTCCGTCGGGTCCTGGCCGTGGTCGAACCAGAGGGTGAGGTACTTCCGGGAGACCGGATCCGTGGAGCCCGCGGTGTTGATGTCGCGCCAGCGGCCGGTCCGGTTCTCCCGCAGCGCCTTCACGGTGGCCCCGCCCGGGAAGACGTAACCGCCGTGCCCGGCGAGATGTGCCCAGGACGCGTCGGTCAGGGTCGCCGACCACGGCAGCGTGAGGGGTTTGACCGAGCCGTCCACGGTGAACGGGGCGCTGCCCGTCGGCCCGAGGTTGCGGTTGTCGACGGTGGTCTCCACCGCGGCGCCGTCGCGGCCGTGGATGCCCGCGCCCAGGCACACCACGGTGTCGTCGAGGAAGAACCACGACTTCTTCGCCATGAGCGTGCTGGAAAGACCCTTGAGGTACTGCCCCACGGCCGCGCGCTTCTTGTCGGTGACCCCGCCGACCCAGTTCACATCGGGGAGCGCGACGCCCCAGTCGCCGCCCGCACCGTCGGCGAGCACCTTGCGCGAGGCCGTGGTGCCGGGCAGCCGGTACGGATCGACGGTGGGCCAGAAGGCGTCGCTGTACTGGCCGTTGGCGAAGGTGTCGCCCCACCAGGAGAGCATCCCCGAACCGGTGTGCCAGCCGCGCAGGTTCTCGCCGTTGCCGACCTCGTAGTAGGTGATTCGCCGGTCGGCCATGCTCAGCGACGCCGCCCAGCCTGGGCGGCGGTGTGTGGCCCGCGCCATGTCGGGGAACAGCCGGTGGCCGTCCGGCTCGGGGACCGGGGTGAGCGAGGTGTCGTCCAGGACGCTCTTGATCCGGGCCAGTGCGGTGAGCCCGAGCGAGGGGTTGCTCAGCGGCGGGCTGTAGTAGTCACGCTGCGCCCAGCCCTTGACGAGCGCCCGCCACCGCGCGTTCTCGGCATCCGAAGCGCCCCGCCCGAGCAGCAGGACGGAGGCGAGGATGGGGTGCCCGCGCCGGTGGTCGTCGACCTCGCCCCGGCTGATGGCGCGCCCCGCGACGGAGTCCATGACGAGTCCGTTGAAGAGGAATGGCGCCCAGGCGTTCTCCACCGCGTCGAACACCACCTGCCGCTTCGGGTCGGTGACCTCCCACGTGGTCCCCTTCAGCAGCGCGAACAGCAGCCCGAGCCCGCCGAGCATCACCGACCCGTAGCTGCCGGTGTACGGCACGGTGGTGTGCTGGATGAACGAGCCGTCGGCGTACAGCCCGTCGCCCTTGGTCACCAGCGGGAAGACGGGGGAGAGGGCGTCCCGGGCCAGCGCGATCTTCGCCGGGCTCCCGCCGACGACCCCGCGCAGGGCCAGCACCCGGCACAGGTCGACCCGGTTCGCCCCGGTGCTGGTCCCGGTGTACGAGGCGACGGCGGAGTCCGGTACGAAGTGGTCGACGGCGGCGCAGTAGCGTGCGAGCCGCTCCGGGGCGATCGCGTCGTACATCAGCACGCACGCGTCCAGCAGGGCCTGCGGCGCGCCGATCTGCCAGCTGTACCAGTTGCCGTACCGGGTCTGCCCGTCGTTGTAGACCTGGGTGTTGAGGTGCTCCAGGCCGGTGAGCACGGCATCGCGCAGTCCGGTGTTCCCGGTCAGTCCGGTGCCCTGCTGGCGGTAGGCCTGGGCCATGGTGTTCAGGCGGACGAAACTGTCGGCCATCCGCCCCGAGAAGACGTACGACTCGGCGTCCGTGTCCGGGTCCGGATCCGCGAAGACGGCGTCGGGCCAGAGCGAGCCCTCCGCCGGGTCCATGGTCTCCAGCCACTGCGAGGCCTTCGTGCCGAGGTCGGCCAGTCGGCTCTTGAAGGGCTCGGCGGTCGGGCTGAACCCCTCGCCGAGGATCAGCGCGCTCCAGGTGGTGCGGAGCGCGGCGTACGGGTCGTCCTCGGCGGCGGACGCGGCGGCGCCGGGCGTGGCGAGCAGCAGCGCGCCGCCACCGGCGGCGGTGAGCGCCGCGGAGGTGGCCAGGAAGGTACGGCGGGACCAGGCAGAAGTCATGGGAGAGCTCCGGGTCGGTGACGTGTCTCCGGCGGGAACCCGGCGCGCGGTGGGCACCGAAGGGGCGGGCGCTGAACTGACCCCGGGATCCGACTGTTCTGAGCGGGCGGGCACTTTCTAGCAGCCGCCGGGCGACTCGCTCAATAACTTTGGCCGAATTGATCGTATCGATCGGTTCCCGGGGCGTGTATGTCGGCGCCGGGCAGGAACCGGCGTGCGCCCGTCGCACCGGTGCAAAACCCTGCTCGGATCGTTTCGAGCGCATGTGATCGATATGGTTGGGGCAGGCCGGACGGCGGCCGCCCGGGAGCCGGAATCCACGCGCTTCCGCCGCCGGGACACCGTCGGGCCGGGGCCCAGCCGTCTCCGAATTCCAGGGGGATCCATGCGACTGCACGTCGATCAGCGCCACGAGCGGGTGCTCGAACTCGTCCGCGAGCGCGGCAGCCTGCGCGTCGCCGAACTCGCCGAGGAACTCGGCA
>MUNB01000270.1 GCA_002154345.1 Streptomyces griseus
ACGGACGGAGTGGGAAACGATGTCAACCCACCGGCTGAGCTGATCCCCGGCACGGCAGTGGGGAGGGACGCGAGATCGCGTCCCTCCCCACTGCCGTGTACCGGCTCACATGATGGAGACACCGCTGTCGATGCTGACCACCTGTCCGGTCATGCAGTCCTGGTCGAGGAAGAGGGAGACGCTGCGGGCGACCTCCTCGACCGTGACGAACCGCGGGACGGGCGCCTTGCGCGCCATGTCCGACACGATGCTCTCCGGCAGCTGATCCGTCATCCCGGTGATCATGAACCCGGGTGACAGGGCGTTCACCGTGACCCCGCGCCGGCCGCACTCGGCCGCCAGCGCCCGGGTCATCCCCATGACACCCGCCTTGGAGGCCGAGTACGCGGTCTGCCCCGCCGTGGCGATGAAGCCCGACGGCGAGACCACGTTGACGATCCGGCCCCAGCGCTGCCGCAGCATGTACGGCAGCGCCGCCCGGCTGGTGTGGAACGACCCCAGCAGGTTGGTACGGATGACCTCGTGCCAGTCGTCCGGGGACTGCATGGCCATCAGGGCGTCCTTGCGGACGGCCCCGTTGTTGACCACCACGTCGATGGGACCGAGCGCCTCCTCCACCTCCCGGTAGAGGCGCTGGGTCTCCTCCCACGAGCCGACGTCCGCCCCGACGACGACCGAGTCGTTCGTCAGTTTCCCGCTCACCGCCCGGGCCTGGTCGGCCGAGCTGCGGTAGTGGACGGCCACCCGGCAGCCCAGCGCGTCCAGTTCGACCGCCAACGCCTGTCCGAGGCCGCCCGAGGCGCCGGTGACCAGGGCCACCGGCGCCTCGGGCCGCTTGCCCGACTGCTTCGCTCCGCTCACGTGGCGCCTCCCCAGCGCATCAGGATCGATCCCCAGGTCATGCCCGCCCCGAAGCCGGCGAGCAGCACCAGCTCCCCGGCCTTGATCCGGTCCGCCTCCAGCGCCTCGGTGAGGGCCAGCGGGATCGAGGCGGACGCGGTGTTGCCGTACCGGTCCAGGTTGGTGATCAGGGACTCCGGGCGCAGACCCGAGTGCTGCACCACGGAGTTGATGATGCGGATGTTCGCCTGGTGCGGGATGACGTGATCCACCTCCGCCGGAGAAATTTTCGCGCTCTCCAGCGTCTCCCGGACCGTCCGCACCGTGTACCGGACGGCGTTCAGGTAGATCTCGTTGCCCTTGATCTGGGCGAAGTGGAGCCCCTGCGCGACCGTTTCGGCTGTTGTGGGCATCCGACTTCCGCCCGCCGGCACCTTGAGGGCGTCCGCGCACGATCCGTCCGCGCCCAGGTTCCAGGCCAGAACGGGATCTTCCGGGCCCGGTACGAGCACCACCGCGGCCGCTCCGTCCCCGACGAGGATCGAGAGATCCCGGTCGGCGGGGTTGGCGGTCAGGGTGTGCGTGTCCGAGCCGATCAGCAGGATCGGGCGGCGGTCCATGCGCAGGATGCCCATGGCCGCGACCATCCCGTAGACGAAGCCCGCGCACTCGGAGTTGACGTCCATCGCCCCGCCGCCGATGCCCAGTTCGTGGTGGACGAAGGCGGAGGTGGCGGGGGACGGCTGCTCGGGGGTGGCCGTGGCCACGATGAGATGGGCGATGTCGGCGCCGGTCAGCCCCGCCCTGGCCAGGGCCGCGCGTCCCGCGTCGACGGCCAGGGACGCGGTGGTCTGTCCCGGGTCGACGGCCCGCCGCTCATGGATGCCGCAGCGGCTGACGATCCAGTCCTCGTCGACCCCGAAGCGTCCGGCCAGTTCGGTGCTGGTGACGACCCGCTCGGGCAGGGCCTTGCCCCACCCCGCGATGGCGAATCCACTCATGGGCCCGCCTCAGGCCTCGGCCGGCTGCGGCGCCAGGTCGACCAGCTTCGCGTACACGTCCCGCATGGTCGTGCTGTCGTCCAGGTCCGCGAAGAGAGACTCGTCGGCGGGGATGTCGGGGTGCTCGTTCTGGAAGTTGTACAGCCACTCCATCAGGTCCAGCGAGTCCACCCCCGGGATGTGCCGGATCGGCGCGTCGGGCGTCACCTCGGTGGCTCCGGAGACGGCGGCGAGCTGCTCCGAGAGAACCTCGACAGTCGGCAGTGCCATGATTTGTTCCTCTCTCAACGCGACGTACGGTCGTGTCGGCATGCAAGCCCCTCCTCGCAATCGGACCGCAACAGAGCGGTCACACGCCGCTGTTGCGGACGGATTGCACAGGTCCGCTTGGCTCCCTCTCAGCACGGTTCAGGACCGGACAGCCGCAGGGCGCGCTCTGCGCCCGGTCGGCGCAAGCTGCGAGGAGAGGGCGAGGATGGCGACGATTGCCTCCCACACCGCGGAGCCGGAGGTGGACGCAGTCCGCCACCACTACGAGGTGGGAAACGAGTTCTACCGTCTGCTGCTGGGGCCCAGCATGATGTACAGCGGCGGCTACTGGCAGGAGGGCGAGGGCCTCACCGAGGCCCTGGACCTGGCCCAGGAGCGCAAGCTCGACGCGTTCGCCGAGCTGGCGGACGCGGCGGGCAAGGACCGGGTGCTGGACATCGGCTGCGGCTGGGGCACCCTGATGGACCGGCTGACCCGGAAGCACGGCGTACGCGAGGCGGTCGGCCTGACGCTGAGCCGTACCCAGGCCGACTTCATCGCGGGCCTGGACAACCCGGCCCTCACCACCCGGGTGGAGAGCTGGTCGGAGCACAGCGCCCCGGGCTCGTACGACGCGGCGTTCTGCGTCAACGCGCTGGAGCACTTCGTGCCGTCCAGCCTGTCGCCGAAGGAGCGCACCAAGCGCTACCGGTTCTTCTTCCAGCAGGTCCACGAGGCGCTGGTACCGGACGGCCGGTTCGTCCTGCACACCATGACCGCCGAGGCCCAGCCGATCGGCCGGAAGATCCTGGCGGACCTCAAGTTCCTCCAGCGCTCCGAGTTCGCCGGCATGCACATCCCGCACCTGCACGAGCTGGCCGCCGCCGCGGAGGGCCTGTTCGAGGTGGTGGAACTGGTCAACGAGCGTGAGTCGTTCGCTCGCGCGTGCCGTGCCTGGCTGGTGCTGCTCGCCGAGCGGCGCGAGGAGGCCGTGGCGCTGGAGAGCGAGGAGGTGGTGGCCCGCTTCGAGCGCTACCTGGACATCTTCGCGTACACGCTGGAGGACCGCTTCTTCAACAACTTCCGGCTGACGCTCGCCCGCAAGGGGTGACCGGGATGGCTCAGGCACCCCTGGACCCGGCCCGCGATCTGCGGGTCGCGGTGATCGGCAGCGGCTTCTCCGGGCTCGGCACCGCGATCCGGCTCCTGCAGCAGGGCATCGACGACTTCCTCGTGTTCGAGCGGGCCGACGAGGTCGGCGGCACCTGGCGCGACAACACCTACCCGGGCTGCGCCTGCGACGTGATGTCGCACCTGTACTCGTTCTCGTTCGCGCCGAACCCGAACTGGAAGAGCACCTTCGGCAAGCAGCGCGAGCTCCTCGACTATCTGCGCGACTGCGCCGACCGGTTCGGGGTGCGCTCGCGGATCCGCTTCCGGCACGAGCTGACCGAGGCCCGCTGGGACGATCTGCGCAAGCGGTGGCTGATCTCCACCACGGGCGGCGACTACACCGCCCAGGTCCTGGTCACCGGCACCGGCTACCTCAGCGAGCCGGCCATCCCCGACATCCCCGGTCTCTCCGGCTTCCAGGGCGAGGTGTTCCACTCCTCGCGGTGGCGGCACGACCTGGACCTCACCGGCCGCCGGGTCGCCGTCATCGGCACCGGCGCGTCCGCCATCCAGTTCGTCCCCGCCATCCAGCCGGAGGTCGGACAGCTCGACCTCTACCAGCGCACCCCGCCCTGGGTCGGCCCGAAGAACGACAAGGCCAACAGCGCCCTCCAGACGAAGCTGCTGACCTCCGTCCCCGGCTACCAGCGCTTCCGCCGGAACTTCAACATGTGGGGCCGGGAGATCCTGGCGTTCGTGATGGCCCGTCCGGCCGTCGCCGGGAAGATGCAGAAGATGGCGTCCGACCACCTCAAGAAGAGCGTGCCGGACGAGGCGCTGCGGGCCCGGCTCACCCCGGACTACGTGCTGGCCTGCAAGCGGCTGCTGTTCTCGAACACGTACTACCCCGCGATCCAGCAGCCCAACGTGGAGCTGGTCACCGACGGCATCGCCAAGGTCACCGCGGACGCGGTGGTCACGGCCGACGGCCGGGAACGCCCGGTGGACACCATCGTGCTCGGGACCGGGTTCGAGGCGGTGCGCCGCCCGATCGCCGAGCGCGTCTTCGGCCGGGACGGCGCCGGCCTCAAGGACACCTGGAACGAGGGCATGAGCGCGCTGCGCGGTACGGGCGTGGCCGGGTTCCCGAACCTGTTCATGCTGCTCGGGCCGAACACCACCCTGGGCCACTCCTCCCAGGTGATCATGATCGAGGCGCAGATCGCCTATCTCCTCGACGCCCTGAAGACGATGGACGAACGAGGTCTGGCAGCCGTCGAGCCGCTGCCCGAGGCCCAGCGCGCCTACAACGACAAGCTCGACCAGCGGCTGGACGGCACCGTCTGGAACGCCGGCAACTGCCGCAGCTGGTACCTCGACGAGCACGGGCGCAACCCGTCCATCTGGCCGACCTACACCTGGCGCTTCCGGCGGGCCACCAGCCGGTTCGACCCGGCCGAGCACCTGCTGAGCACCAGCGAGGACCTGCGGGCCGCCGCGCCCGCCGCGTCCTGACCGCCGTACGCGTGACCGACGAGACTTGGAGTCCTTCCCCGTGAACCTGCACACCCCTTCCCGAAGAGCAGTGCTCGGCACGGTCGGCGCCGCCGCCACGGTGATCGGCTGGAACGCCACCACCGGCAGCTGGGCGCACGCGGCCGACACGGCGCGCCGCCCCGGCGACCGCGTCGTGGCCGTACCGCCGCTGGACGGCACGCTCACCACGGACACCAACCAGTTCGGCTCCTACAGCCACGACTTCGGCCGGCTGGTCAACGGCGCCGTGCCCTGGGCGGTCCTGACGCCCGGCTCGGTCCAGGACATCGCCAAGATGATCGGCTACGCGCGGACCAACCGGCTGAAGCTCGCGGTCAACGGCCGCAGCGGCACCGGCGGTGACCTGGAGTCCCACTCCTGCTACGGCCAGGCCGCCGTACCCGGGGGCATATCGGTCAACGCCCGCGGCATGGCGCGCATCCTGTCGACCGGCAGCGACTCCATCACCGTGGAGGCCGGGGCGACCTGGGCGGAGATCACCGACCACCTGCTGCCCCGCGGCCGCACGCTGCCCGCCCTGCCCGACTACCTGCCGCTCTCGGTGGGCGGCACGCTCAGCGTCGGCGGCATCGGCCTGACCATGGGCTCCGAGGGCCTCATCGCGGACACCGTGACCTCGATGACCGTGGTGACCGGGACCGGTGAGGTGGTCACCACCTCCAGGAACCGGCGCTCCGATCTCTTCCGCGCCGCGCTGGCCGGCGGCGGTCAGGTCGGCGTCATCGTCAGCGTGACGCTGCGGACCGTGCCGGCCGCCGAACGGGCCACCGTCTTCAGCCTGTTCTACAGCGACGTCACGGCCTTCATGAAGGACTCCGAGATCCTGCTCGCCGACCGCCGCTTCCAGATGCAGGGCGGCGAGATGGTCCGCAAGCCGGACGACTCCGGCTGGCGCTACAAGATCGAGGCGGTCGCCACGTACTCCGGCGGGCGCCTCCCCGACAGGGCGCGGCTGCTGTCGGGCCTCAAGGACCTGCGCGCCGAGGCGCACATCGAGGACTTCCCGCTGCGCGACTACCTCTTCCGGCTGGACGGCTACGAGGCCTTCCTCAAGGAGGCGGGGCACTGGTTCGAGGCCAAGCCGTGGCTGAGCCTCTTCCTGCCGAGCTCCCAGGCCGCCCGCTTCCTGCGCCTGGTGGAGAGCCAGCTCACCACGGAGAGCCTCGGCGCCGGGGTGCTGCTCACCTACCCGTACCCGACGTCCAAGGTCACCGTGCCGATGGCGGTGCAGCCGAGGGACCGGACCGGATACCTCTTCGACCTGCTGCGCTTCCCGAACCCGGGGACCAGCGACGCGGAGATCGCGCGGATGGTCAAGCAGAACCGCTGGCTGTACGACCGGGCCGTGGAGCTGGGCGCCAAGCGCTACCTCGTCGGGGCGGTGCCGGACCTGACCGCCGCGGACTGGCGGCGCCACTTCGGCAGCAGCTACGGGGCGCTGTGCGAGGCGAAGCGCCGCTTCGACCCCGGCAACGTCCTCACCCCCGGTCAGGGCTTCTTCGGCTGACCGAGCACGGCCCCGGGCCGCTCCTGCGGGAGCGGCCCTTCCCGTTCATCCCGCAGGAGGAGGAGCAGTTGAAGAAGTACGAGCTGGTCGACGAGGCATTGCTCGCCGCCGGTCCGGACGCGGTCTGGGAGGCCCTGCTGGGCGAGCTTTCGGGCGAGGCGCGGTGGTGGGTGCCGGACAACACCTTCGAGCCGGTGGACGGCGCCCCCGACCGGGTCGGCGCACTGACCCGGATCACCGTCCACACCAAGGGCGTCGACAAGGGCGGCAAGAAGCTGCGGTTCACCGCCCGCACCACCGCCGTACAGCGGGCGGAGCGGCTGGCGCTGGAGTACGTGGAGGGGGCGTTCCGCGGTACCGCGGAGTTCACGCTCACCCCGCTGGAGGGCGGCGGCACCCGGCTCGCGATGTCCTTCCGGGCCAGCCCGCAGGGTCAACTCGCCTTCCTGGCGAACCTGGTGGACGTCGGCGCGATGCACACCCGCGCCACCCGCGCGGCGTTCGGCAGGCTGAACCAGCTGCTCGCCGCCACCCCCTCGGCCCCGTCCGCCGCTCCGGCCGCCGGGAGGACACGGTGACCGCGCCCGACGCCGGTGAGGTCTTCCTCACCGCCGAGGACGGCGGGCGGATCGCGGTCTCCGTGCTGCGCCCGCTGGAGCACGGAGGCGACGAGCGTCCCGTGGTCGTGCTGGCGCACGGCTGGGGTGGCGGCCGCCGGATCTGGAGCCTGGTGACCGACCGCCTGCTGCGCGGCGGCTTCCCGGTCGTCGCCTACGATCTGCGCGGCCACGGCGCGTCGACCGTGGGGTCCTTGGGGGTGACCGCGGAGGCCATGACCGCCGACCTGGCGACGGTCCTCTCGTACGCCGGTGACGCGCCGATCGTCGTCGGCCACTCCGGGGGCGGGTTCGCGGCGCTGGCACTGGCGGCCGGGTCCGGGCCGGACGCCGGCCCGGCGGGCCTGGTGCTGGTCGCCTCGGCCGCGCACGACCAGGACACGCCGGAGAAGGAGGCCGCCATGATGGAGGCCCCGCTCTTCTCCTGGGCGCTGCGGCGGCCCGCGCTCGGGCGGCTCCTGCTCGGCCAGATGACGGGTACGGCGCTGGATTCCCGGCTCCGCGAGGTGAACCGCCAGGTGTTCGCGGGGACCGCTCCGACGGTGCGCGCCGCCTGTTTCCGGTCCTCCCGGGGCATGGACCTGCGGGCGGCACAGGCCTCCGTGCGGGTTCCGGTCGCTGTGCTGGCCGGGGAGAAGGACAAGGTCATCCGGCCGGAGCTGGGGCGGGAGCTGGCCGCCGCGCTGCCGGACGCCACGTTCACCCTGCTGCCCGGCGCCGGACACGTCCTCCCGCTGGAGAGCCCGGACGCGGTGGTCGCGGCGGTGCTGCGGGTCCACGGGGCGTCGGCCGGCCGGTCCCGGAGCGACGGGGCCGTGAAGCGGACGGGCTCCCGGTGACCGGTGGCCCGCCGTGCTCCGCACTCCGGGGCCGGGTCCGGAAGGGCGCGCCCGGCGTGCCGGCTTCCGGGCCCGGCCCCGGGGTGCTCCGGGCGGGCGGCAGGCCGTGATCGAGGGGGTCGTTCCGGAAGGGGTCGCGCGGGCGGAGGCCTTCGACGACGCGTTGCCCGGCCTGCCCGATCCCCGGGAGCTGGCGTTGCTGCGCGGACGGCCCGAGGCGACCGTGCGGCGGTTCGCCGCCGCGCGGGCCTGCGCGCACCAGTGCCTGGACCGACTCGCCGTCGCACCGGGCCCGTTGCTGCGTACGGCGGCGGGCGGACCGGCGTGGCCGGCCGGTGTCGTCGGGAGCATCACGCACTGCGCCGGGTACCGGGGCGCGGTGGCCGCACGCGCCGAGGTGTGGGCGGCGCTCGGGGTGGACGCCGAACCGGCCCGGCCGCTGCCGACGGGGCTGCTGGATCTGGTGGCGACGGACCCGGAGCGGCGCATGGTCGCCGGGCTGTCCCGGAGCAGCCCCGAGGTCCCCTGGGACCGGCTGTTGTTCAGCGCGAAGGAGTCGGTCTACAAGGCCTGGCACCCGGCCACGGGCCGCTGGATCGGTACGCTCGCCGTCGAGGTGGCGTTCACCGCCGACGGCCTGTTCACGGCCCGGGTGCGTCCGGAGCGTACGGAACCGCCCCCGGCGCGGCGGCGGCCCGCCGCGACCGGGAGGGGCGTGCCGCGACCGGTGGGTGGCGCGTACTCCTATCCGGGACGCTGGCACGTCGGCGGTGGACTGCTGCTCACGGCCGTGGCCGTGCCGGGCCCCGCGAACCGTCGGCCCGGTGTCTCCCGGCCGACGGCGCGGCTCAGCGTCTGAGCATCACCGTCCGGCCGTCGGAACCGGTGGCCGGCACCTGCTCCGAGCGCTTGCCCCGGCGGTACTCCTGCGGGCTGACGCCGCGCTCGCGCTTGAACGCGGCGCTGAGCGCGAACGGCCCCGAATAGCCGACCTGTTCGGCGATCTTGGCGACCGAGAGGTCGGGGTCGCGCAGCAGGTCGGACGCGAGCGTGAGCCGCCATCCGGTCAGGTAGGACATCGGCGGCTCGCCGACCAGCTCGGTGAAGTGACGCGCCAGCTTCGCCCGGGACACCTCCACGGCGGAGGCGAGCGAGGCGACCGTCCACGGTTCGCTCGGCCGGTCGTGCAGCAGCACCAGCGCCCGGCCGACGACCGGGTCGCTCTGGGCCCGGAACCAGAGCGGCGCACCGGTGCCGGGCTCGGCCAGCCAGGAGCGCAGCACATTGATCAGCAGCAGGTCGAGCAGCCGGTCCAGGACCACCTCCTGGCCGATGTCCTCCTGGTCCATCTCGGCGGCCAGCATGCCGATCAGCGGCGTCCGGGCGGCCGATGCGGGCTGCACCAGCAGGGCCGGCAGACTGGCGAGCAGCCGGCGGCCGACCTCGTTGGGCGCCTGGTAGGTGCCGCTCAGCATCACGGTGGAGCCGGAGCGGTGCGGCTCGCCCCAGGTGCGTACGCCCAGCGACATCGTCTCGGTGACGTCCTCGCCGTCGGTGGTGCTGCACCGCTGTTCGGCGGCGACGGTGACGCCGGGCGGGGTGGCCGGGTCGTCGGCGAGGGTGTACGGCTCGGGGCCGCGCAGGACCGCGACGTCCCCGGCGGCCAGTCTGACCGGCTCGCCGCCTTCGCGGAGCACCCACGCCGACCCGTGCAGCAGGGTGACGAGCGACAGCGGGGCGCGGTCCTCGACCCGCAGGCCCCACGGGGGGTTGAACACGGATTTCAGCAGAAAGGCCCCCCGCGCCTTGGGGCTTCCCAGCAGGCCGCTGAACGCATCCACCACAGTCACCTCATACCGTTTCGCCATCGTGGTCCCGCGAGTGGGTGCGGACCCGGCCGCCGACCACGGCACGGGCGGGTCCGTACGGCTCGGTCATGCCTCCGGGTCCTTCTGCCAACGGCCCGGAACCTGCGGCGGTTCCCGGCTCCCCGCTCGACACTGCCCGTCACCACGCCCGGGAAACCGCCCGCCGCCGGGCCGCGTCGCCGAGCAGGACGAGCGCCCCCAGGCAGGCGGCCGTACGGACGGCGTTCGCCGTCCGCCACGGCCGCTCGTAGGCGGTCCTGGCGGCCGTCGCCGCCGCCGACGCGGCCACCGGGGCGCCGCGGAGCCGGCGGTTCAGCGGCAGGTTGGCGCCGATCGTCACCACGATGCTCAGGCCGTAGAGCACCGCGGCGGCCCCGGCGCGCCGGGCGGCCGTGTCCCGCTCCGCACGCCGGAGCCGGCGCGCCGCGACACCGGTGGCCACGAACACCCCGAGGAAGAGCGCCCCGAAGGAGGCGCTGTCGTCGAGGGCGTCGTTGACCCGGCGCATCGCGCTCACGAACGCCTCGTCGTCGCGGCGCGCCAGCGCGGGCATCACGCCGACGTCGAAGGCGAGATACAGACCGGCCATCAGACCGGTGCCGACGGTGGCCGCGAGGAGCGCGGGGTCGGGTCGGGAGGAGGTGGGGCTCATGATGTCTCTCCGGTCGTTCGGTGGTGCGGGCCGCCGGCACCGGCGGAGGTTCCGGATCAGGTGGGCTCCAGCAGCCCGGTGACGGAGCGGCGGTAGCGCTTGGTGAGCAGGGTGCGGCCGATCAGCCGCACCGGCGCCGGCATCACCCCGTCCGGGTCGGGGAGTCCGTCCAGCAGCCAGGGCGGCAGGATCCGCTTGACGCCGAAGGGAGCAGCGGCCAGGACCCGGCGTTCCAGAGCGGCGAAGACGTCCGGCGGCACCCGGGCGAAGACCGGGAACGTCAGCTCCTCCTCCTCGTGCAGGTGCTGGTGGAGGACGGAGTCGAACATGCCGACGGGGCCGTCCAGGGCCTCGGCCCGGCCCGCCTCCAGGGCCCGGGTCACCCGGAGCATGGAGTCGTCGAGGGCCACGTGGTCCTGGACCATGAGGTGCGATCCGGCGGCGATCTCGGGGGCGTGCTCGATCAGACCCGGCCAGAGGATCTCGTCCTCCGTACGGTGGTGCCAGTCGACGATGTCCCGGAACTGCCGCCACCACTCCGCGACCGCCGGCAGGCCGCTCGATGTCAACAGCGGTACCGCGGCGACCAGTCGGCGGGAGTCACGTCGCAGCGCGAGATGCGTCTGCGCGAATCCGCGGAGGTGGCGGGGCAGCGCGCCCACGCTTCTGCCCTCCCACGCCGGCCCGTCCATCGCGTCCCTCTTTTCTTCGGGCGCTCCGGCGCTGCGCTGCCGGGCTCCCGACTTGTCGGTATGGGGCAACACACGGTCCGCAGGGCGGTCCGCGGTCCGGTTTCCCGGTACCGCGGACCACCGCTGCTCGTACGGGTGCGGTCAGACGTTCCAGGCGCCGCCCGCGGCCGCCTCCTTGGCGTAGTCCGCGAAGTCCTTGGGCTCCCGCCCGAGCGCCTCGCGTACGCCGTGCACCACACTGGCGTTGCGGCCGTCGACGATCAGGGTGAAGAGGTCGGCGAACTCCTCCGGCTCGCCCAGCTCCCGCAGCGCCGCGCGGTAGTCGTCGACGGTGACCGGGATGTAGGTGATGGTCCGGCCGGTGGCGGCCGACAGCTCGCGGACCACGTCGTGGAAGCTCAGCAGCCGCGGGCCGGACAGCTCGTACGTCTTGCCGATGTGACGGTCGTCGGTGAGCGCGGCGACCGCGACGTCGGCGATGTCGTCGGCGTCCACGAAGGGCTCGACGGCGTCACCGGTCGGCAGCGCCAGCTCACCGCCGAGGACGGGGTCGAGGAAGAAGCTCTCGCTGAAGTTCTGGTTGAACCAGTTGCAGCGGACGACGGTCCAGTCGCAGCCGGACGCCTTGAGCGCGTCCTCGCTCGCGACCGCCCCTTCCTCGCCCCGGCCGGAGAGCAGCACGAGGCGCTTGACGCCCCGCTCCACCGCGACGGCGGCGAACCGTCCGATGGCTTCCTTGGCGCCGGGGAACGCCAGGTCCGGGTAGTACGTGACGTAGGCCGCGGAGACTCCGTCGAGAGCGGCCTGCCAGGTGTTCTCGTCCTCCCAGACGAAGGGCGTCTCGCTGGAGCGCGAGCCGACCCGGGTCGGGCGGCCGAGCGCCTCCAGACGCTCGACGACGCGCCGCCCGGTCTTGCCGGTGCCGCCGATGACGAGGATGGGCGCTGTGTTCTGTCCGTGAGTGCTCATAACTCCATTAGAGTCTCTGGAACGCAGACGGTGAATAGCTCACAGACTCAGTTTCATTCGTCATCGTCTCAAGTCCGTGAAGCTTCACGTAGGAGCCATGGCGGCCGCCGACGACCGTCGGCGGCCCCTCAGCCGGTGACGGCCACGGCGACCAGGCCGAAGGCCGCGGCCGCGAACAGGGTGCGCAGGACGTGCAGGGCGCTCCACCGGCCCTCGAAGGCCGTACGGGCACCCCGCTCGTCGCCCCGCCCCTTCGACGACTCCAGAGCGTTGTTCAGCGGGACGTTGCCGCCCGAGGTGATCAGGTGCCCGACCAGGGCGCACCCGGCCGCGACGCCCATCAAGGTGGTGTCGCCGCTCGCGCGGCCGTCCGGCGCGACGAAGAACGAGGCCACGGGGAGGGCGAGCGATCCGAGGAAGAGGAGCAGGAAGAGCGGGCCGGGAACCTTGCGGTTCACCGCCCGCATGACCAGGGTGAACGACGCGTCGTCCACTTCTTTGAGCGCGGGCATGACACCCGACATGAAGGCGACCATGTATCCGGCGTACAGGCCGGTACAGGCGAGGGCGAGGATCTCCAGAACTTCCGGCATGACGATCATCATCGTCGCCGAGGACGCTCCTTCGCAGGACTTCTTTGAGACGAGCCGGGAACGTGCGGCCGGTTCTCGGCCTGTCGGCGGTCCTCACCCCGGCCGCCCTCCGCCGGGCGGAGGGTCAGGGGGTCGCCGCCGACACGACATAGACGACAGGGCTGGCCGGGTCGGTCATATTGACCGTGATGTTCAGCGTGGGGCGCGGCTTCTTGTTGCTGTGCGTGGTGCTGGCCCAGTACTCGCCCGGGCCGAAGGACCAGCCGGTGATCTTGATGTCCCGCTGACCGATGTGGATCTCACCCGGCTCCAGCGCCGCGCGCCCCGTGCCCACTCCGGTCAGGAAGCGGTCGAGGCCCGCGGAGGTCGTCCGGAACTTCGCGTACATCCGGCTGGCTTTCCAGTTGTTCGTCTCGTAGTACTGGACGCCCTGGCCGTTGCCGGGGATCGGGATCTCGAAGATCCGGCGCTGCATCTTGGAGGGCCAGCCCTCGCGGAGGCCCTGGGCGGCCGCCTCGGTCTCCTTGTCCTTGCCCGAGCGGCGGCTCTGGCCGGCCGAGATCAGCAGGTAGCCGGCCGGGATGCCGATCAGCAGCACGATGATCGTGGCGGTGATGAAGCGCCGCCTGAACACCCGCCGGCGGCCCTCGGGCGGTTTGCCCTCGCCGTCGCCCGGAGACTCCGACTGGTGCGGCACCACGGGGTGCTCGGCTGCGATCATGATCAGGTGGTCCCTAGGTGCTGGGGCGACGTGACGCGACGTACGGAAGGGTGGACGCCGGAAAGGGCGGCCGCGGTTCAGTCGGCGGTACGGGTGGACCGCGTGTTGCGGATGGTGCTCGCCGCCTGGTCGTAGATCTGGGCGTACCGCTCGTACCGCTCGACGCGCCGCCGGTTGGCCCGGCGGAATCGGCGGGCGACCAGCCGGGCCAGGTCCGCCGCGCCGACCATACCCGCCTCGGGGCCGAGCTGTGCCTTGGCGATCCTGGCCTCGGGGCGGTAGCCGCGGCCGGTGAGATGGCGCTTGAAGGCGTCCCGGGCGGGGTTGATCAGGAGGTCGTCGGCGGCGCTGACGCCGCCTCCGATGACGAAGCAGGAGGGGTCGAGCGCGGCGGCCAGATTGGCGATGCCGACGCCCAGCCACTGGCCGATGTCCTGGAGGAGTTCGATGCACATCGCATCGCCCTCGCGGGCCAGTTCGGTGATGAGCGGACCGGTGATGTCGGAGACGTTGCCCTTCACCCGGTCCAGCAGGTAGTGCGCGACCGGGGAGTCGGCGGCGGCCAGCTCCCTGGCCTCGCGGACCAGGGCGTTGCCGGAGCTGTACTGCTCCCAGCAGCCGCGGTTTCCGCACGGGCAGCGGTGGCCCGAGGGCACGACCTGCATGTGGCCGAACTCACCGGCCACCCCGTACTTGCCGCGCTTGACCTGGCCGTCCTCCAGGATCGCGCCGCCGATGCCCGTACCGAGGGTGATCATGACGAGATGGTCCTCGCCGCGGCCCGCGCCGAAGCGCCATTCCGCCCAGGCGGCGGTGTTGGCGTCGTTGTCGACCATGACGGGGACGACGAGGCGGGAGGCGATGGCGTCGCGCAGGGGCTCGTCGCGCCAGGCGAGGTGCGGGGCGAACAGGACCTTGGAGCGGTCGGCGTCCACCCAGCCCGCCGCGCCGATGCCCACCGCGTGGACGTCGTGCCGGTCGGAGAGGTCCAGGACCAGCTCGACGATGGTGTCCTCGACGACCTTGGGGCTCTTGGACTTGTCGGGCGTCTCGGTCCGCAGCTGTTCCAGGATGTTGCCGTCGGCGTCGACGACGCCCGCCATCACCTTCGTACCGCCGATGTCGATCCCGACCGTGGGAACCCGGGGCGCGGTGAGGTGCGAGCGGCGTTCCTTGGTGCCGACGGTCTTGAGGACGGTGGCGCGGGCGGAGCCGCGGTGTGCGAAGTCGCGGTACGTGCTCATCGTCCCTGCGGGGTCTGGGGGTCCGGGCCGCTGTCACGGCCGGCGGCGGACGGCGCCCGCCGCGCTCGATTCTGCCACTGCCGGGCCCCGGCGGCCGTCGGCCGGGGTCGGCCGCGCCGGGGCGGGTCGGCGGTCAGGAGCCTTCTTCGGTGGCGGCGGAGCTGCCCGGGAGGGTGGGCGCCGGGGTGCGTTCCAGCTCGTGGCTGAGCTCCTCCAGCTCACTGCCGCCCGCCATCTGCCGGGTCAGTTCGTCCAGCGTCACGTCGTCCTTGGTGTGGCTGCCGGACATCGCACCGCGCTTGAGCAGGACGAACCGGTCGCCGACGAGGTGGGCGTGGTGCGGGTTGTGCGTGATGAGGACCACGCCGAGGCCCGCGTCGCGGGCGGCCGCCACGTACTTCAGGACCACGCCGGACTGCTTGACGCCGAGCGCGGCGGTCGGCTCGTCCAGGACCAGGACCTGGCGCCGAAGTAGACGGCGCGGGCGATGGCCACGCACTGCCGCTCGCCACCGGACAGGGTGCCGATGGGCTGGTCGACGTCGCGCAGGTCGATGCCCATGCGGAGCAGTTCGGTACGGGTCGTCTCGCGCATCTTCCGGACGTCGAGGCGCTTGAAGGGGCCGCCGCCGAGCGTGGGCTCGGAGCCGAGGAAGAAGTTCCGCCAGACCGGCATCAGCGGGACGACGGCGAGGTCCTGGTAGACGGTGGCGATGCCCCGGTCCAGGGCGTCGCGCGGGTTGGCGAGGGTGGTCTCCTCGCCGTCGATCAGGAAGCGTCCGGCGTCGTGCCGGTGCAGCCCCGCGATGATCTTGATGAGGGTGGACTTGCCCGCGCCGTTGTCGCCGAGTACGCAGGTGATCTCGCCCGCGTGGACCTCCAGCGAGACGTGTTCCAGGGCCTTGATGTTCCCGTAGAACTTGCTGACGTCGTCCAGCTCGACCAGCGGTCCGGCGGTCGCTTCCCCGGTCGTTCCCGCGGTCTCTTCAGGGGTGGCCGTCATGACGTCGCCTCCGCGCGCTTGCGCACCCACGCGTTGAGCAGGGTGGCCAGGAGCAGCATCGCTCCCAGGAAGAATTTGAACCAGTCCGGGTTCCACTCGGCGTACACGATGCCCTTGCTGGTCATGCCGAAGATGAAGGCGCCGACCGCCGAGCCGATCGCGGAGCCGTAGCCGCCGGTGATCAGGCAGCCGCCGATGACGGCGGCGATGATGTACGTCAGCTCGTTGCCGACGCCCTCGCCGGACTGGACGACGTCGTAGCTGAACAGCAGGTGCTGGCCGGAGACCCAGGCGGCGAAGGCGACGCCGAGGTAGAGCCCGATCTTGGTGCGGATCACGGGCACGCCGACCGCTCGCGCGGCGTCGGCCTCGCCGCCGACGGCGAAGATCCAGTTGCCGAAGCGGGTACGGAGCAGGATCCAGGTGGCGATACCGACGAGCGCGATCCACCACAGGATCGTCACCTTGAACTCGACGCTGCCGATGGTCAGCGTCGAGGCGAACAGGGCGCGGGCGGACTCGAAGCCCTCCATGTCGCCGATGGCCTTGGTCGAGACGGTGCCGCTGATCAGCTTGGTGAAGCCGAGGTTCAGACCGGTCAGCATCAGGAAGGTGCCGAGCGTGATGATGAAGCTCGGCAGCTTGGTGCGGGTCAGCATGAAACCGTTGAACGCGCCGATGGCGAGGGTGACCAGCAGCGAGACGAGAACGCCGACCCAGACGTTGGCGGTCATCTGGTAGCTGAACATCGAGGAGATCAGCGCGGAGCTGGTCACCAGGACACCGGCGGAGAGGTCGAACTCGCCGCCGATCATCAGCAGCGCGACCGGGGCGGCCATGATGCCGAGGACCGAGGCCGCGTACAGCACGGTGCCGAAGCTGGAGGCCTGGAGGAAGCTGTCGGCGACGATCGCGAAGAACAGGAAGACGGCTGCCGCGCCGACGACCGAGCCGAGCTCGGGGCGGCCGAGCAGCTTGCGCAGCGGCGAGGTGCGCACCAGCCGCTCGTCCAGCTGGTCGGGGGCGGCGGTGGAGCCGCTCATCGCGTGCCCCGCTTGGTGTAGTCGGCCAGGGCGTCGGCGTCGTCCTTGGTGATGACCTGCGGGCCGGTGAGGACGGGCTGGCCGCCGCCGAGGACGTTGCGGTTGTAGCGGTAGAGCCAGAGCAGGTCGACGGCCTCGTAGCCCTGGAGGTAGGGCTGCTGGTCGACGGCGAAGCCGAGCTTGTCGGTCTGGAGGCCGGTGGCGACCTTGGCGTTGAGGTCGAAGGTGTCGATCTCGGCCTTGCTGCCCGCCGTCTGCTTGGCCTGGACGGCGGCGTCGGCGAAGGGGGCGCCGAGGGTGACGACCGCGTCGATGCTCTTGTCGGACTGGAGCTTGGCCTCGATGGACGCGGTGACGTCGGGCATGTTGGTGCCGTCGACGTACAGGTTCTGCATCGTGCCGTCGAAGGTCTTCTTCGCTCCGGCGCAGCGCTGCTCGTGGCCCACGTTGCCCTGCTCGTGCAGGACGCAGAGCGCCTTCTTGCGGCCCCGCTCGTTCAGCTCGTCGCCGACGGCCTCACCGGCGATGGTCTCGTCCTGGCCGATGTGGGTGAGCGCCCCGAACTCCTTCGACTCGGCGGAGCCGGAGTTCACGGTGACGACCGGGATGCCCGCCTTGACGGCCTTGGCGACCACGGCCTTCATGGCGTCCGGCTTGGCCAGCGAGACGATCAGCCCGTCGACCTTCTTGTCGATCGCGGTCTGGACGAGCTGGGCCTGCTGGTTGGCCTCGTCGTTGTGCGAGTAGATGAAGTTGATGTTGTCCTTCAGGGCCGCCTGCTCGGCGCCCTTCTGGACGATGTCCCAGAACGTGTCGCCATCGCCCGAGTGGGTGACCATGGCGAAGGTCCAGCGCGGTGTGTTCACCGCGGCCCGTCCCTCGGCGGCCGCGGCCGCGCGTTCTTCCGCCCGCTTGCCGCCGGTGCTGCTGCATCCCGCGAGGGAGGCGCCCAGCACCACTGCCAGCACGGCGCCCATCGCGCGTACCCCTGTCCGAACCCTTGCCACGACGCCGTGCCCTTCTACTGCTGCTCGCTGTGCGCTTGACCGGGCCGCGGAGTGTACGGCCCCGACCCGACCGCCCAAGTATCCCCGAGCCCTGCCCGGGGGCCTTGCGCGGGTGGGCCGAGGACACAGGAGCCTGGGGCACGGGGCCGCCGGAGCGCAACCCGTCTGCCGAACCATTTCAGCCCACCCACACACCGAGGGCTCGCGCCCTTCCAGCCCGTCCGACGCTTGAGGGACCCGCACCTCTCAAGCCCGTCCGGCGCTTGAGGACGGAACCCTCGGACTGGTGGGCCCGCGCCTCTCCAGCCCGTCCGGCGCTTGAGGACGGAACCCTCGGACTGGTGGGCCCGCGCCGTTCAAGCCCGTCCGGCGTTTGAGGACGGAACCCTCGGGCGAGTGGGCCCGCGGACCACAGGGCCCATCGGCAGGGGCAACCCGGCAGGTTCGGGCCCGCCCACGTCAACGGTTCCGTCCTCAAACGCC
>MUNB01000271.1 GCA_002154345.1 Streptomyces griseus
GCCTCAAGGTCGCCCACCCGGACGCGGCCCACCCGCTGCTGGAGAAGCTGGGAGCCCTGCCCGCCACGCCCCGCGCCGTGCTGACGACCCCGCAGGTGCGGGCGGCCGTCGCCGGTTCGCTGGACGCGGGGGAGATCTGGGACGAGGACGCGCTCGACGGCGACGAGCTGGCCGAGACCGTGCTCACCCTCGTCCGGGACGCCGAGCTGGCCCCCGGCGACGAACCGTGGCTCGGCGCGCTCGCGCTGCCCGACGAGGAGGGCGAGCCCGCCCCCGCCGGTGAACTGGTCCTTCCGGCAAGCCCGTTCGCGCAGATCATGCGGGAAGGGGAACTCGCCCTCGTCGACCAGGAGGTGGCCGACCGCTGGGGCGAGGGCCCGCTCACCGCCTGCGGGGTGCTCGCCACTTTCGCGCTCGTCCGGGCCACCGACGTCGTCCTGGACCCGGACGAACTGGAGCCCCGCGACAGCGACTTCGCCGAACCGGACGACGCCGGGCTGCTGGACGCCGTCGACGTCTGGTGCGAGGACCTGCTCGACCAGCTGCCCGAGACGCCGGTGCCGCCGGTCGCCACCGAGATCGTCGCCGTACGGGATCTGGATCTGGTGGACGACGACGCCTGGCCGCAGGCGCTCGCCCTGCTGGCCCGGCCGCCGCTGCGCGACGCGCTGACGCAGCCGGTGCGGGTGCTGCTGCCGGACGGGACGACGCAGTCCGTGCGCCCGTACACCGCGTGGTGGCTGCGCGACCACCCCGTCCTGGACGGCCGCCGCCCCGCCGGGCTCCGCGCCGCGGGCGGCGATCCCCGGCTGGCCGGGCTCTACGACGCGGTGGACGCCACCGGCTTCGACGACACCGAGGTGCTGCGGGCGCTCGGGGTGCGCACCTCGGTGGCGGCGCTCCTGGACGAGCCGGGCGGCGCGGCCGAACTGCTGGGCCGGCTCGCAGACGAGGACCGCCCCGTCACCCCCGTACAGCTGCACGCGCTCTACACCGCACTCGCCGAACTCGACCCGGACCAGGTGACGTTGCCGGACGAGCTGCGCGCCGTGGTGGACGGGGAGGTGGTGGTGGCCGACGCGGCGGACGCCGTGATCGCGGACGCCCCGGACGTGCTGCCGCTGACGGCGGGCCTGCCGCTGCTTCCGGTGGCTCCTTCGCGCGCCGCCGAGCTGGCCGATCTGCTCCAGGTGCGCCGCCTCGGCGAGACGATCGAGGCGGACGTGACGAGCGAGGGCGAGGAGCACCGCGTACCGGAGCCGGTCCGCGTCCTGCTCGGCGCCGGCACCCCGGACACCTACGTCGAACACCCCGAACTCCGCGCGGGCGGCGTCGAACTGGACTGGCGCCGCACCCCGGACGGCGTCGTCCACGCCGCGACGCTGGAGGGCGTGGCGGCCGGTCTCGCCTGGGCGGCGGGCCAGTGGCCGCGGCGCTTCGAGGTCGCGGCCCTGCTGGAGGACCCGTCCCGGACGGAGGAGCTGGCCCGGGACCGCTGGTTCGACTGATCCGCCGTGAGGCGCGAGCTGCGGCTTCACAGAAAAGTCACAGATCCGCACAACCGTTCACCTGGTTCGCCTGTCTGTTCCATTGAGCCAAGAGGCTCATGGACCAGACGGGTCCCGCCGGGCTGACGACACAAGCGCGCCCCCGGGCCCCCTTCTCCACTTGGGGACACATGCGTATTCGTGCCACTGTGGCCGCCGTTTCCGGCGCCCTGGCCCTTTCCGCTCTCGCCGTACCGGCCGCGCAGGCCGATGACAGCCGTTCGTGGAGCCTGGACCGCGGCTTCACCGCCACCCAGCCCTCGGCCGGGGAGAAGTCGAAGCGCGTGTTCGCCGCCACGAAGGACGGCGACGCCAAGATCACCGCGGCGGTCGTCAACGGCGGCAAGCCGATCGTCGTCGGCACCAAGTCGAAGGTCACGGTGCCCTACACCGTGACGGCCACCGACGACTCCGGCATCGCCGGCGCCGCCGCGTTCATCTGGATCGGCTCGTCCGTCGACGCCGAGGACAGCTTCGGCTTCGGCCCGAACGAGAAGTCGATCTCGTGCAAGGCGTCCAGCGCGACCACCACGACCTGCAAGGGCACCATCACCCTCACCCCGGGGCTGATGCTCAACTCGGACGCGACCTGGTGGCGCGTCGGTGCCGCGGCCGGCGCCAACGACGGCCAGGAGGTGGAGCGTGACGCGGTCTCCAAGGTCCGCGTCCAGCGCTTCTCCAAGCTGACCGTGAACGCCTCCCCGGAGCCCGTGAAGAAGGGCAAGACCATCACGGTCACCGGCAAGCTGACCCGCGCCAACTGGGACACCGGCACGTACAAGGGCTACAGCAAGCAGTCCGTGAAGCTCCAGTTCAAGAAGAAGGGCGCCAAGAGCTACACGACGGTCAAGACCGTCAAGACCAGCTCCACCGGCACCCTGAAGACCACCGTCAAGGCATCGGCCGACGGCTACTGGCGTTACAGCTTCGCCGGCACGCCGAGCACCCCGGCCGTCTCGGCCAAGGGCGACTACCTCGACGTGAAGTAGCACCCGGCACACGGAAGCCCCCGGGAGGATCACCGTCCTCCCGGGGGCTTCCGCCTGTCCGCGGCCTACGCCCCGAAGCGCCGCCCCACCCAGCGCCAGGTGAACTCCAGCAGCGTGGCCGCCGCCACCGCGATGCCGACCGCCGTCCACGGCATCGTCGTGCCGACCAGCTTCAGCGCGAAGAAGTCCTGGAGCCACGGCACCACGAGCACGATCAGGAAGCCGAGCCCCATCGCCGCGACCAGGCCGATGCGCCACCAGGTGTACGGGCGGGCGATGATCGCCAGGACCCACATCGAGACCAGGAACAGCGTCAGCGTCGCCGCGCTCGTCTCGGCCTCCAGCGCGCCCTCGCCGCTGTAGTGGTGCCGCGCCACCAGGTACGTCGCGAAGGTGGACGCCGCCGCGATGACGCCCGACGGAATCGCGTACCGCATCACGCGGCGTACGAAATGGGGCTGGGCGCGCTCCTTGTTGGGCGCGAGCGCCAGGAAGAACGCCGGGACGCCGATGGTCAGCGTGGACAGCAGGGTCAGATGCCTCGGCAGGAACGGATACTCCACCTGGGTGCAGACCACCAGGATCGCCAGCAGCACCGAGTAGACCGTCTTGGTGAGGAAGAGGGTGGCGACCCGGGTGATGTTGCCGATCACCCGGCGGCCCTCGGCGACCACCGAGGGCAGCGTCGCGAAGCTGTTGTTCAGCAGCACGATCTGCGCCACCGCACGCGTCGCCTCCGAGCCCGAGCCCATCGAGACGCCGATGTCGGCGTCCTTGAGGGCCAGCACGTCGTTGACGCCGTCGCCGGTCATCGCGACCGTGTGGCCGCGCGACTGGAGGGCGGCCACCATGTCCCGCTTCTGCTGCGGAGTGACCCGGCCGAAGACCGCGTTCTGCTCCATGGCCGTGGCCATCGCGTCCGGGTCGGCGGGCAGCCGGCGGGCGTCCAGGGTGTTCTCGGCGCCCGCGAGACCCAGCTTCCCGGCGACCGCGCCGACCGAGACCGCGTTGTCGCCGGAGATGACCTTGGTGGCCACGTTCTGGTCGGCGAAGTAGGCGAGCGTGTCGCCCGCGTCGGGGCGCAGCCGCTGCTCCAGGACGACCAGGGCGGTGGGGGCGGCTCCGGCGGCCGCGCCGGACGCGTTCAGCTCGCCCTGCGCGCGGGCCAGCAGCAGCACCCGCAGGCCCTGCTCGTTGAGGTGCTCGATCTCGGTGAGGGTCGGGTCGCCCTCGGGCAGCAGGACGTCGGGGGCGCCGAGCAGCCAGGCGGAGGCCGTTCCGTCGGCCTCGGTGAACGCCGCGCCGCTGTACTTGCGGGCGGAGGAGAACGGCATCGCGTCGGTGACCGTCCAGGCGGCTCCGTCGCCCTGCGGGTACGCGTCGATGATGGCCTGGAGGCTGGCGTTGGGACGGGGGTCCGACGCGCCGAACGTCCGCAGCACCTCCTGGACGTACGCCTCGTCGCTCCCGTTCAGCGCCCGGACCTCGGTGACGTCCATGCCGCCCTCGGTCAGCGTGCCCGTCTTGTCCAGGCAGACCACGTCGACCCGGGCCAGCCCCTCGATCGCGGGCAGCTCCTGGACCAGGCACTGCTTGCGGCCCAGGCGTACGACGCCGATGGCGAAGGCGACGGAGGTCAGCAGGACCAGGCCCTCGGGGATCATCGGGACGATGCCGCCGACGGTCCGGGCGACCGAGTCCTTGAAGTTGTTGTCCTTCACGACCAGCTGGCTGATGATCAGCCCGATCGCCGTCGGCACCATCATCCAGGTGACGTACTTCAGGATCGTGCTGATGCCGCTGCGCAGCTCCGAGTGGACCAGCGTGAAGCGCGAGGCCTCCTCGGCGAGCTGTGCGGCGTACGCCTCCCGGCCCACCTTGGTCGCGGTGAACGCGCCGCCGCCCGCGACGACGAAGCTGCCCGACATCACCGGGTCGCCCGGCCGCTTGATCACCGGGTCGGCCTCGCCGGTGAGCAGCGACTCGTCGATCTCCAGGCTGTCGGCCTCGGCGACCGTGCCGTCCACGACCACCTTGTCGCCGGGGCCCAGTTCGACCAGGTCGCCGAGGACGATCTCGGAGGTGGAGATCTCGGCGGCGACCCCGTCGCGCCGCACGGTCGGCTTGGCCTCGCCGATCACCGCGAGGCTGTCCAGGGTCTTCTTGGCCCGCCACTCCTGGATGATGCCGATGCCGGTGTTGGCGACGATCACGAAGCCGAAGAGGCTGTCCTGGATCGGCGCGACGAACAGCATGATCACCCAGAGCACGCCGATGATCAGGTTGAACCGGGTGAAGACATTGGCCCGGACGATCTCGGTGACCGAGCGGGAGGAGCGTACGGGTACGTCGTTGACCTCACCGCGCGCGACCCGTTCGGCGACCTCGGCGGTGCTCAGACCGTCCGGTCGATGGGCCGGTGGCGGTAGCTCGACGGGGTGCACGGGATCGAGTTCCGCCCCCGCGTCGATCATGGCCGGCCGGGAGGGTCCGGGGGTCTGCTCCCCGGAGGAATCGAGTGCCCGCTGCGTCATGGGTCCGACGTTACGGGCGTGCGCGTCGGAACACCCACCGAGGGGGTCGAAGATCCGACCAGGGGAGGACCAAGTCGGTCCCGTGGTTGTACGGAAGCGGAGTCGGACGGTCCGGTCCCGTGCGATCCGGGCCGATCCGGGCCGGGCCGATCCGGGCCGATCCGGTCAGGCCGGCGGCTCAGCGGTCGAGCGCTTCGCCCGCCGCCTCGGCCCCGGCGGCGTCCTTGGCCGCGGCCCGGGCCGCGTGGCGCTTGAGGGCGGCGTCGCGCCCGCGGACGTACCAGATGCCGATCAGGCCCAGCCCGGCGCCGGCCAGCGGGGTCCACACCCACCAGGTGTGGCCGCGGTCGGCGAACCAGCCGTAGAAGGGGAGCTGGGCGAGGAAGAGGACGAACCAGAGGATCGTGCCGCCGACGACGGTGGCGACGACGGGGCCCTCCAGGGGTTCGGGCGCCTCGTGCTTCGGTGTCCACTTCTCCATGGGTTCAGTGTATGGGGCCCGGCGCCGCTCACCCGATCGGCGGGTTGCGGGCCGCTCGGCCCAAGTGTCTACGCGCGGAGATAGCGATCTTCGCTTGATGTATTCATACTGAATCTGCTTTGGGCTGGCTCGAATTGTTCGTCTGAACATCCAAATTCGATCACCTCTCGTCCTTTGCTCCGCCTCCCCTACGTACGACTGAGGTCACCCATGCCCCCCTCGGCCACCGCTCCGGTCGACTCCCCGCCCCCGTCGGCTCCGCAGCCCCAGGGCAGCCTGGACCGGTTCTTCAGGATCTCCGAGCGGGGGTCGACCGTCGCCCGTGAGTTCCGCGGCGGCTTCGCCACGTTCTTCGCGATGGCGTACATCATCGTGCTCAACCCGATCATCCTGGGCAGCGCGAAGGACATGTACGGCCACCAGCTCGACAACGGGCAGCTGGTCACCGCCACCGTGCTGTCCGCCGCGTTCTCCACGCTGCTGATGGGCGTCATCGGCAATGTGCCGATCGCGCTCGCCGCCGGCCTCGGCGTCAACACCGTCGTCGCGCTCCAGCTCGCTCCCCGGATGAGCTGGCCGGACGCGATGGGCATGGTCGTCCTCGCGGGCATCGTGGTGATGCTGCTGGTCGCCACGGGGCTGCGGGAACGCGTGATGAACGCCGTGCCGCGCTCGCTCCGCAAGGGCATCGCGATCGGAATCGGCCTCTTCATCCTGCTGATCGGCCTCGTCGACTCGGGCTTCGTCTCGCGCATCCCGGACGCCGCGCACACCACCGTGCCGCTCCAGCTCGGCGGCGACGGCCACCTCACCGGATGGCCGATTCTCGTCTTCGTGCTGGGCGCGCTGCTCACCCTCGCGCTGATCGTGCGCAAGGTACCCGGCGCGATCCTGATCTCGATCGTCGCCATGACGGTCGTCGCCGTGGTGATCGACGCGGTGGCCGGGCTGCCCGAGGGCGCCTGGGGTCTGACGACGCCGTCGTGGCCGGGCAACCCGGTCTCCGCGCCGGACTTCGGGCTGCTCGGCGAGGTCAGCCTGTTCGGCGGCTTCGGGAAGGTCGGCTATCTGACCGGCGTCCTGTTCGTCTTCACCGTGCTGCTGTCCTGCTTCTTCGACGCGATGGGCACCATTCTGGGCGTCGGCGACGAGGCGAAGCTGATGGACCAGGACGGCAACTTCCCCGGCATCAACAAGGTGCTGTTCGTGGACGGCATCGCGGTCGCCGCGGGCGGTGCGAGCTCCTCCTCCGCCACCACGTGCTTCGTGGAGTCCACCGCGGGCGTCGGCGAGGGCGCCCGCACCGGACTGGCGAGCGTGGTGACCGGTCTGCTCTTCTCGGTGGCGCTGTTCCTCACACCGCTGGCGACCATGGTCCCGTCGCAGGCGGCCACTCCCGCCCTGCTGGCGGTCGGCTTCCTGATCATCGCGGGCTCGGTGCGGGACATCGACTGGAGCGACTACACGCTCGCGGTCCCGGCGTTCCTCGCCATGGTGATGATGCCGTTCACGTACTCGATCACCAACGGCATCGGCATCGGCTTCGTCGCCTTCTCCGTGCTGCGCCTGGCGGCCGGCCGCGGCCGCGAGGTGCCGATCGCGATGTACGTCGTGTCGGCGGTCTTCGTCTTCTACTACGCGATGCCGGCGCTCGGCCTCACGTGATCGGTGGCGTCACGCCCCTCCTGGCGTCCACGGGGGGCGTGACGCCACCCCTGGAGTCGCCGTAGAACTTCTCCGTCTCCTCGACGGCCACCTTGAAGCGTTCGTCGAAGTCGTCGCGAATGAGCGTCCGGACCACATAGTCCTGGACGCTCATTCCGCGTTTCGCGGCGTGCTGCCGGAGCCGGTCGAGCAGCTCACCGTCTATCCGCAGGCTGAGCACTGTCGATCCCATGTCCAGCAGGGTCGCCGCCCCGGAGCGCTCTTTGCGTCACTTTCCGCTTCCAACTCACTCGTTCGGGTGATCGGAATTTACAGGAGGTGTAAGCGAGTGGTATTTAGGTTGGGTAATGAGTTACGCTAACAAACATGCCTGACCTGATCCACGACGGCGACAGTGCCGCCGCCGTGAGCTCCCTCCGCTCCGCCGTGATGCTGCTGGGCCGTCGCCTGAAGCACCAGCGTGTCGACGAGTCGCTGAGCCCCACCGAGATGTCGGTGCTCGGCACCCTGGCCCGCTGCGGATCCGCCACCCCCGGTGAGCTGGCCCGCAAGGAGCACGTCCAGCCGCCGTCGATGACCCGCATCGTCGCGCTGCTGGAGGCGAAGGGGCTGGTCAGGCTGGAACCGCACCCCGATGACCGTCGGCAGAAGAGGGTCAGCCAGACCGAGCAGGCCGAGGCCATGCTCGCGGAGAGCCGCACCAAGCGGAACGCCTGGCTGTCCCACCTCGCCGAGGGCCTGGACGAGGACGAGTGGGAGACGCTTCGGGCCGCCGCGCCCGTGTTGGAGAAGCTCGCCCACCTGTGACCCCACGGGCGCGCCGACGGTGATCCACCCGCCGGGCCGTATCCCTGTATACGGCCGGACCGGATCACCGCCGGAGCGCCCGTCGTCACGTCCTCGTCGGACCGAACGCCGCAGACGCCCGAGGAGGCGAACCCTTTTGAGTACGGGATCCGGAGCAGACTCCGCCCCCGCACCGACTTCCACCCACGAGAGCAAGACCGGCGGGACCTTCTCGTCGCTGAAGATCCGTAACTACCGCCTGTTCGCCACGGGCGCCGTGATCTCCAACACCGGTACCTGGATGTCCCGCATCACGCAGGACTGGCTCGTGCTGAGCCTGACGGGTTCCGCCACCGCCGTAGGCATCACCACCGCCCTGCAGTTCCTTCCGATGCTGCTCTTCGGCCTGTACGGCGGCGTCATCGCCGACCGCCTCCCGAAGCGGCAGATCCTGCTCGTCAGCCAGGCCATGCTCGGTCTGTGCGGCATCGCGCTGGCCGTCCTGACCCTGACCGGGGTCGTCGAGGTCTGGCACGTCTACCTGGTCGCCTTCCTGCTCGGCATGGTGACCGTCGTCGACAACCCGGCCCGCCAGTCGTTCGTCTCCGAGATGGTCGGCCCCGCGCAGCTGCGCAACGCGGTCAGCCTGAACTCGGCGAACTTCCAGTCCGCCCGGCTCATCGGCCCCGCCGTCGCGGGCGTCCTGATCACCACGGTCGGCAGCGGCTGGGCGTTCCTGCTCAACGGCCTCTCCTTCCTGGCCCCGCTCATCGGCCTGCTGATGATGCGCACAAACGAGCTGCACGCCTCGGTGACCGTGCCCCGCGCCAAGGGCCAGCTCCGCGAGGGCCTGACGTACGTGCGCGGCCGCCCCGAGCTGATCTGGCCGATCGTCCTGGTCGGCTTCGTCGGCACGTTCGGCTTCAACTTCCCGATCTGGCTGACCGCCTTCGCCGACGAGATCTTCGACGGCGGCGCGGGCATGTACTCCTTCTTCAACATCCTGATGGCGGCCGGTTCGCTGGCCGGCGCACTGCTCTCGGCCCGCCGCCGCTCCACACGGCTGCGGATGCTGGTGGCGGCGGGCACGGCGTTCGGGCTGCTGGAGATCGCCGCCTCGCTGTCCCCGTCGGTCTGGCTGTTCTCGATCCTCCTGGTCCCGATCGGCATGCTCGGCCTGACGACGAACATCACCGCGAACACGAGCGTCCAGATGGCCGCGGACCCGGAGATGCGGGGCCGGGTGATGAGCCTGTACATGATGGTCTTCGCCGGGGGTACGCCGGTGGGCGCCCCGATCGTCGGCTGGATCAGCGACACGTACGGCGCCCGCGTCGGCTTCGCGGCCGGCGGCGCGATCTCGGTGATCGCCGCCCTGGCCGTCGGCTTCGCCCTCGCCCGCGTCGGCGGCCTCCGCCTGAAGGTCGACCTCCGCCCGGGCCGCCCGCACGTCCGCTTCGTCCCGCGCGAGCAGCTGGCGACGGCGGCGTGAGCCATGCGAAAGGCGCCCTTCCCCAGAGCGGGGGAGGGCGCCTTTCGCATGCCGGGGCGCGGGGTCAGTCGCGGGGGAAGGCGTCGGTCTTCAGGACCATGTTCAAGGAGGTGTCGGTCAAGTCGACGTCTAGACCGAAGTCGACGACCAGCTTCTTGTGGTAGCCGCCGTCCTTCGGCTCCGAGTGAAGGAAACAGCGGCCCGTGTACGGGTCGACGATGAGAAAGACGGGTACACCGGCCGTTGCGTAGGCGTCCTTCTTGGGCCCGTAGTCGGCTGCGGCCGTGCCCTTGGAAATGACCTCGCCCACGAATTCGATGTGCTCGGGCAGCCAGCGGCCACGGCTGTCCTTGCGGGCCTGGTCGAAGAGCTTCACTACGTCCGGGGCGAATCCGTTGCCCTCGCCGAAGTCGATGCGTACGTCCGAGAGCGCACCTACGTCCATCCCGAACCTGTCTTCCAGCGCACGCACGATCCGGCGGATGATCTCCCAGTGCGTGTCCCGCTGCGGCGACATGTGGACGGTCCCCTCGACGATCTCGACCTTGAATCCCTCGGGGACGGGCTCAAGCCACTCGAACATCATGTCCAGAGTGCGCTCGTCGCTGGTGTCGGCCATGTCGATCCTGTCGGTGTCTACGACGGTCATCGTGCCGCTCCTCCCCGCTGCCGCACGGGCGTGCGGGCAGCCGCGTAGTACAACGATAGGCCCGGCGCCCCGGACACGCCCGGACCTGCCAGACTCGCGCGCATGAGCAGCCGCGATCCCGGTCGTCCGCCCGCCCAGCGCCTCTTCGCCGCCGTCCTCCCGCCCGCCCGAGCGGTCACCGAACTCCGTACGGCTCTCGCGCCGCTCCACGCCCTGCCCGGCGCGCGGGACCTGCGCTGGACGGACCCCGAGGGCTGGCACTTCACGCTGGCGTTCTACGGGGAGGTGCCCGAGGACGCCACGCCGGAGCTGGAGGCGCGGCTGGAGCGGGCCGCGCGTCGCACCGAGCCCTTTCCGCTCCGGCTGCACGGCGCCGGGCACTTCGGCGGGCGGGCGCTCTGGGCCGGGGC
>MUNB01000272.1 GCA_002154345.1 Streptomyces griseus
CTCCAGCGCGCTGCCCCGGCGTCGCGCCGCCGGGGCAGCGCGCTGGAGCGGTCCTCGACATCGACGCGCAGGCGTCGCTCGGTTCCGGCGAGCACCCGGATCGTCACGACCGCGCCGCCGTCGGTGTGCATGAGCGCGTTGGTGATCAGCTCGTCGGCCACGAGCTCGATCTCGTCGGCCCGGTCCTTCGCACCCCAGGCCCGGACCGCGGCCCGGATCATGTGCCGGGACGAGCTGAGCGCCTCGGGGTCGTTCTGGGCGACGTGCTGCTGGAGCCGGCCGCCCGGCTGCGGGGCGTGCGCGGCGCGGCGGCGCAGCAGCAGGACCGCGACATCGTCCTGGCCGCCGCGCCCGTCGACGGCGTCGCAGAGCTGGTCGGCCAGCTTCTGCAGGTCGTGGGGGCCGTTGGTGACGAGGGCGGTGAGCAGCTGCATGCCTTCGTCGAGGTCGGAGCCCGGCAGCTCGACGAGGCCGTCGGTGAACAGGATCATCGTCTGGCCGGGGTCCAGCTCGACCGTGGAGACCGGGTACTCCAGCCGGCCGAACTCCGCCGAGAGGCCGAGCGGCAGGCCACCGTCGGACGGCATCCTGCGGCAGCTGCCGTCCACGTCCCGCACCAGCGGGTCGACGTGTCCGGCGCGGACCACCTGGACGACGCCGGTGGTGAGGTCCACCTCGGCGTAGGTGCAGGTGGCGAAGCGGTCGGTGTCCAGCTCGTGAAGGAAGACGGAAGCGCGCGCCATGACCGTGGCGGGGCTGTGCCCCTCGGCGGCGTACGCGCGCAGGACGATCCGGAGCTGCCCCATGACGGCCGCGGCGTGGGTGTCGTGCCCCTGGACGTCCCCGATGACGGCGCCGACCCGGCCGCCGGGCAGCGGGATCAGGTCGTACCAGTCACCGCCGATGTCGCGGCCGAGGCGGGCCGAGCGGTAGCGGACGGCGACCTGCGCCCCGGGCACGGACGGGATCCGGCGCGGCAGCATCGCCTGCTGGAGGCCCTCGGCGAGGTCGTGCTCCTGTTCGTAGAGCATCGCGCGCTGGAGGCTCTGGGCGATCGAGGTGCCGAGCGCCATCAGGAGGTTGCGCTCGTCGGCGGTGAAGCCCGCCTTGTCCCGGTAGAGGAGGCCGAGCGCGCCGATCGGGCGGGCCTGGGCGATCAGCGGCATATAGGCGGCGGAGGTGATCCCGAGGTGGCTGATGTTGGGCCACAGGACCGGGTAGGAGGCGGCGAAGTCCTCGGCGGACTCGATGAAGCGCGGGGACAGGGTGCGGACCACTTCGCTCATCGGGTACTGCTCGTCCACCCGGGTGTACCGGGTGCCGGGGACGTACGCGCCTTCGGGGCCGTCGGCCACGAGGTGGATGCGGCCGGATTCCAGCAGGCCCATGACGAGGCTGGTGGCCCCGAGGTGGGCGAGCCCCTGGGAGTTCTTGAGGACGGCGATGACGTCCTTGACCGTACGGGCGTGGGCCAGCGCGGCGGTGGTGCCCTCGACCAGGCTGGTGCGCTGGCGGCGCTCCTCGTCCAGCTCGCGCCGGGCGGTGGAGTCGGCCAGCTCCTGGGTGGCGTCGCGGACGATCCCGATGATGCGGCGCGGGCGGCCGGTCCCGTCCCGCCGGACGAAGCCCTGGGTGTGGGTCCAGCGCAGGGTGCCGTCGCGCCGCAGGATGCGGAAGTACGCGCCGTAGTTGGTGCGGCCGCTCTTCAGGGCGTGCGAGACCAGCCCGTCCAGCCGCTGGGCCTCGTCCGTGGGCACGCGCGGCGAGAGCGAGGCCGGCCGGTCGTCGTACTCGTCCGGGGTCAGGTCGAACACGTCCAGGGCGGCCTGGTCCATGTGCATGAGGCCGGTGTCGAGATCCCAGTCGAAGCTGCCCATACGGTTCAGGGCGAGGCTGAGGTCCGGGTGGGCGGGCCAGTCGTCGGGGAGTGACAGGGCACCCGCTACCCGATCATCCATATCGGCCACTCTGCCACCATTTGTCAGATTCTTCGACTGGTTCTACGGCGCTCGACTCAGCCGGCGAACACGTCGCCGAGACCCGCCTCCATGGGCTCGTCCGGCCCGTCCGGCCCAATGGGCCCGTCGGGCCCCACGGGCTCCTCCGGCTCGGCGGGGAAGACCTGGGTCGGCTCGGGCGCGACGTCCGGGTCGCCCTCCTCGTAGTCCCACGGCTCCTCGGGCGGCGGGTCGCCGAAGTCGTCGGACGACTGGTCGGGGCCGGGGTCCGTCGGCGCCTGCGGCTCGGAGGGGACCGGGTCGGACGGCGGCGCGTCCGGGGGCGCGGACTCGGTGGACCGGCCGGGCGACGGGAAGAGCAGGTCGGCGTCGGGCTCGAAGGGCGGCGGGTCGTCCGGCGCGCGGTCGCGGCCGCCGCTGTCGCCCATGGCCCGCTCGATCCAGCTGTTGTCGTCGGCGTTCACGATGATGAGACTGGTGGCCGCCTTGACGCCGGGCTCGATGGCGAGGATGCGCGCGGGGTCGTAGCCGGGCCAGCGCTCACCGCGGTGGGCGACCTTTCCGTCGGCGACCACGGGTGGGCCCAGCGGGTTGCCGCAGGCGCAGCGGACGCGGGGCATCCCCCGGCTGTCGACCAGGACGGCGGTGCCCGCCTGGAGCACGGCCTGGAAGGCGGTGGACGAGCCGGCGCTGTAGCCGTGGTTGGTGACCTGGGCGTCGGCGCGCAGGACGACCGGGGTGAGGGACTTCAGATAGCCGGGGATCTGTACGGCCTCGATGCCCGCCACCCCGGCGAAGGCGCTCGCCTTGTCCTTGTCGTCGGTCAGCAGGGTCGTCTGCTGTTCGACGTCGCAGGCGGCGACCGAACGGGTGCCGCCGTAGAGCCCGGGGACGGCGCCGGAGACCGGATGGACCGTCCGGGTGGCGGAGGTCGGTTCGGCGTCCGGTGCGCCGGTGGGGGAAGCGGAGGCCGCCGCCCGCGCCGTGGAGGCGGTGAACGGTCCCGGGCCCGGGGACGCGAGCGGCTGGAGGAGGACGTCCTTGGCCTCGGCGGTGCCCGTGGTGCCCTTGGCCGTCCGGTCGGCGCCGTTGTCGCAGCCGGCCACGGCGAGCAGCACTCCGGCGGACAGCGCGGCGAGCGCGGTACGCCGGAAACGTCCTGGTGAGCGCACAGAGCTCTCCTGCCTGTCCCTGGGGAACGAATGGGTGTCACCATCTGTGCCGCACCGGACACGGACCCGCAAGCGGAACGACCGGCCACCACCCCCGTCTTGAACGCGTTCAAGAAACCCTCTACTCTCACTTCCAGAACTTGAACACGTTCAAAGCAGGGGGGGTACGTCGTGTCCGCACTGGTCAACGCCATCGTGATGCTGGGCATGCTCGTCATCGTGCCGGCGGGGCTGCGGCTCTCCGGACGGCAGGAGCTGGAGCGGATCCGCCGGCTCTGGCCCCTCTTCGCCCTACCGGGCGCCCTCGCCCTCTGGCTGCCGCGCTCCACCACGGCCACGGCGCTCGCCTGCTGCTACGCACTGGGCACCGTCCTGCTCGCCCTGCACGCCCCCCGCCGGGCGGTCCGCGCCCGGGACCTCGACCCCGCCGGGATCGCCCTGCTCACCGCACTGGTCACCCCGGCCGTCGCCGCGACCGCCCTGGTGGCCGAGCGTTCGGGGCACGAGCTCTTCGGGTTCGACCTCGGCATCCTCGCGCTGACCGTGCCGCACTTCCACTACGCCGGGTTCGCCGCCGCCCTGATCGCCGGTCTGGTCTGCCGGGTCTCGGACGGCCCGGCGGGCCGCTTCGCCGCACTGAGCGTGCCGGTCGGCACGCTGCTCGTGCTGGCCGGCTACTTCATCGGCGACTGGGCCGAGCTCGTCGGGGCCGTCGTCCTGACCGCCGGGATGTGGACGGTCGGTCTGCTCACCTGGCGCATGGGGCGTGCCGACGGCCGGGACCGGACGACCCGGCTCCTGCTGCTCACCTCCGCCGCCGTCCTGGTGGCGACGATGCTGCTCGCGCTGAGCTGGGCGCTCGGCGAGGCGACCGGGCTGCCCCACCCGACGCTGAGCTGGATGGCCGCCACCCATGGCCTGGGCAACGCGCTGGGCTTCGCGCTCTGCTCGCTGCTGGCCTGGCGGCGCATCCGTACCGAACGAACCGAACGAACCGAACGGACCGACCGCACAGCAGGACTCACCCGCACCGGAGGCAGGACCGCATGAGCACCCTCACCTACCCGGAGGTCGGCGCGACCCGCCTCGGCCCGCTCCCCCGGGGCTACCACCACCTCCACCACCGCACCCGGGTCGGCCGGGGCGAGGCGGACTTCGCGGCCGCCGGCGCGGCGATAACCGAATGGCGGATGCACCGCGCGTCCGGCGCTCGGGTGGAGGCCACGGCCCGGCGCGCGGAGCCCGGCGGCGGCGTCCGGGTCTCGCTGGGCCTGGGGCCGCTGCGCTTCACGGCGCCCTGCGAGGTGATCTGGACGGCGTACGGCGAGGACAGCCGCACCGGCTTCGGCTACGGCACCCTGGCCGGGCATCCGGAGCGCGGCGAGGAGAGCTTCGTGGTGGACCTCGCGGACGACGGCGCGGTGTGGTTCACGGTGCTGGCCTTCTCGCGCCCGGCCTCCTGGTACGCCCGGCTCGCCGGGCCGCTGGTGCCGCCCGTACAGCTCTGGTACGCGCGCAGGCTCGGCCGTACGCTGCGCCGGATCGTCGCCGCGGGCTGACTCCTGGCCGATACTGGCAGGGATGGAATGGTTCACCGCGGACGGCTACTGGCTGAGCCGGCTGATCTTCCAGCGGGCGCTGGCCGTGGTCTATCTGGTCGCCTTCCTCTCCGCCGCGCTCCAGTTCCGGGCGCTGATCGGCGAGCGCGGCATGCTGCCCGTGCCCGAGCTGCTGCGGCGCACGCCCTGGCGGGCCGCTCCGGGGCTCTTCCGGCTGCACTACTCGGACCGCTTCTTCGCCGCCGTCGCCTGGAGCGGCTGCGCCGTCTCCGTCGCGCTGATCGCCGGTCTCGACGGACTGCTGCCGCTGTGGGGCGGGATGCTGCTCTGGGCGCTGCCGTGGGTGCTGTATCTGTCGATCGTCCAGGTGGGGCAGGTCTGGTACGGATTCGGCTGGGAGTCACTACTGCTGGAGACGGGGTTCCTGGCGGTCTTCCTCGGCTCCGGGGACACGGCCGCGCCGGTGCTGGTGCTGTGGCTGCTGCGGTGGCTGCTGTTCCGGGTGGAGTTCGGCGCGGGGCTGATCAAGATGCGCGGGGACGCGTGCTGGCGCGAGCTGACGTGCCTGGACTTCCACCACGAGACCCAGCCGATGCCGGGGCCGCTGAGCTGGTTCTTCCACCATCTGCCCCGGCCCGTGCACCGGATCGAGGTGGCCGCCAACCACGTCACCCAGCTGCTGGTGCCCTTCCTGCTGTTCACCCCGCAGCCGGTGGCGAGCGCGGCCGCCGGACTGATGGTCCTCACCCAGCTCTGGCTCGTCCTGTCGGGAAACTTCGCCTGGCTGAACTGGCTCACCATCGCGCTGGCGCTCTCCGCGATCGACTGGACCCCGCTGGCCGGTCCACCGCCGGCCCAGGTCGCGCCGCCCCTCTGGTACGAGGTGGTGGTCTTCGCGGCGACCGCCCTGGTGCTGGTGCTCAGCTACCGCCCGGCGCGCAATCTGCTCTCGCGCCGGCAGGCGATGAACCGGTCCTACGATCCGCTGCACCTGGTCAACACCTATGGCGCGTTCGGCTCCATCAGCCGGATGCGGCTGGAGGTCGTGGTGGAGGGCAGCGCCGATCCGGTGGCGCGCGAGGGCGCCGAGTGGCGGGAGTACGGCTTCCGCGGCAAGCCGGGCGATCCGCGCCGGATGCCGCGCCTGTTCGCCCCGTACCATCTGCGGCTCGACTGGATGATGTGGTTCGCGGCGCTCTCCCCCGCGTACGCCCGCTCCTGGTTCGGTCCGTTCGCCGAGCGGCTGCTGGACGGCGACCGGGACACGCTCCGGCTGCTCGGCCACAACCCGTTCCCGGACGGACCGCCCCGGCGGGTGCGCGCCCGGGTCTACCGCTACCGGTTCACCGGGCTCCGGGAGCTGCGGGCCACCGGATGCTGGTGGCACCGCACCTACGTCCGGGAATTCCTGCGGCCCGTCTCCCGGCCGCTGCCGCCGGAGCGGGAGGGCGGGGGGACGGGCCGCGGGCCCTAGGTTCTGTCGTCAA
>MUNB01000273.1 GCA_002154345.1 Streptomyces griseus
CCGACGGCCGCCCGGTCGTCTACTGGCGGCCCGGCTGCACCTACTGCCTGCGGCTCCGCCTCCGGCTGGGCCGCGATGCCTCCCGGCTGCACTGGGTCGACATCTGGCGCGATCCGGCGGGAGCCGCCGTCGTACGGGCGGCCAACGGCGGCAACGAGACCGTGCCGACCGTCGTCGTGACGGACGGGCCGCACACCAACCCGGACCCGGCATGGGTACGCGAACAGCTGCCGCCGCCCACGTGACGGTCCCGAGCGTGGAACAGTCCTGCAACTGAGTACCCGTACGGATGGCGTAGATCCGTACGACTGGGCAGGCTGACACACATGAACGCCACACGCACAGCCGTCCGCCCCGCGCCCGTCGACCCTGCTCAGCGCCGTATGGCCCTCGGCATGCTCCTCGGGAGCGCCGTCGGGCTCGTCTGGCTGGGTGCGATGCTCTATACGCTGGCCGGGTGGGTGTTCTAGCGGCCCGTTGGGGAGGGCGTCGCATGTTCGAACGAGTGGTTCCGCCGCGTGTGGTCGCGGCGGAAGAGGTCGCCGCCGGGGCGGGGTTCACGAAGAGCTGCACCCCCGAAGTGGGCCGGTTGCTCGGCTTCGCCGCCGCCGCCAAACCGGGCGGAGTCATCGCGGAGAGCGGCACCGGATCCGGAGTGGGCACCGCGTGGCTGCACAGCGGCCTCGGCGCCGGTGCGCGCCTGGTCACCGTGGAGCGTGACGAGGGACTGGCCCGGCGGGCGGCCGATGTCTTCGCGGACGACGAACGCGTCACCGTGCTCACGGGGGACTGGCGGCTGCTCGAACAGCACGCCCCGTTCGACGTCTTCTTCTGCGACGGCGGCGGCAAGCGGGACGACCCCCGGCGCGTGGTCGAGCTGCTCGCCCCCGGCGGGCTGCTCCTGCTGGACGACTTCACTCCGTCGCCCGACTGGCCGCCCCGGTTCGGCGGCGAGGTCGACGAACTCCGCCTGTTCTACCTCACCCACCCGGAGCTGGACGCCACGGAAGTGCTCACCACTCCCAGCAGCTCGGTGATCGTCGCCGCCCGCCGGTAGCCGCGCGCCGGCGGCCGATGCGGCCTACCGCACCGCCGCCACCCGGAACCGCAGCCCCGCCGCCGTCAGCCGGTCCAGGAGCGCGTCGCCCATGGCCACCGCCGTGGTCACCTGCCCGGAGGTCTCCGGCAGTTCGTCCAGGGCCAGGGACACCGCCGACTCGGCGAGGATCTTCGCCGTCTCGCCGTAGCCCGGGTCGCCGCCCGACACCTCGGTGAAGACGCGCCGCCCGCCGCCCTCGCCGACGAAGCGGATGGTGAACCAGCTGCGCCCGCGGCGCTCCTCGTCCGGCCCCTGGCCCGGCTCGTAGCGCCCCATCAGCCACTCCCGCACGCCCTCCACCTGTGCGGCGGCCACCAGGGCGCCGATCGCGACCGGGGCGCCGAGGGCCATCGGCAGGGTCTTGACCGAGGCGAAGTGCCGGTAGCGGAAGTCGGGGCCGTAGCGCTCCATGGCCCGTGCGGAGCGGCCCACGATCGTCGGGTCCACCGTCGGCAGCGGCAGTGCCCAGGTGCCGACGGACCCGTTGAAGTGCGGGGAGCCCGCGGGGGTGCGGACGCGGCGGCCGACCAGGCGGGGCTCGTGCAGCCGGCGCTCCCGGGCGGCGGCCAGCATCTGCGGGCCCCGGCCCATCGCGGTCAGCGCCGAGGCGAACGTACCGCCGGAGAACACCGCGTTGGTGCGGACGAAGCCGTCGACGGCCAGGGGGACGTCCTCGGGCAGCTGCTTGACGGTGAAGTACGCCCCGAGGTCGTGCGGTACGGAGTCGAAGCCGCAGGCGTGCACGATGCGCGCCCCCGTCTCGCGGGCCCGCGCGTCGTGCTCCAGATACGTCCGGTCGATGAACTCGGCCTCGCCCGTGAGGTCCGCGTAGTCCGTGCCGGCCTCCGCGCAGGCGGCGACGAGCTTCTCGCCGTAACGGATGTACGGGCCCACCGTCGAGGCCACCACCCGGGTGGAGGCCGCCAGTTCGGCCAGCGCCTCCGCATCGTCCGCGTCGGCGTCCAGCAGCGCCAGCTCCGCGCAGCCCGGGGCGATGGCGGTGAGCCGTTCGCGCAGCGCCGCCAGCTTGGTCCGGCTGCGTCCGGCCAGTGCCCAGCGGAGGCCGGCGGGGGCGTGGGCCGCCAGGTATTCGGCGGTGAGCGTCCCCACGAAGCCGGTGGCACCGAAGAGGACGACGTCCAAGGGGCGTGTCGTGTCGTTCTGCCTGTTCACGAGTACCTCCGCTGCGAGCCTGGTGCCGACGTGGCAGGCAGAGGGTAGCGGAGAGCCACGTGGCGCCGTGCGGCCGGGCGGGGCGGATGCGAGAGGATCGGGAGAAGGAACTAAGCGCTTGCTCGGCCCGAGGGGTTGTGCGGAGCCGGGCGCGTTCTTAGCATCACAGGTGTTACATCGGTTGTGTCATACCCTTGGGGGCTCACAGATGGCGCAAGGCCCAAGGCCCGAACACGGTCCGCTGACCGGTGTCCGGGTCGTCGAGCTGGCCGGCATCGGCCCCGGACCGTTCGCCGCGATGCTGCTGGCGGACCTCGGGGCCGACGTCGTACGCGTCGACCGGCCCGGCGGCGCGGGGCTCGGCATCGATCCCGCGTACGACCTCACCAACCGCAACAAGCGCTCCGTCCTCCTGGACCTCAAGAGCGACGGAGGACCGGCCCGCGTCCTGGACCTCGTCGAACGCGCCGACATCCTGATCGAGGGCTACCGCCCCGGCGTCGCGGAGCGGCTGGGCGTCGGACCCGAGCTCTGCCTCGCCCGGAACCCGAAGCTGGTCTACGGGCGGATGACCGGCTGGGGCCAGGACGGGCCGCTCGCCGAGCGCGCCGGGCACGACATCGCGTACCTCGCGCTCACCGGCACCCTGTCCATGATCGGCAAGCCGGACGAACCGCCCACCGTCCCCGCCAACCTGGTCGGCGACTACGCGGGCGGCTCGCTCTACCTCGTCGTCGGCGTCCTCGCCGCCCTCCAGCACGCCCGCGCCCACGGCGAGGGGCAGGTCGTCGACGCCGCCATCGTGGACGGCGCCGCCCACCTCGCCTCGATGATCCACGGCATGCTGGCCGCCGGGAGCTGGCAGGACCGGCGCGGCGCCAACCTCCTGGACGGCGGCTGCCCGTTCTACGGCACCTACGCCACCTCCGACGGCGGCCATATGGCGGTCGGCCCGCTGGAAGGGCAGTTCTACGCCGAGTTCGCCGGGCTCCTCGGCATCGCGGACGACTTCCCCGACCGGTGGGACCTCGCCCGCTGGGACGAGCTGCGCGCCGCCGTCACCGAACGCTTCCTGACCCGTACGCGTGCCGAGTGGACCGAGGTCTTCGCCGGCACCGACGCCTGCGTGGCCCCCGTCCTCTCGCTCACCGAGGCCCCGCACCACCCGCACCTCGCCGCCCGCTCCACCTTCGTCGAGCACAGCGGCGTCA
>MUNB01000274.1 GCA_002154345.1 Streptomyces griseus
CGCCGCGGGCGCCCGCGGCGGAGACGATCCGGCCGGAGCGGATGAGCGTACGGCTCGCGGCGTCGGCGACGGAGGTGTCGTCGGCCAGCAGGTCCGCGCCGCGCAGCCAGAGGGTGGGGGCGGGCGCTCCGCCGTCGGCGCGGCGGGCGGCGAGGGCGGCCAGCTCGGTGGTGCGGCCGGTGCCGGGCGCTCCGACGAGACCGAGGACCGGCCCCGTACCGGCGGTGAAGGCGGCGAGCTCGGTGTGCACGTCGTCGCGCTCGACCGGTGCGGTGCGGGCCCTCGGGCCGTCCGCCGACCCGACGGAGGTGGCGGTGAGCTGGAGGGCCCCGGCGAGGTTGAGGTCGGGGCCGTAGGCGGGGGCGGCGGTGGCGTTGCGGCGCAGCAGGGCGTCCAGGGTGTCGTCCGTGCCCCGGACGATCTGCAGGGCGAGGCCGGCCGCCTCGTGCGGGGCGGTGAGGGCGGTGCAGAGGATGCCGAGGACCGCGCCGGTGGCCGGGTCGGTGACCGGTCCGCCGATGGCCGCCCCGCCCGAGCGCAGGGCGTCGCGCCCGTCGGTGCCGAGGGCCAGCTCCAGGGCGGCGGGGACCGGGTGGGCGGTGCCGTCCGGTGCGGTGCAGGTGGCGGGGGTGGTGCCGAGCACGCGGGCCTCGCGTCGTCCGTGGGCGGCGATGTCCACGTAACCGCCCGGCTCGGCGCGGTCGCGTCCGGCGATGGGCAGGGGTTCGGCGTCGAGGGCGTCGGGGCCGCCGGTGCGCAGGAGGGCGAGGCCGAGGGCGGGCAGCGCGGTGATGTCGTCGGGGGCGACGGAGCAGGTGCGGCCGTCGGTGCCGTGGAGGAGGAGCGGGCCCGGGGAGGTGACGGCCTGATGGGCGGTGACGACCGTGCCGCGGTCGTCCGCGACGAATCCCGTCCCGCGCGGCCGGCCGGCCTGATCACAGATTCTTACCAGCTTCGACCGGTCCCCACTGCCCATGGTCCGACGGTAGGCCGCCGGTGATCTCCTGGAGCCCACGGACAGGGAAAGCGCCCCCCACGCCCCCGGTATTCACTCCGAGCGCCCGTCCGTTGGGGTGAATAAGCGTGTCCTGCGAGGAGCAGGGATGGTGCCGGGGAGGGGAAACGTGGAGCGGGCACCGGTTGGGGGGTGGTGCCCGCTCCACAACGATCGGTCGGCGCGTCCGCCGGACACGCCCCGGGTCAGGCGAAGACGGCGAGGCTCTTGGCCTTGCCCTTCTCCTCCTCGACGAGCACGAGGAACGTGCCGTCGGGCCCGAAGACCGCGACCGGCCCCCGCGGATGCGCGGGCATGTCCAGCCGTACGCCGTTGAGGAGCAGCTTGGCGCGCTTCTCGTCCACGTCCCAGCGGGGGAACGCGGTGGCGGCCGCCTCGGCGACCGGCATCACGGTCAGCGCCTCCTGGTGCTGATCGAGCGTCCGGGCCGCGTCCAGTCCGTACGGGCCGACCCGGGTGCGGCGCAGCGCCGTCAGATGGCCGCCGACGCCGAGTCCGGCGCCGAGGTCGCGGGCCAGCGCCCGGATGTACGTCCCGGAGGAGCAGACGACGGAGACGACCAGGTCGAGAACGGGGGTGCCGTCCTCGGCGACGGCCTCGCGGACGTCGTAGACCCGGAAGGAGGAGACGGTCACCGGGCGGGCCGGGATCTCGAACTCCTCGCCGCCGCGCACCCGCGCGTAGGACCGCTTGCCGTCGATCTTGATGGCGCTGACCTTGGACGGCACCTGCATGATCGCGCCGGTCAGGGCGGCCACGCCCGCGTCGATGCCGTCACGCGTCACACCGGAGGCGTCGGTGGACGAGGTGATCTCGCCCTCGGCGTCGTCGGTGACGGTGTCCTGGCCGAGCCGGATCGTGCCGAGATACTCCTTCTCGGTCAGCGCGAGGTGACCGAGAAGCTTGGTGGCCCGCTGGACGCCGAGCACGAGCACTCCGGTCGCCATCGGGTCCAGGGTGCCGGCGTGGCCGACGCGGCGGGTGCGGGCGATGCCGCGCATCTTGGCGACGACGTCGTGCGAAGTGAAGCCGGACGGCTTGTCGACGATGACAAGGCCGTCCGGCGTGGTGGTCTGCTCGGTCATGCGGAGGCGGGGCCCTCGTTCTTGTCGGTCGAGCCGGGGGTGTCCGCCTCGTCGTCCTCGTCCTCGGGCTTGCGGTACGGGTCGGCGTCGCCGGCGTACGTCGCGCCCGTGGACACCTGGCGCACCTCCGCGTCCTTGGCCCGCGCCTTGTCGAGGAGGTCCTCGATGGTGCGGGCGTTGTCCGGGAGGGCGTCCGGGACGAAGGCCAGGCTCGGCGTGAACCGGACCCCGGTCTGCCGTCCGACCTCGGAGCGGAGGACGCCCTTGGCGCTCTCCAGCGCGGCGGCGGAGGCCGCGCGCTCCTCGTCGTCGCCGTAGACCGTGTAGAAGACCGTGGCCTCCCGCAGGTCGCCGGTGACCCGGGCGTCCGTGATCGTCACGAATCCCAGCCGCGGATCCTTGATTCGCCGGTCCAGGGTCTCCGCGACCACGACCTGGATGCGATCGGCCAGCTTGCGGGCCCGCGCGTTGTCGGTCACCGGTCCGTCACTCTTCCTTCTGATTTCGCTCGACTGTCAGTCTTCGTCACTGTGCAGCCGCCGTCTCACCGACAGCAGCTCCACCTCCGGGCGTCCCGCGACCAGCCGCTCGCAGCGGTCCAGTACGTCCGTGAGGTGTCCGGTGTCACCGGAGACCACGGCAAGGCCGATCTCGGCCCTGCGGTGGAGATTCTGTCCGCCGGTCTCGGCCACGCTCACCGCGTACTTGCGCTGGAGCTCGGCCACGATCGGGCGGACGACGGAACGCTTCTCCTTCAACGACCGTACGTCGCCGAGGAGCAGATCGAAGGACAGGGTCCCCACATACATGCGTGTCCGGATGTCCCGCCGGTTCGGGTTCGCGCCCCGCCAGAGCTTGCCGGGGACATCAGAACCGTACCGGAACGGCCGGAGCCGATCGACGGAAATACGCCCCGTCGACCGGCCCCGACCGTGGTGGCCGGGTTCCGGGGGCGAACCCCCGGGACCCGGCCCAATCCTTGCGGATCAGCCTCGCGGCTTCTCGCGCATCTCGTACGTCGCGATGACGTCGTCGATCTTGATGTCGTTGAAGTTTCCGAGGTTGATACCGCCCTCGAAGCCTTCGCGGATCTCGGTGACGTCGTCCTTGAAGCGGCGCAGACCGGAGATGTTGAGGTTCTCCGCGATGACCTTGCCATCGCGCAGCAGGCGCGCCTTGGTGTTGCGCTTGACCTCGCCGGAGCGGACCAGCACACCGGCGATGTTGCCCAGCTTGGACGAGCGGAAGATCTCGCGGATCTCCGCCGTGCCGAGCTCGACCTCTTCGTACTCCGGCTTGAGCAGGCCCTTGAGGGCCGCTTCGATCTCTTCGATCGCCTGGTAGATGACCGAGTAGTACCGGACGTCCACGCCTTCGCGCTCGGCCATCTGCTCGGCACGCCCTGCGGCGCGCACGTTGAAGCCGATCACGATGGCGTCGGAACCCGTCGCCAGGTTGATGTCCGACTCGGTGACCGCACCCACACCGCGGTGCAGGATCCGGATGTCGACCTCTTCACCGACGTCGAGCTGGAGCAGCGAGGACTCGAGAGCCTCCACCGAACCGGACGCGTCGCCCTTGATGATGAGGTTGAGCTCCTGGACCAGACCGGCCTTGAGCGCCTCGTCCAGGTTCTCCAGGGAGAACCGGACGCCCTTGCGGGCGAAGTTGGCGTTGCGCTCACGGGCGGCACGCTTCTCGGCGATCTGACGGGCCGTACGGTCCTCGTCGACGACCAGGAGGTTGTCGCCGGCGCCCGGGACGTTGGTGAGACCGAGCACCAGGACGGGGGTCGAGGGACCCGCTTCCTGGACGTTCTGACCGCTGTCGTCGAGCATCGCCCGGACCCGGCCGTACGCGTCGCCCACGACCACCGTGTCGCCGATGCGCAGCGTTCCGCGCTGGACCAGGACGGTCGAGACGGCACCGCGACCGCGGTCGAGGTGGGACTCGATCGCAATACCCTGCGCGTCCTGCTCCGGGTTGGCCCGCAGGTCGAGCGAGGCGTCGGCGGTGAGGACGACGGCCTCCAGGAGAGCCTCGATGTTGAGGCCCTGCTTGGCGGAGATGTCGACGAACATCGTGTCGCCGCCGTACTCCTCGGCCACCAGACCGAACTCGGTGAGCTGACCGCGCACCTTGGTCGGGTCGGCGCCCTCGACGTCGATCTTGTTGACCGCGACCACGATCGGCACGTCGGCCGCCTTGGCGTGGTTCAGCGCCTCGATCGTCTGGGGCATCACACCGTCGTTGGCCGCCACCACGAGGATCGCGATGTCGGTCGACTTCGCACCACGGGCACGCATGGCGGTGAACGCCTCGTGACCCGGGGTGTCGATGAAGGTGATCTTGCGGTCCTCGCCGTTGACCTCGGAGGAGACCTGGTAGGCACCGATGTGCTGGGTGATGCCACCGGCCTCGCCCGCGACGACGTTCGTCTTGCGGATCGCGTCGAGGAGTCGGGTCTTACCGTGGTCGACGTGACCCATGACGGTCACGACCGGCGGACGCGAGACCAGAGCCTCTTCGCCGCCCTCGTCCTCGCCGAACTCGATGTCGAAGGACTCGAGCAGCTCGCGGTCCTCCTCCTCGGGGCTGACGATCTCCAGGACGTAGTTCATCTCCTCGGCGAGAAGCCGGAGCGTCTCGTCGGAAACGGACTGCGTGGCGGTGACCATCTCGCCGAGGTTCATCATCACGGCGACGAGCGACGCCGGGTTGGCGTTGATCTTCTCCGCGAAGTCGGTGAGCGAGGCGCCGCGCGACAGCCGGACGGCCTGTCCGTTGCCGCGAGGCAGCATGACGCCGCCGACCGACGGGGCCTGCATGGCCTCGTACTCCTGGCGCCTCTGCCGCTTCGACTTACGGCCACGACGCGCCGGACCGCCGGGACGGCCGAACGCACCCTGTGTGCCACCGCGGCCACCGGGACCACCCGGACGGCCACCGAAGCCGGGACGACCGCCGAAGCCGCCGCCACCACCGGGACGACCGGCACCGCCGCCGCCACCGGGACCGGCCGGACGACCGGCGAAGCCGCCGCCGCCACCGCCACCGGGACGACCGGCGAAGCCGCCG
>MUNB01000275.1 GCA_002154345.1 Streptomyces griseus
GTGACGGGGACGACGCCGAGCTCCAGCAGTTCGGCCATGGCGGCGCTGCCCGCCATGTCGCGGACCTGGAGCTGATAGCGGGCGGTGGTGCGGTAGGCGCCGCCCGCGTCGTCGCCGGTGCGCTGGAGGAAGCCGGAGTCGGTGAGGAAGGCGACGGCCTTGCCGATGATGCCGGTGGTGGATCCGGCGAGCCGGCGGGCGTCCTTGGTGGCGCCGGTGGAGCTGCGGCGGGCGTAGATCCGCCAGCCGGCTTCGAGCCCTGGGGCGTCGCTGGCCGGGTCGGTGTTGTCGCCCTGTTCCTCGGCGCGCTCCTCAAGACGTCGGCAGGCCTGGCGTACGAAGGCGTCGACGCCGTTGACCGTGATGCGGCCGATGTACGCGTCGTCGGCGAGGTCCTCGGGGCGGGGGAAGGCGAGGGCGGCGACGGCCAGGTGGGCGAGGCCGTGGAGGAAGCGGTCGGCGGCGTCGGAGGAGGCGCGGCGGGCGTAGTCGCCCATGCGGACGGCGAAGACGGAGTCCTCGCCCGCCGTCACGGCCATCCCGGCGCGCGGTGAGACCTCCAGGACGATGAGGCCGAGGCCGGTGGCGACGGCGTCGGCGAGCCGGGCGAAGGCGCTCTCCTCGCGGTAGCGCCGCAGCAGGTCGGCGTATTCGGCGTCGCGGGCGGGCAGCAGCTTGGGCTGGAGCCCGAAGGAGACCAGGCGGGCGGCGTCGGCGGCGTCGGCCGGGGTGACGGGGGTCTGTCCGGCGGGCTCGGCGGTGTGCGGAGAGGTGTGCGCGGAGTCGGCCGCGTACGTCGTGGAGGGGGCCCCGTACGGCGTGGAGGGGCCGGTGTGCGCGGAGGGCTCGGTCCACGCGTCGGGGTGCTCGGCGTCGTGGTCGCTCACGGCTGGGACTCCTCGGTACGGAAGGGGTGCGGGTGCGCGGGGCGTGCGGGGCCGGACGCGATGGGAGAGGGGGCGGAGTGCGCGAGGCCGGTCACGAGGCCTCCTGGCGGTCGGCGGCCATGCCGACGGCGTCCAGCAGGGCGGTGCCCACGATCAGGTCGGCGCCGCCGAACTCCGGGTCGTCCAGCTCGGCCCCGTCGTCGACGGCGAACAGCAGGCGGCGCTCGCCCTGGCGGTAGGCGGTGCCGACCGGCGGGCTGGCGGCGTGGACGGCGAGCAGCGCGACCAGGTACGGCAGGTCGGTGTCGCCGGTGCGGCGGGCCTCGGCGAGCAGTCCGGAGAGCCGGCGCGGGGCGTCGTGCTCCAGATCGAGCAGGGTCATGGCGCGGGCGAGCTGCTCCTCGCTGAACCGGCTGTCGTCCGGGGTGGCGATCAGATCGGGCTCGGGCATCTCCGCGCCCAGGTGCTCACGCTCCAGGGGCGGGGTGAGCAGCATGTCGACCAGGTCCCCGATCCGTACGGCGGTGGGGGTGCGCAGTCCGGTGCCGTGGGCGAAGAAGGCGTCGGTGGCGCGGGTGGACCGCTCGACGGGGAGCGGGAGGAGCGGGGCGAGGAGCTGCCCGTACAGATCGAGGCCCGCGTGGGCGGCGGGCGGGGCGAACGCCTGCCGGTCCTGCTCCGCGCGGAAGAGCGGGCCCGCTTCCAGGAGCCGGGACTGGAGCTGGGTGTGGCGGCGGATGCAGTCCTTGACGATGTCGACGAGCTCGGCGGCCCGGCGCTTGTGCTCGGGGTCCTCGGCCTCGTCGCGCGCCTTGCGGATGTTGGTGAGGATCGCGTTCTCGTGGCGGTAGCGGTCGGCCACGTGGTCCAGGGCCTCGGCGATCATGTCCGGGACGGTGTGGAGCCAGTCGACGGCGCGGACGTTGCGCCGGGTGGCCTCCAGGGTGCGGCGCAGGGTCTCGGCGTACTGCACGGTGCGGTAGCGGGCCTGTTCGGCGGCGAGCTGGGCGTCGGCGAGACGGCCCCGGCTGATGAGGACCTCCAGCTTGACCTCGGCGGCGATCTGGGCGCTGGTGACATCGGTGTCCAACGCGCCGACCAGGACGTTGACCGCTTCGTCGGTGGCGCGGAGGTAGACCGTGCCGCCGTAGCCCGGGACCTCCTCGATGAGTTTGAAGTCGTAGTCGCGGCGGACATAGACCCCGTCGGTGTTGAAGGTGCCGTAGACCGCGCGGAAGCCGCGGTCGACGCTGCCGACGTTGATCAGGTTCTCCAGGACCCAGCGGGCGACCCGTTCGTGCTCGGCGACGGGGCGCTCGGGGGCCTGGGCGCCGACCCGGGGCAGCAGTCTGGCCACTATCTGGTCGTGGTCGGCCCCGGTGTCGAAGTCCATGTTGAGCGTGACGTGGTCGATCGCGGCGAGGGCGACCTCCGCCATGGCGTACACCGTGTACTCGCCGGCCAGATTCGCCTTGCGGACGTCGAGGTCGTGCAGCGGAGCCGTGCACGCGAGCGCGCGCAGCCGCCGCGAGAGCCCCTCGTCGGCGGCGGGGCCCGGGGCAGGCCGCGGCCCCGCGCTGAGCTGCGGCGAGGCGTGGTCCGGGTAGGCAGGCGAAGTCACGTGGGACAGATTAGGTCCTCGCACTGACAACGGTCGAAACGGCGCTAATGCGACCGGCCCGGAGCGGGCGCCCCGGGTGCGGCCGGCCCGTATCCTCCACCGCCCGGTGTACGCACCACCAGGACGTCGCCGGCGTCCAGTTCGGCGGTGTCGCAGCCCTTCAGCGGGACGGTCCCGCCCCCGGCCCGCTCGATGTGCTGTGCTCCGAGCGCCCCCGGATCCCCGCCCTCCGCTCCGTACGGCGGGACGCGGCGGTGGCCGGAGAGCAGCGCCACCGTGACCGGTTCCAGGAAGCGGATGCGGCGCTGGACGCCGTCGCCGCCGTGCCAGCGCCCCGCTCCCCCGCTGTCGTCCCGTACGGCGAAGGACTCCAGGCGGACCGGCAGCCGCCACTCCAGGATCTCGGGGTCGGTGAGCCGCGAGTTGGTCATATGGGTCTGTACGGCGTCGGCGCCGTCGAAGCCGTCGCCGGCCCCGGATCCGCTGGCGATCGTCTCGTAGTACTGGACGTTCTCGTTGCCGAAGGTGAGGTTGTTCATGGTGCCGGAGCCCTCGGCCTGGCCGCCGATCGCTCCGTACAGGGCTCCGGTGACCGCCTGGGAGGTCTCCACGTTGCCCGCGACGGTCGCCGCCGGGTAGGTGGGGTCGAGCATGGAGCCGGGCGGAATCGTCACCTCCAGGGGCTTGAGGCAGCCGCTGTTGAGCGGGATGTCCTGGCCGACGAGGGTGCGGAAGACGTAGAGGACGGCGGCCATGACGACGGACCGGGGCGCGTTGGCGTTGCCGGGCTGCTGGGGCGAGGTCCCGGTGAAGTCGAGGTGCGCGGCGCGGGCGTCGCGGTCCACGGTGAGCCGGACCTGGATCACGGCCCCGCCGTCGGTCTCGTAGCGGCAGTGGCCGTCGTGCAGTCCGGCGACGATGCGGCGTACGGACTCCTCGGCGTTGTCCTGGACGTGGCCCATGTAGGCGTCCACGACGTCGGCCCCGAACTGGTCGGTCATGCGCCGCAGTTCGGCGATGCCCTTCTCGTTGGCGGCGATCTGGGCGCGCAGGTCGGCGAGGTTGGTGTCCGGGTCGCGGGAGGGGTACGGGGCGGCGGCGAGCAGCTCGCGGGTCTCGTCCTCGCGCAGCCGGCCGTCGCGGACGAGCAGCCAGTTGTCGAAGAGCACGCCCTCCTCGTGGATCGTCCGGCTGAAGGCGGGCATGGAGCCGGGGGTGATGCCGCCGATCTCGGCGTGGTGTCCGCGCGAGGCGACCAGGAAGCGCAGTCGGCCGCCGCGGTCCCGGTCGAACACGGGGGTGATCACGGTGACGTCGGGCAGGTGGGTGCCGCCGTGGTACGGGTCGTTGACCGCGTACACGTCGCCGGGCCGCAGCGTGCCCTCGTTGCGCCGCAGGACCTCCTTGATCGACTCGCCCATCGAGCCGAGGTGCACGGGGATGTGCGGGGCGTTGGCGATCAGGTTGCCCTCGGCGTCGAAGAGGGCGCAGGAGAAGTCCAGGCGCTCCTTGATGTTGACCGAGTGGGCGGTGTTCTCCAGCCGGACGCCCATCTGCTCGGCGATCGACATGAAGAGGTTGTTGAAGACCTCCAGCATCACCGGGTCCACCCGGGTGCCGACGGCGGTGCGTTCGGGGCGGGGGCGGCTGCGGGTGAGGACGAGGTGTCCGGTGGAAGCCGCTTCGGCCTGCCAGCCGGCGTCGACGACGGTGGTGGCGTCGTCCTCGGCGACGATCGCGGGTCCGGTGACGGTGTCGGCGGGGCGCAGGTCCGCCCGGCGGTACAGCGGTGACCGCTGCCATCGGCCCTCGGCGTAGAGGTCCACGGTGTCGGCCGGACCGGGCGGGGCGTTGTCCGGCGAGGCGTTACGGAGATCGGGGTCCGCGTCGGCGTCGGCATCGGGTGCGGCAGCGTCTGCGAGCCCGGGGTCCGCGTCGGACACGGCAGCCCCCGCCGCCCCGGTGGCTTCCACCGACACCGTCTCCACGACGACCGGCTTGTCCATCGTGAAGCCGAACCGGGTCCGGTGGGCGGCGGCGAACGCCTCGGCCATGGCGGCCTCCGTGTCCAGGTCCACCGGCAGCGCCGCGTCCGTCCCGGCGTACCGCAGCAGGACGCGGGCCCGTGCGGTGATCGCGGAGTCCGGCACTCCGTCGGCGCGCAGCGCTTCGCGGGTGCGGTCGGCCAGCTCCGCGCAGAGCCTCTCCACGCGCTCCCGGGCGGCCGCGTCGAGCTCCTCCTCCACCGACTGTTCGCGCATCGCGGTGGCGTCGGCCAGGCCGATGCCGTACGCGGAGAGCACCCCGGCCAGCGGAGGGACGAGGACCGTGTCGATGCCGAGGGCGTCGGCGACGGCGCAGACGTGCTGGCCGCCCGCGCCGCCGAAGCCGGTCAGCGCGTAGCGGGTGATGTCGTGGCCGCGCTGCACGGAGATCTTCTTGACGGCGTTGGCCATGTTGAGCACGGCGATCTCCAGGAAGCCCGCCGCCACCTCCGCCTCGTCCGGCCGCCGTCCGGTGGCGCGCCCCACCTCGTCGGCGAGCGCGGTGAACCGTTCGCGTACGTGGTCGGCGTCGAGCGGAAGGTCTCCGTCAGGGCCGAAGACCGCCGGGAAGTGGTCGGGCTGGACGCGGCCGAGCATCACGTTGGCGTCGGTGACGGTGAGGGGGCCGCCCCGGCGGTAGCAGGCGGGGCCGGGGTGGGCGCCGGCCGAGTCGGGGCCGACGCGGTAGCGGCTGCCGTCGAAGTGCAGGACGGAGCCGCCGCCGGCCGCGACGGTGTGGATGCTCATCATCGGGGCGCGCATCCGGACCCCGGCGACCTCGGTGCCCAGCTCGCGTTCGAACGCTCCGGCGTAGTGGGAGACGTCGGTGGAGGTGCCGCCCATGTCGAACCCGATGACGCGGTCGTACCCGGCCCGTTGCGAGGTGCGGACCATGCCGACGACGCCTCCGGCCGGTCCGGACAGAACGGCGTCCTTGCCGCGGAACCGGGCGGCCTCGCGCAGCCCGCCGTTGGACTGGAGGAACATCAGCCGGATCCCGTCGAGACGGGCGGCGACCTCGTCGACGTACCGGCGCAGGACGGGTGAGAGGTAGGCGTCGACGACCGTGGTGTCGCCCCGGGGGACGAGCCTGATCAGCGGGCTGACCTCGTGGGAGCTGCTGACCTGGGTGAAGCCCGCCTCGCGGGCCGCCTCCGCGACGGCCCGCTCGTGCGCCGGGTGGCGGTACCCGTGCATCAGGACGACGGCGGCGCTGCGCAGACCGTCCGCGTGGGCGGCCCGCAACTGTTCGCGTACGGGGTCGAGTTCGAGGGACCGTACGGTGCGGCCGTGGGCGTCGACGCGTTCGGGGACCTCGATCACACGCTCGTGGACGGACTCGGGCAGGACGATGTGCCGGTCGAAGAGCCGGGGCCGGTTCTGGTACGCGATCCGCAGCGCGTCCCGGAAGCCCTCGGTGATCAGCAGGACGGTCGGCTCGCCGCGCCGCTCCAGCAGGGCGTTGGTGGCGACGGTGGTGCCCATCCGGACGGCGGCGACCCGGTCGGCGGGCACCGGCTCTCCGGGGTCCAGGCCGAGGAGCAGCCGGATTCCGGCGACGGCGGCGTCGTCGTAGCGGTCGGGGTCGTGGGAGAGGAGCTTGCGGGTGATCAGGCGGCCGTCGGGGCGGCGGCCCACCACATCGGTGAAGGTGCCGCCCCGGTCGATCCAGAACTCCCAGCGTCCGGTCATGGCGCCATTGTGTGCCCGCGCCCCCGACCCCGCAGTGAAGGTCAGTCCAGGAAGAGCGCCGCCAGCCGGGGCAGGTGCCTGCGGTTCGCCTCGTCGTCCTCGGCGTCCCAGGTCTCCCCCGCCGGTTCCGCCGGGGGTATCCGCCCGCGCAGGGCCGCCGCCACCGTCGCGTCGAGCGAGTCCGTCTCACCCCGGACCCGCCGGTAGGCCTCGGCCACGGGCACGTTCAGGGACTCGTACCCGATCCAGCCGCGCTCGCCGCGGCCCATCCGGTGCACCACCGGCAGTGCGGCCAGGGAGTCGGGGTCGGCCACCGCCCGGGTGAAGGTCTCCCGGCCGAGCAGGGCGAGCCCGTCGCGGAAGTCCATGAAGCCGTCGTCGCCGCAGCCGCCCTCGATGAGGTGGGCCGCGTTCCACAGGGGCCACCGGTACGCGGAGCGGGACACCTCCGCCGCCGTGACGGAAAAGGCGGCTGTCCGCTCGGGCTCCAGGGCCGCGAGCACATCCGTCAGCGCGCCGGGCAGCGGATCGTCGGGGGCGTCCCGGTCGTCCGCCCGGTCACCGGCCGCCTCACGTGCCCGTTCGACGAGCCCCCACCACTCGTTGATGTCCATGGGGAAAAGCGTAGGAGGAGGGTCTGACAACGACCCTCCTCCTGGGAACCCGTGCGGTCAGACCGCCGGTGCGTCCGGCCCGATCCGGCTCCGTACCGCCGTCTGGACCTCGGCCTCCTCGGCCGGATCGGCGGCGAGGCGGCGCAGGCGTTCGGCGACGCGGATGTCTCCGGTCTCGGCGTGCAGGGCGGCCACCTCGCGGGTGGTCTCCTCGCAGTCCCAGAGGCATTCCACCGCGAACCCGCTCGCGAAGGACGGGTCGGTGGCGGCCAGGGCCCGGGCTGCCCTGCCCCGCAGGTGCGAGGAGGACGTCTCGCGGTAGACGTGGCGCAGCACGGGGGCGGCGCAGGCGATGCCGAGGCGGCCGGCCCCGTCGACGAGGGTCCACAGCCGGGGGGCGTCGGGTCCGTCGCCGCGTACGGCCTCCCGGAGCGCGCCGAGGACTTGGGGAGCGTCCTGGGCGGCGCCTCGGCAGGCGAGCACTCCGGCGGCCGAGGCGCCGAGTGCATCGGGGCGGTGGGCCCAGCGGCGGGCCCGCTGCACGGCGTCGTCGCTGGTCATCCGCTCGAAGGCGGCGATGGCCGTGTCGGCGACCGTACGGGCGGGGCTGATGGCGGCGGCCTCGATGAGGTCGAGGACGACGGGGTCGCCGGCCTCCGCGAGGTAGTGCAGGGCGGCGCAGCGGGCGCCTTCCGGGCCGCTGCGGGCGGCCTCGACGATCTGGGGAAGGTCGTCGGGTCCGGCGACGGCGGTGAGGCAGCGGGCCGCGGGGACGTGCAGTTCGCTGCCGCGTTCCAGGGCCTGCTGGGCCCAGTCGAAGACGGCCTGGACGCTCCATCCGGGGCGGGGTCCCCCGGGGCGCATCTGGCGCTGCCATCGGTCGAACGAGCCCTGTTCACCGGCGGCCCTGACCCGGGCGCCGACCGCTTCGCGCGGGTCGTCGGCCCAGAGCCGCCAGGGGCGCGGTTCGAAGGAGTCGCGTACGGCGGCGGCGAGGTCGGCCGCGCCCTGGTCCGTGGCCGGGAAGCGGGCGAGGACGGGCAGCGCGAGGGAGCGCAGACCGGCGTCGTCGTCGCGCAGGGCCAGCTCGTCCAGGGCCCAGGCCCAGTTGGCGCCGGTCGCCGCGTAACGGCGGAGCAGGGCCAGGGCGTCGTCGCGTCCGTAGGAGGCGAGGTGGCCCAGGACGGAGAGCGCCAGACCGGTGCGGGAGTCGTCGGTGTCGATGGAATCGTCGGGATCGGCGAGGTGTCGCTCGATCTCCTCGATACCGCCGTCGAGGTCGAGATAGAGACGCGCGTAGTAGAGGGAGCGGTTCTCCACCTGCCAGTCGTGACGGGGGTCGCTCACGACGCAGTGGTTGAGGGCCGCGAGGGCCTCGGGGCGCGGGGCGGCGAGCGCGTGGAGCGTGCCGTCGCCGCGGCCCCTCTGCAACAGGCCGAGCAGGGTACCGCTCGGCGCTATGAACGGATCGAACATGGGAGAAAGCCTCACATCAAGCTGTCGACGCAACCGGGACTGTGCAGTGCCCCGTGCCTCTCGGCACGTGGGGGTGTCCGGGGGACACCGTTACGCCGCGCAGTGACATGATCGGCCGACCGCCGTCTTTCGCCTGGTGTAGAGCATCTTCCTCTGCCTCTCGTCGGTGGCCCTGAGCGGGCCCGCGACGTCATGATGACCCAGCCATTTCGCCACCGCGACCACATTTACGACGGACCGGTCAGCGGAGCCCACGGCGGACGCGTCGACGAGCGCGCCCGCCGGCGTCTCACCGCGCACCGAAGCGTTCCAGCAGGTCGGCCTTGCCGAACATCCGGGCCGTGTCCAGCGCGGACGGCGTTCCGGCGGCCGGGTCGGCGCCTCCGGCGAGCAGGGCGTCGATGACGGCGTCCTCGCCCTTGAAGACGGCTCCGGCCAGTGGGGTCTGGCCGCGGTCGTTGGCCCGGTCCGGGTCGGCGTCGCGGGCGACGAGGGCGGCGACCGTGGCGGCGTGCCCGTGGTAGGCGGCGAGCATCAGGAGCGTGTCGCCCCGGTCGTTGGTGAGGTTGGCGGGGACTCCGGCCTCGACGTACGCGGTGAGCGCCTCGGTGTCGCCGGCGCGGGCCAGGTCGAAGACCTTGGTCGCCAGCTCGACCACCTCGGGATCGGGGGTTTCGCTCATCGGACGGACCGCCTTCCTTGACTGCTGCCGCGGCTGTCACCGCCGCGGTTGACCTGGTGGGGAGTACGGCACGGGGCCGTACGAGTGAATCGACAGGGTACTGCTCCCAGGCCGACATGACCCGGCCCGGATGCGGCAAGGGATCACCGCGGCTGATCCTGCCCGGCACGGACGAGGTGATGCCGCTCCCCGGGGGCCGACTTCTGTGGGCCAGTCAAGTGAAAGAGCAGGATATTCACTCGATTGCACCTTTTGTCGTATAGATACTTCCCGTGATCCTGGAAGGACTCATGGTGACTGTCCCCTTCAACCAGGAGAGAACCGCTCATGATCCTTTCCATCTCGGGCGTGGTACTGCTCGCCATCATCGTCTTCCTGTTCTTCAAGAAGGACGGGCTCAAGGCCTCCCACGCCATCGTCTGTGCCCTGTTCGGCTTCTACCTGGCCGGCACCGCCATCGCCCCGAGCATCACGGCGGGCGGGGCGAGCCTCGCCGGCCTGCTGGGCGGGATCAAGTTCTGACGCTCCGCAACCGCTCCCACCCCTTCAGGAGACCGACGTGGCCCGGCGACCACTCCCCCGCATTCTGAGCAGCGGCAGCGCTTCGATCACTCGCAGCAGAGAGATCGCGCGCACGGCCGCCGACAGTGCCACCGATGTTCTCCACCCGCTGATCACGGTGGTCCGCGGGCTGCGGCTGCTGGCCGTGTCCGGCCGGCAGAAGTGGGTCGCGACCCCCAAGGAACGGCGTGGTCCCAAGCTGTTCCTCGGCGCGGCCTGCGTGCTGGTGGTGGCGCTCGTCCCCTACGGGCCGATCCTGGCCCTGATCACGGTGATGGGCGCTGCCGCGTGGAAGGGGCGGGAGCGGACCCCCGTGCGGACCGGGCCCGACGAGACGGAGACCGCGCGTCTGCGGTCGCTGTACGAGGCGCTCGTGCCGTACTTCTCGACGGCCGACGACCCCGAACCGCTGTTCGCCCACGGCGGCGACTGGGCGAAGGCCTTCGACGGGTACGCCTTCGACGACGGCGGCCGGCTCACCCGGCTCCAGATCTCCTACCCCGCGTACTTCACGGACGGCGAGGCCGCCGCCCGCTCCCGGATCGAGCAGCTGCTCCACACCAAGTCCGGCCGGGGCCGCGAGTACCACTTCAGCTGGGACGAGGAGGCCAACCGCCTCGTCATGACCGTGCTGGACGCGCTCCCCACGACGATCGCCGCCCAGCGCTTCGTCACCGCCCCCGGCGAGACGGTCCTCGGCTTCACCGACCCGGACGCCGTCTCGCGCACCGTCCCCGTGCGCGACGGCGACACGACCGTGGACGCCTCACCGGTGGTCTGGCGGACCGGCGGCCGCTCCACCGAACCGCATCTGCTGGCCGTCGGCCACCCCGGCGGCGGCACCACGACCCTGATCCGCTCGATCGCCCTCCAGGCCCTGCAGAACGGCGATGTGATCGTCGTCGACGGCGGCGGGACCGGTGAGTACGGCGCCCTGGCCGGGCGCACCGGCGTCCTCGCCGTGGAGTCCGGTCTCGGCGGGGCGCTGGCCACGCTGGAGTGGGCGGCGCACGAGACGGAGCGCCGGCTGATCACCGCCAACCGGGCCCGGCAGAACGGTCACCCGGTGCCGGACGACATCCGGCGCCCGCTGTGGATCCTGCTGGACCGGCCCGGCGTGCTGGGCCATCTCGCGGCGGCCGACGGACGGCCCGACCCGCAGGAACTGCTCCGGATCCCGCTGCGGCACGGCCGGGCGGCCCAGGTCACGGTGGTGCTGGCGGAACAGTTCGACGCGCTGGACACCCTCACGGAGACCGTGCGGACCCACACCCGCGCCCGCGCCGTTCTCGGACCGGCCTCCCGTGAGCAGATCGAAGCCGTGCTGGGCGTCGAACCGCACACCACACCGCCGTCCGAGGTGCCCGCGGGCCGTGGCTACGTCCGCCTCGGCGCGGGCCCGGTCCTGCGGCTCCAAGTGCCCGCCACCCCGGACCCGTACGACGACGCCACGAGCGAGGCGCACCGGCGGGCGGTCCTCGGTCTGCTGCCCGACCGGCACTCCTCGGTGGAGGCGGCGCCCGCGCGGGAGCACGCCGACGAGGGCCCGGCGACGGAGCAGGTCCCCGTGGCGGTGGACACCGCGGCCCGTCCGGTCGATGCGGTGCCGGTGGAGGCGATGGTCGCCGAGGCCCGGCCGTCCGAGCCGCTGGCGAAGGCGCAGCCGGCGGGCGCCGAGAGCTGAGCCGGGCGGAGCGGAGCGGCGGCGGGCGGGGAGCGGACCACCGGGTCCGCTCCCCGCCCGCCGCCGTTCCCGCAGGAAGAACTCCCCCCGACCTCTCAGGCCACGAAGCTGCGCCGGGCGTCCGCCCCCACGCCCGCCCCGGAGCGC
>MUNB01000276.1 GCA_002154345.1 Streptomyces griseus
CATCCGGTGCTCCCGCGGTCCTCCCGCACCCGAGGGATCATGGAGAGGAAGGGGACGGGCAGCGCACGGCAGGCCCGCCGGGACCGCGGGAGCACCGGATGAGCAGCGCGACCGACGCCAGGACCGCCGAGCCGCCGCAGCCCGGCGGTGCGAAGGACCCCGAGCCGCCTCCGCCCGGCGGGGTGCTCTGGAGCCTGTCCGGCGACATCCGCGCCCTGCTGATGCTGCCCGCCGCCCTCACCCTCCAGGTCGCCCACCCGGCGGTCGGCGCCGGGGTCGACGAACACTCCGTCTTCCGCACGGATCCGTGGGGGCGCGGCGAACGCTCGCTGCGCTCGCTCCAGCTCTGGGTCTACGGCGGCGCGAAGGCCGCCGAGGAGGGCCGCAGACTGCGCCGGCTGCACCGCACGATCCGGGGCACCGACACCCGCGGCCGTCCGTACCACGCCCTGACGCCCGCCAACTACGCCTGGGTGCACTCCACCGGCTTCCCCGTCTACCAGCACGCCGCCCGCTATCTGATCCGGCCCATGACCCCCGCCCAGGAGCGCGCCCTGTACGCGGAGTGGCTCCGGGTCGGCCGGATCCTCGGCATCCACGACCGGGACATGCCGCAGACCATCGAGGAGTTCTGGCCGTACTGGCAGAAGATGCTCGCCGGCGAGATCGAGGCGACCGCCGTGGTGCGGGAGCTGGTCGACGTCGACCAGCCCGTACCGCCGCCGGACCGGGGCCCGTGGCCGCTGCGCGTCGTTCTGCGGGCCCTGTGGCCGGTGCTGCTGCCGCCGCTGGCCCGCTTCCGGCGGTTCGTCACCATCGGGTTCATGCCGCCCGACGCCCGCGCCGCCATCGGTCTGCCGTGGACCGACGACCAGGAGAAGCGGCTGCGCCGGATGTGCGCGGTCCTGCGGGTCGTCGTCCCCGCCCTTCCGGAACGGGTCCGCTATCTGCCCCGGGCGCGGGCGGCCCGTGCCGCCCGGCGTACGGCCATGCCGGGCGGCTGATCCCCGGAACGGCCGAAGGCCGTCGGAGCAGCTGGACTTCGCCGCTCCGACGGCCCCGGTGTCCGTGCGTACGGCCGTCAGCGGTGCTCGTGACCGCCTTCGGACCGGTGGGCGGAAACCGTGTGGCCGCCGTGGTCACCGCGGTCGTGCACGGTGTTCGTCGCCGCGATCTTCTTCCAGGACGCGGGCCGCTCGACCCGGGCCGCCGAACGGGCCGACAGCGCCGCCTCGGCGAGTCCCGCGTCGGCCGCCGCCGGGGCCGCCGGTCGCGCCGGCCGGTAGAGCCAGGTGTCGAAGAGCGCGGCCAGCGGCTTGCCGGAGACCCGCTCCGCGTACCGGACGAAGTCGCCCACGTTCGCGTTGCCGTACGCGTGCTCGGCCGGCCAGCCCTTCAGCAGCTCGAAGAAGGTGTCGTCGCCGACCTCGTTGCGCAGCGCCTGGAGCGCCAGCGCGCCCCGGCCGTACACGGCGATGTCGAACTGGTTGTCCGGGCCCGGGTCACCCGGCTTCACCTGCCAGAACGGGTCGTCGGCCGGGTGCTGGGCGTAGGTGTAGTCGGCCAGCTCCTGCGCGGTGCCCTCGCCCTCCTTCTCCGACCAGAGCCACTGGCTGTAGCGGGCGAAGCCCTCGTTGATCCAGATGTCCTTCCAGCCGTCGACCGAGACGCTGTCCCCGTACCACTGGTGGGCCAGCTCGTGGACGACGACCGAGACGTTGGCGCCGTTCGCGAACTGCCGCGGGCTGTAGAAGGGCCGCGTCTGGGTCTCCAGGGCGAAGCCGCTCGTCACATTGGGCACGTAACCGCCCAGCGCGTTGAACGGATACGGGCCGAACACCTCGGTCAGCCACTCGGCGACCTCGGTGGTCCGCTCGATGCTCGCGCGGGCCGCACCGGCGTTGGCGCCCAGGTCCTTGCTGTAGGCGTTCAGGACGGGCAGACCGTCCGCCGTCCTGTCGGTCGTGATGTCGAACCTGCCGATGGCGAGCGTCGTCAGATAGGTCGCCTGGGGCTTGTCGGAGCGCCAGTTGAAGCGGGTCCAGCCGAGCTTCGAACTCTGCGACTGGAGCACCCCGTTGCTGATCGCCTGGGTGCCGTCCGGCACCGAGACCGACACGTCGTAGGTGGCCTTGTCCAGCGGGTGGTCGTTGCTCGGGTACCACCACACGGCCGACTCCGGCTCCTGCGCGGCGACACCGCCGTCCGGGGTCCTGGCCCAGGCGGTCCAGCCGTTGATCTTCAGCTCGGAGGGCTTCCCGGCGTACCGGACCACCACCGAGACGTCCTTGCCCTTCGCCAGCGGGTCGGCCGGGGTGACCTCCAGCTCGTGGTCGCCGCTCGTGGCGAAGCGGGCCTTCCTGCCGTTCACCCGTACCTCCGAGACATCGAGCCCGAAGTCGAGGTTGAAGCGGGACAGCTCCTGCGTCGTGGTGGCGAGGATCGTCGCCGTGCCCTCCAGCAGGTCGGTCACCGGCTGGTACTTCAGCCGCAGGTCGTAGTGGGAGACGTCGTAGCCACCGTTTCCGCTGGCCGGGTAATAGGGGTCGCCGATACCCGGGGCGCCCACGGTGCCCGGTGCGGCCGCTGCCGGGATCGCCAGCAGAAGGGTGGCCGCCAGCGCGCTGGGGACGATGAATCTGCGGTGCACAACAAGCTCCAATGAGTCGGGACGGATGATCTTCCGACCAGTCGTCACGAGGCTATGCACCGGCCGGAGCGGGACGGCCCATTCCGGGCACACCTGTCACACGATCGCCATTCCGTCGTCACGGGCGGCAGTACCCCGTGGCAGTGATCGCCCCCTGTTGCACGGGAGTTGACCGGTGTAACGTCCGCACATCGCCGCGGGCCCCACGGGTGTCACAGCACCCGCCCCCCATGCCCGTGC
>MUNB01000277.1 GCA_002154345.1 Streptomyces griseus
CCGGGCCCCTGCCGCCGCCCCCGGCCCGGCCCCGGCTCCGGAGGCCGTGCCGACCGTGAGCGTCCCGTCGCCATCGCGCCATGTCCTCATGGGCACCGACCGTAGCCCCGGCTGCACGCCGGTGGTTCCCGAACGCCCGCGCCTGGGCCCCGGAAAGGTCATTCCTGGGCCCCCGGGCCCAAGACCCCTGTTCCCGCCGCCCGTTAGGGTCGTCCCGTGGACGCCGCGCTGCTCGCCGTCGCCGCGGTCTGGGGTGCCGTCACCGGACTGCTGATCCCGCGTGCCGCCTACCGGTTCGCCGTCGAGCCGGAGGAGCCCTGGCGTACGGCGTGCCCCGCCGGCCATCCGCTCACCGGCCCGGTCCGCGGCTGGCTCGGCCCGGCCCGGTGCGCGCCCTGTGCCACCCCGGGAACGCCCGCCGAACCCGAGAGCGACACCACCGCACCCGAGGGCGACACCGCCGCCGGAACCGCCGTGCCGGGAGCGTCGCCCGGCTACGCGCCCGGCTACGCCCCCGGCGTCCTCGCCCCCCTGGTCACCGTGGTCGCCTGTGTCGCGCTCGCCGCCGCCACCGGGGCCAGGCCCGAACTCATCGGGTGGCTGGCGCTGGCCCCGGTCGCCGTGCTCCTCGCCGTCGTCGACCGGCGGGTCCACCGGCTGCCCGACCCGCTGACCCTGCCGCTGGCGGCCGCGGCCGTCCTGCTCCTCGGCGGCGCCGCCCTGCTTCCCGGACACGCCGGATCCTGGACCTCCGGCCTGCTGGGCGGCCTGGCCCTCGGCGGCTTCTACTTCCTGCTCTTCCTGATCAACCCGAACGGCATGGGCTTCGGCGATGTGAAGCTCGCCCTCGCTCTGGGCGTGGCGCTCGGCTGGTACGGCTGGACCGTGCTGTTCCTGGGCGGGTTCGCCGGGTTCCTCTTCGGGGCGGCGTACGGACTCTGCCTCGTGCTGCTGCGCCGGGCCGGGCGCAGGACGGGCATCCCGTTCGGCCCGTTCATGATCGCCGGGGCGCTGACCGGGCTGCTGCTGGGGGCGCTCGCGGTGTGAGAGGGGGCCCGGTCCCTGCATGCACACCACGCACGGCGTGCACGGTGTCCTTCGCCCGGAATCCGTTCGCGCGCCCCGCGACCGCCTGCCACGATTCCCGTATGCCCGAACCATCCGCTCCCGCCCCTTCCGGCCGCACCTCCGGACCCTCGAACTCCTCCAGCTCCTCCAGCTCCTCCAGCTCCGCCGACTCCGCCAACTCCGCCGGCACCTCCGGCTCTTTCGCCTCCACGGCCTCCCGCGACCGGTTCGAGGCTCTCGTCGCCGAGGCCGACGCGGTCTCCGTGGACGGATGGGACTTCTCCTGGCTCGACGGCCGGGCCACCGAGGAGCGCCCCTCCTGGGGGTACGCCCGCGCGATGGCCGAGCGGCTCGGCCGGGCCCACGCCGCGCTCGACCTCCAGACCGGGGGCGGCGAGGTGCTGGCCGCCGCGCCGAAGCTGCCGCCGGTCACCGTCGCCACGGAGGCCTGGCCGCCGAACGTCGCCCGGGCCACCGCCCTGCTGCACCCGCTCGGCGCGGTGGTCGTCGCCGACGCGGACGAACCGCCGCTGCCCTTCGGCGACGCCGCCTTCGACCTGGTGGTCAGCCGTCATCCGGTCACCACGTGGTGGGAGGAGATCGCGCGCGTCCTGACCCCCGGCGGCACGTACTTCTCGCAGCAGGTCGGCCCGGCCAGCGTCTTCGAGCTCGTGGAGTACTTCCTCGGGCCGCAGCCGCCCGAGGTCCGCCGCGGCCGGCACCCGGACGACGCGGTGGCCGCCGCGACGGCGGCCGGTCTCGACGTGGTGGACCTGCGCTCCGAGACCCTGCGCACCGAGTTCCGCGACATCGGCGCGGTGGTCTACTTCCTCCGCAAGGTGATCTGGATGGTGCCCGGCTTCACCGTCGAGCAGTATCGGCCCCAACTGGCCGCACTGCACCGGCGGATCGAGGCGGAAGGACCGTTCCGGGCCCGCACCGCGCGCTTCCTGATCGAGGCCCGCAAGCCCCGGTAGCGGCCGCCGGATCCCGGCCGGCCGGTCAACCGGCGTACCCCGTACGCCAGTTCAGCCTTGCCCCGGAGGCAACGGGATCGGGCGGGCCACCGTCCTACTCGACGGGACGCACGCACAGCGAAGGAGTGGAAGCGCTCATGACCGTGGAGAGGGAAGGCTGTGCGGGGCCGGCCGGGCGCGCGCGGCACGGCAAGGCCGACTGGCTCACAGGGGCCAGGATCACCGCCGTCCTCGGCGTCTACTACCGGCCCGAAGGCCGGGCGGGTGAGCCGGAGGCGGTGGAGTTCGTCCTCGCGGAGGACCAGTCCGTGCTGCTGACCTGTACCTCCGACCGGACGTTACGCGTCACCCCGGGCACCTGGCCGCGGCTGCCCGACTGGTGCGTACCGGCGAGCCGCTGGCAGCACGCCCCGCCCGCCCTCCTGCCGCCGGTGCCGCACGGGGGAGCGTGGACGGTGGTGGGCACCCAGGAGCTCAGGGACGCCGCGGGGGAGGTGCTCCAGGCCGTGATCCGGTGCGAGGAGGGGGACTTCGTGGTGATCGCCGGGGACACGATGGCGATCCGCTTCGACCCCCGCCCCTGACC
>MUNB01000278.1 GCA_002154345.1 Streptomyces griseus
CCGGGGCGGTGAGGAGCCCGGAGATCTGCTTGAGGCCCGAGCCGGAGGTCACCCGGCGGGCGCCCGCCTGGCCGAGCGGTACGACGGGCGCCCCCGAGGCGTGTGCGAGGCGGGCGAGACCGCTGCGGAAGCTCTCCGGCGGGGCCTCCGCCGCGTCCGTGCGGCAGGGCAGCCGTCCTTCGCCGTAGATGAGCAGATGGCGGCCGTCCCTGAGCGCGACGGCCGCCGCGTCGAGGGCGCCCGCCGCCCGGTGGGTGTTGCGGTGCACGGGCACATGGCCGCCGCCTTCCAGGAGGCGGCCGAGGACCGGGATGCGCCAGAGGCCCGCGGTGGCCATGACGACGGGTTCGACGCCGAGGCGCAGCAGTGCGGCGAGGACGATGCCGGGGTCGGCCAGGGAGGTGTGGTTGGCGACGATGATGCTGCCGGCGGCCGGGGCCGTGGCGTGGTCGGAGGTGACCGTGAGGCGTCCGAGCGAGGGGACGACGGCGGCGGCGATTCGGCTGAGCACGGTTCTCCCGGGGTCCGGCGGGCGTGGCCGTCCTGGTGGACGGCGGTGCGGCCGGGGCCCGCCCGTTCCGGCTTCGCCCGCCACGCCCTCATCGTCGTGGTGGGCGGGGCGCGGGGCCTGAGTGCGGGTACTCAAGCCTCCTGGGGCGAATCGCCCCTGCCCGGTCACGTACCGTGGACACCTTGCTGCACATCATGCGCAATTACTTCTTCATGGCAAGGAGATACCCATGGGCTCTCCCGTGGTGCTCGGGATCGAATCGTCGTGCGACGAGACCGGCGCGGGGCTGGTGCGGGACGGGCGGCTGCTCGGTCACGCGCTCGCGTCCAGCATGGACGAGCACGTTCGCTTCGGCGGGGTGGTGCCCGAGATCGCGGCGCGGGCCCATGTGCACGCGTTCGGGCCGGTCGTCCGACAGGCGCTGGAGAGTGCCGGGCTGCGGATGGCGGACATCGGCGCGGTCGCCGTGACCACCGGTCCGGGGCTCTCCGGGGCGGTCCAGGTGGGGCTCGCCGGGGCGAAGGGTCTGGCGTACGCGCTCGGTGTCCCGCTGTACGGGGTGCATCATCTGGCGGGCCATGTCGCCGCCGACACCCTGGAGCACGGGCCGCTGCCCGATCCGTGCGTGGTGCTGATCGTCTCCGGCGGCCACACCTCGCTGCTGCTCGTCCGGGATCTGGCCCGCGATCCGATCGTGCATCTCGGGGACACCGTGGACGACGCAGCCGGGGAGTGCTTCGACAAGGTGGCCCGGGTGTTCGGGCTGCCCTATCCGGGTGGTCCGGCCGTCGACCGGGCGGCGCGGGAGGGTGACCGGCGTGCGGTGGCGTTCCCGCGTCCGATGACCGGTGCGAAGGACGCCCCGTATGCCTTCTCCTTCTCGGGGCTCAAGACGGCGGCCGCGCGCTGGGCCGAGCAGCAGCGGATCGCGGGCCGGGAGCTGCCGTTGGCGGACGGTTGCGCGTCGCTCCAGGAGGCGGTGGCCGATGTGCTGACCCGTAAGGCCGTGGCCGCGTGCCGTGATCACGGGGTGGGGACGCTGGTGGTGGTCGGCGGGGTGGCCGCCAACTCACGGGTGCGGGAGCTGGCGGAGCGACGGTGCCGGGCGGCCGGGATCACGCTGCGGGTGCCGCCGCTGAAGCTGTGCACGGACAACGGCGCGATGATCGCGGCGGTCGGCGATCTGCTGGTGCGGGCCGGGGCGGAGCCCGCTCCGATGGAGGTGTCGATCGATCCTTCGGCGCCGCTGGAGTACGCGGCGCTGCATCCGGTGGCGCGCAGCGCGGGCCGGGCCGCCTGACGCCCGGCCCCCGGGTTCACCCGGTTCCGGACGCCGGGGGGGGCGTCCGGAACCGGGGCTTTCCACGGCGACGTGACGGAGAGTTCCGGACGTTGCGGTCCCTTGCGGTCAGCGCCGCAGCCACACCGCCGTGTCGGACGGCAGGCGTCCGTCGGCGTCCAGCGGCCCACTCGCCAGCAACGGTTCTTCGTGTACCGGCAGTTCGACACTGCGGTCGAGAAGGTTCACCACGCACACCAGGCCGTCGGTGCGGGCGAAGGCCAGCACCCCGTCCTCGGAGGGCAGCCAGGTCATCGGGCCGTCGCCGAAGCCGGAGGTCTCGCGGCGCAGGCGCAGGGCAGCGCGGTACAGGCTGAGCATCGAGGCGGGGTCGGCGTCCTGCCGGTCGACGGCGTACGTCGGCCAGTCGGCGGGCTGGGGCAGCCAGGGCTCGATGGTGGAGCCGAAGCCGCCGTACGGTTCGGCCGCCGCCCAGGGCAGCGGGACACGGCAGCCGTCGCGGCCGGGGTCGGTGCCGCCGGAGCGGAAGTGCATCGGGTCCTGGATGCGGTCGAGCGGGATGTCCGCCTCGGGCAGGCCCAGCTCCTCGCCCTGGTAGAGGTAGACCGAGCCGGGCAGGGCGAGGGTCAGGAGCGCCGCGGCACGGGCGCGGCGGGTGCCGAGCTCCAGGTCGGCCGGGGTGCCGAACTCCTTCGTGGCGAAGTCGAAGGCGGTGTCCGTGCGGCCGTAGCGGGTGACCGTGCGGGTCACGTCGTGGTTGCACAGGACCCAGGTGGCGGGGGCCCGGACGGGTGCGTGCTCGGCGAGGGTGTCGTCGATGGTGCGGCGCAGCCGCTCGGGGTCCCAGGGGCAGGAGAGGAAATTGAAGTTGAAGGCGGTGTGCAGTTCGTCGGGGCGCAGATAGCGGGCGAAGCGCTCGGAGTCGGGGAGCCAGACCTCGCCGACGAACACGCCGCCGTACGCGTCCGCGATCGTCCGCCAGGAGCGGTAGACGTCGTGGATCTCGTCCTGGTCGATGTACGGGTGCGGGTCGACGCCCTCGGTGAAGTCGGGCAGGTCGGGGTGTTTGGTGAGCAGGGCCGCGGAGTCGATGCGGACGCCGGCCACGCCACGCTCGAACCAGAAGCGCAGGACGTCCTCGTGTTCGCGGCGGACGGTGGGATGGGACCAGTTGAGGTCGGGCTGCTCGGGGGCGAACAGGTGCAGGTACCACTCCCCGTCGGGGACCCGGGTCCAGGTGTCGCCGGAGAACTGGGAGGGCCAGTTGTTCGGGGGGAGTTCGCCGTTCTCGCCGCGGCCCGGGCGGAAGTGGAAGAGCTCACGCTCCGGGCTGCCGGGGCCGGCCGCGAGGGCTGACGTGAACCAGACGTGCTGGTCGGAGAGGTGGTTGGGGACGATGTCGACGATGACCTTGATGCCGAACCCGGCGGCTTCCGCGATCAGTTTCTCGGCCTCGTCGAGGGTGCCGAAGGCCGGGTCGATGGTGCGGTAGTCGGCCACGTCGTACCCGCCGTCGACGAGCGGCGACAGGTACCACGGGGTGAACCAGACGGCGTCCACGCCGAGGGTGGCGAGATACGGCAGGTGCGCGCGGACCCCCGCGAGGTCCCCGGTGCCGTCGCCGTCGCCGTCCGCGAAGCTGCGCGGGTAGATCTGGTAGATGACGGCGTCGCGCCACCAGGTGTCGGTTCGGGAGGGGGGCACAGCTGCCACGTGAGGGTCCTTTCGGGCAGATGGGGACTCCGCCGCCGGTCGCGGCGGTGCATGGTTGACGTGACCGGCGGCGGAGAGCGTGTCGGTGGTGGGGCGGAAGAAGGGGGCGGGGCGCGGATCAGCCCTTGAGACTGCCGGCGGTGAGACCTGCCATGATGCTCCGCTGGAAGAAGAAGAACACGATGATCATCGGGATGCTCGCGATCACCAGACCGGCCATGATCTGGTTCTGTGTGACGGCTCCCGCGGTCTGCGAGAGCCCCACACTGATCGTCATCTTCTCGCTGTCCGGCAGGACGAGCAGCGGCCAGACGAAGTCCTTGAAGACCAGGACGACGGTGAAGATGGAGACCACACCGAGGATGGGCCGCGAGATCGGCAGGATGATCGAGACCAGGACGCGCCACGGGGGCACACCGTCGATCTCGGCCGCTTCGAGGATCTCGTCGGGTATCGAGTCGAAGAACCGTTTGAGCAGGAAGATGTTGAAGCCGTTGGCGGCCACCGGGAACCAGATCGCCCAGGGCGAGTTGAGCAGCTGCCAGCCGAAGATGGGGACATCGGTGACCGTGATGTAGGCCGGAATCATCACGACGATCGGCGGGATCATCAGGGTGGCCAGCATCGCGCCGAGGATCACGTTGCCGAACATCGGGCGCAGCTTGGACAGCGCGTAGGCGGCGGTGACATCGACGGCGAGGGCGAAGAGCCAGGCGCCGACCGCGTAGAGGAGGGTGTTCTTCAGGAGGAGCCCGATGTCGAAGAGCTCCCAGGCGTCCGAGAACACCGAGAAGTCGGGGTTCTCGGGCCACAGCGTGGGCGGCATCTGGGCTATCTCCTCGCCCGACTTCATCGCCCCGGTGACCATCCAGTACAGCGGGAAGACGAAGACCAGGGTGAAGACGAGCAGGACGGTGACGAGGACCGCCCAGTAGATGCGGCTGCCCCAGCGGGACTTGAGTTCCAGGGGCGAGACGATGGTCCGGGCATGACCGTCGGCCCAGGCGGCGCGGCGCCGCTTCCTGCCGTCGTGCGTGGGCGGCGGTGTCACCTCGCGGTTCGCTCCCGCCGTGTCGAAGTGGGCTGTGGTGTCGACTGCGTTGGCCACGGGACTACCTCTTCTCGTCACGGGTCAGCCGGAGCTGCACCGCGGCGACCGCAAGGAGAACGAGCATGAGCATCAGGCCGAGCGCGCTGCCGGCCCCGTAGTTGCCGCCGTACACGAAGGCGTACTGGTACATGAGGTACGCGACGGTGACCGTCGCGTTCTCCGGTCCGCCGCCGGTGAGCATGTACGGCTCGATGAACACCTGCATCGTGGCGACGATCTGCAGCATCAGCATGAGGAGCAGGATCAGTCGGGTCTGCGGGACGGTGACGTTCCAGATCCGCTTGAAGATCCCGGCTCCGTCCAGCTCCGCGGCCTCGTACAGATCGCCCGGGATGTTCTGCAGGGCGGCGAGGTAGATCAGGACGCCGGAGCCCATGTTCATCCAGGTGGAGACGGCGACCAGGGAGATCAGAGCGGTGTCCGAGGAGTCGAGCCAGGACAGTGCCGGCAGGCCGGCGAAGTCCAGGACCTGGTTGAACAGGCCCGGACCGGGATCGTAGAACCAGCGGAAGAGCAGCACCGAGACGATCGGCGGCAGCATCACCGGCAGATAGACCACGAAGCGCAGGTAGCCGCGGGCGTGGCGCAGTTCGTTGAGCACGATCGCCACCGCGAACGGGATCACATAGCCGCAGACCAGGGCCAGCAGGGTGAAGACGACGGTGTTCTTCCAGGCCTGTCCGAAGGCCGGGTCCGCCACCACCGTACGGAAGTTGTCCAGGCCCACCCAGGTGGGCTCGTCGACGAGATTGGTCTCCTGGAAGGAGAGGACGACCTGCCTGATGATCGGCCACCAGGCGAACATGGCGAAGCAGAAGAGCGCCGCGCACAGGAAGCCGTACGCGGTGATGTTGGCCCGGACGGTCCGTTTCCGTTGGGCCGCCGGTCTGCGAGGCGGCCTGGACGGCCGCTTCGGTTCGATGGTGAGTGTCTGCATGGTGATCTCCCGTTCACGCCTCTCCCGCCGGACCTGCTCGGGGTGCCGCCCTCCCCTGCTGGGCGGCACCCGGGACAGTCGCCGTCAGCCCCTGGCCAGAATCCCGTTGGCCTTGGACTCGGCGTCCGCGAGCAGCTTGTCGATGTCCGCGTCCTTCCGGGTGAGGACCGCGGACATGGGCACGTCGAGCACCGCGTAGAGCTCCTGGGCCTTCGCCGGCTCCAGCTTCAGTTCGACGCCCCGGGAGGTGTCGACGTACGGCTGGTAGTACTCGACCGGCAGGACGGCGTTCTCCTCGCGGGCGTCCGCGATCCTCTGACCGGTCGGGGAGTCACCCTTTAGTCGTTGTTGGGCACGCCGACGGCCTCGCCGTTGGCCTTGCCGCGCGCGTAGTCGTGGCGGCCCTTGCCCGGGGTGTTGAACTGGAAGTCGATCCACTGCATGGCCGCCTCGGTCTGGGCGGCGTTCGCCTTCGGGTTGACCATGTAGGCCTCGCCGCCGGTCAGGGACGCCTCACCCTCGGGGATGCCGGTGATGCCGTAGTCGTCCTTCTTCCCCTGGAACTTCTGGACCACGTCGGAGACGACGTCCGGGGCTCCGAGCATCATGCCCGTCTTGCCGGCGGCCATCTGCTGCATCAGCGTCTCCCAGCCGATCAGCACCTTCTTGCCGACGCTGTCGTCCTTCCAGCGCATGTCGTGCAGTGTCTGCAGCACGGCCTTGCCCTCCGCGCTGTTGAACGCGGCCTTGTCGTCGACGACCATCTCGCCGCCGCGGCTGAAGATGGACTGCGCGAAGTGCCAGCCGCCGACGTTGCCGCCGCCGTACTCGCCGTATCCGACGTAGTCGTCACCGAGACCGGCGATCTTCTTCGCCGCGGCGCGGACCTCGTCCCAGGTCTTCGGCGGGGCGTCGGGGTCGAGGCCCGCGTCCTTGAACAGCTTGCGGTTGTAGACCAGGCCGACGCTGTAGCTCACGTTGGGGACGCCGTAGGTCTTGCCGTCCTTGACGACCATGTCCCTGACGTCCTGCTTGATGTCGCCGTAGTTCTTCACCAGGTCGGTGACGTCCGAGATGTCCTTCGCCTGCTTCTTGGAGATCACGTCGGCGTAGTTGGTGACCGGCACCATGAACACCGTCTCCATCTGTCCGCCGGCGAGCTTCGCGGCGAAGGTCTTCGGGTCGAAGCACGGCTGCTGGTCGGTGCTCTTGACCGTGACTCCGGGATGCGCCTTCTCGAACGCGGCGACGTCGTCGTTCCACGCCTCTCGCTGCTTCGGTGCGGTCTTCGGTGGCTGACAGGCCACGGTGATGGCCACCCCTCCTCCCGCGTCGGACTCCGAGTCGCTGCCACAGGCAGCGACTCGGAGTCCGAC
>MUNB01000279.1 GCA_002154345.1 Streptomyces griseus
GGGCATCCCGCGCAGGGCATCCCGCGCAGGGCATCTCGAAGGGGCAGGAACCATGGCGATCGACCGGCTCACCGAGGCCTACCGTTGTGGACAGCTCTACGCGGCGCTCGCCGCACTGGAGCGTCTCGGCGCGGGCACGCGCCATCCCCTGGACGACCCGGCGAAGCGTCGGCAGGTGTCCACCGAGCCGCGCAAGCACCTCGCCCCGCACCTGTGGAGGGCGACCCGGTCCCTGGTCGACGCCACTGACCAGGGCCGGGGCAAGCCCGCCGCGGTGATCTTCCGGCAGCTGCCGGACCTGCTGCCGCTCCGCCGGGAGCTGCCCGGGGAGATCCGGGACCCGGCGGAGCGGGCGCGGTTCCAGGAGGGCGTCACGGCGCAGGAGGCCGCGATCGGCAAGGCGCTCGCGGAGCTGTGAGCGGGCGGGCGGTCCCACCGGCCCGCCCACCCCGCCTCTCTATGCGCCCGGCCTACAGATGCGTCGGCTCGAACATCCGCAGCAGCGCCGGAAGCACGACGACCGAAGGCCCCGGGGCCGCCAGCGCCTTGCCCAGGTCGGCGGCGAGCGACTCCGGTGTCGTACGCACGGCCGGTACGCCGAAGGACTCGGCGAGCGCGACGAAGTCCGGGCGGGACAGCTCGGTGGCGGTGGCCTCGCCGAAGGCCCCCGTCATGTACTCGCGCAGGATGCCGTAGCCGCCGTCGTCGACGATCAGCCAGGTCAGCGGCAGGTCGTACTGACGCGCGGTGGCCAGCTCCGCGATGGAGTACATCGCGCCGCCGTCGCCGGAGACCGCGAGCACGGGCTTCGTCGGGTCGGCGGCGGCCGCGCCGACGGCCGCCGGGAAGGCGTAGCCGAGGCCGCCCGCGCCCTGGGCGGAGTGCATGGTGTTGGGGCGCCGGGCGTCGAAGGCGGACCAGGCCCAGTACGCCAGGATCGTCATGTCCCAGAAGCTGGGCGCGGCGTCGGGCAGCGCCTCGCGGACGGCGGCGAGGACCTGCTGCTCCAGGGTGAGTTCCTGGGCCTCGATCCGGACCCGTACCTTCTCCAGCACCGTACGTACGCGTTCGGCGGCACCCGCGTCCTCGCGCCGCTCGACGGCCTCCAGCAGGTCGGCCAGCGCCTCACGGGCGTCGGAGTGGATACCGAGGGCGGGGTGGTTGGACTCCAGCTTCCCGGCGTCCGCCTCGATCTGGATCACCCGGCCGCGCGGGCGGAAGGTGTGGTAGTTCGAGGAGAGTTCGCCGAGCCCGGAGCCGACGACGAGCAGGACGTCCGCGTCCTCCAGGAAGTCGGTGGTGTGCCGGTCCTCCAGCCAGGACCGCAGCGACAGCGGGTGCTCCCAGGGAAACGCGCCCTTGCCGCCGAAGGTGGTGACGACCGGCGCGTCGATCTTCTCGGCCAGCGCGAGGAGCTTGCCGGAGGCGTCGGAGCGTACGACTCCGCCACCCGCGATGATCACGGGCCGCTCGGCGTTGGACAGCAGATGCGCGGCGGCGATGGTCAGTTCGGGCCGCGGGTACAGCTCGCGCGGAGTGGCGTCCATGGCACTGACAACGGGCAGCGTGGTCTCGGCCAGCAGCACGTCCTGCGGGATCTCCACCCACACCGGCCCGTGCGGGGCGGTCAGCGCGGACTCCCAGGCGGCGGCGATGGCGGACGGGATCTGCGACGCGGTCCGCACGGTGTGCACGGACTTCACGATGTCGCGGACGGAGGCCTGCTGGTCGCGCAGCTCGTGGAGATAGCCGTGCCGCCCGCCGCCGAGCCCCGCCGTCGGGATCTGGCTGGAGATGGCGAGCACGGGCGCGGAGGCGGCGGCCGCCTCCTGGAGCGCGGCGAGCGAGGTGAGCGCACCGGGCCCGGTGGACAGGAGCAGCGGCGCGACCTCCCCCGTGATCCGGCCGTACGCGTCGGCGGCGAAGCCCGCGTTGTTCTCGACGCGGAGTCCGACGTACGAGAGGGAGGAGCGGCGCAGCGCGTCGAACATGCCGAGCGCGTGCTGGCCGGGCAGCCCGAAGACGGTGGTCGCGCCGAGGCCCTGGAGGGACTCGACGACGAGGTCGCCGCCGTTGCGGCCGGCCGGCGGATTCAGTACGGCGGCGGCCTGGGCGGCGGTGAGCTGCGGCCGGTCGTCGTGGTCGTGGCTCACTTGGCGTCCTCGGCGCTCTGGGGGCTCCGGGAGGCCGCGATCTGCCGGGACATGATCGTGGTCAGCTCGTACGCGGCGTGGGAGGCGGCCACGGAGGTGATCTCGGCGTGGTCGTACGCGGGGGCGACCTCGACCAGGTCGGCGGAGACGAGGTGGCAGGAGGAGAGCCCGCGCAGGATCTCCAGCAGCTCGCGGGAGGTGAGGCCGCCGGCCTCGGGGGTGCCGGTGCCGGGGGCGTGCGCGGGGTCGAGCACGTCGATGTCGATGGAGATGTAGAGCGGCCGGTCGCCGATGCGCTGACGCAGCTGGTCGGCGATCTCGTCGACGCCGCGCCGCATGACGTCGGCGGAGGTGACGATGCCGAAGCCCATCTTCTCGTCGTCGGTCAGGTCCTGCTTGCCGTAGAGCGGGCCGCGGGTGCCGACGTGGGAGAGGGCGGAGGTGTCGAGGATGCCCTCCTCGACGGCCCGGCGGAACGGGGTGCCGTGGGTGTACTCGGCGCCGAAGTAGGTGTCCCAGGTGTCCAGGTGCGCGTCGAAGTGGAGCAGGGCGACGGGCCCGTGCTTCTTGGCGACGGAGCGCAGGAGGGGCAGGGCGATGGTGTGGTCGCCGCCGAGGGTCATCAGGCGTGCGCCGGTGCCCAGGAGGTCGTCGGCCGCGCCCTCGATGGTCTCGACGGCCTCGTTGATGTTGAACGGGTTCGCCGCGATGTCGCCGGCGTCGGCGACCTGGGCGAGGGCGAACGGGGAGGCGTCCTGGGCCGGGTTGTACGGGCGCAGCAGCCGGGACGCCTCACGGATGGCGTTGCCGCCGAAGCGGGCGCCGGGCCGGTAGGAGACCCCGGTGTCGAAGGGCACGCCGACGACGGCGACATCGGTCCGCCCGACCTCGTCGAGCCGGGGCAGCCGGGCGAACGTCGCGGGCCCGGCGTACCGCGGGACGCGGGAGGAGTCGATGGGGCCGCGCGGCGAATCGGTGCTGCTCATGGGGGGTGTGCCTTTCGTTTCTGGATTCGTACAGGTTTCGTACGGTGTCAAGTGTGCGGGTTGCGGTGGGGAGCCGGGGGCGCCCGGCACCCGCTCCGCCCTCAAGCCCGGCCAAACCAAGCCCGCCCGGCGTTTGAGGACGTCCACCCCCAGCCCGCCCGGCGATTGAGGGCATCTCTGAGGGCGGCCAGATCCGGCCCGAGGGTTCCGTCCTCAAACGCCGGACGGGCTGGGGTGATCCGGCGCAAGGGTTCCGTCCTCAAACGCCGGACGGGCTGGAGGTGGCGGACGGGCTGGAGTGGGCCGGGACCGGGGCGTCGGCCCCGGCCTCGGGGGCGCCGCGCCCCGCCAACCGCTCGCGCCACGCGGCCAACACAGCCGCATCCGTGGGCGGCGTGGCCAGCGAGACCACGACGTACACGGCCAGCGACGCCAGCAGCCCGTAGTAGATCGGCTGATTGGCGAGGATCCCGTAGTGCCACATCAGCCCGACCACCGCCACACCCCCCACGCACACCGCCGACAACGCCCCGGCCGCCGTACCGCGCCGCCACAGCAGCCCGCCGATGATCGGCACGAGCAGTCCGCCGACCAGCAGGTTGTACGCGACGGTCAGCGCCTCCACCACATCGTTCAGCGCGATGGCGATCAGGATGACGGCGACGCCCATGATGAGGATGAACGCCCGGTTCCCCTTGACCTCGTCATGCGGCTCGTCACCGGCCGCCCCACCCCCGCCGACGACCCCCCGCAACCGGGACCAGATGTCGTTGTTGGCGACCGTGGCACAGGCGATCAGCGCCCCGGAGGAGGTCGACATCACGGCGGCCAGCGCCGCGGCGAGCACCAGCCCGCGCACGCCCACCGGCAGCTCGTCCTTGACGATCGTCGCGAAGGCCGCGTCCGCACTGGCCAGGTTCGGGTACATCACCTTGGCGGCGGTGCCGATGACCGCCCCGGCGATGGCGTAGACGAGACAGTACGTACCGGCGACCGTCCCGCCCCACCGCGCCGTCGTGTCACTGCGCGCGGTGAAGACGCGCTGCCAGATGTCCTGCCCGATGAGCATGCCGAAGGTGTAGATCAGCACGTACGTGAAGATCGTCTCGCCGCCGATGCCGAGCGGGTCGAAGTACTCGGTCGGCAGCTGGGCCTTCATCTCGCTGAAGCCGCCCGCCTTGACGACGGCGATGGGCAGCAGGAGCAGCAGCACCCCGATGGTCTTGACGACGAACTGGACCATGTCGGTGAGCGTGATCGACCACATGCCGCCGAGCGTCGAGTACGCGACGACGATGGTGCCGCCGAGGACGATCGCGACGGTGCGGTTCACGTCGAAGAGGACGTCGAAGATGGTGGCGTACGCGATGGTCGAGGTGACCGCGAGCATCAGCGTGTACGCCCACATGACGACGCCGGAGATGATCCCGGCCCGCCCGCCGTAGCGCAGGTCGAGCATCTCGGAGACGGTGTAGACCTTCAGCCGGGCGATGCGCGCCGAGAAGAAGACGGAGAGCGCGAGGAGCCCGAGGCCGATGGTGAAGACCATCCACGCGCCGGAGAGGCCGTACTGGTAGCCGAGCCCGACACCGCCGATGGTGGACGCGCCGCCGAGGACGATCGCGGCCATGGTGCCGGAGTACATGCCCGGCCCGAGGCGGCGGCCCGCGACCAGGAACTCGCTCTTGGACTTGGCGCGGCGCATGCCCCACCAGCCCATGGCGAGCATGCCGGCCAGGTAGACGACGATCACGGCGTAGTCGACAGCCATGGGCTTCCCTCCGTCTCGCGCAAACAGATGTACGTGCGAGGAAGACGGTAGGTGGCCGAAAGCCGACGCTGAAGTGTACGTTTCCTCCATTCACGACGCCCCGAATGGACGAACCATCCATGCCGACCCCGCCCCCGGCCTCACCGCCCGGCCCGCCGACCCCGCCCATCCCGCTGGCGGAACTCCTGTCCCGGGAGGAGCTGGGCCTGCGCCGGATCGCGGGCCCGGCCGACGCCGATCTGCTCTGGGTGCACACCTCGGAGATGGCGGACCCGTATCCGTACCTCCTCGGCGGCGAGCTGCTGCTGAGCGCCGGGGTGCTGCTGACGGACCCGGACCACTACGTCGGCCGGCTGGTGGAGGCGGGCGCGGCGGCGCTGGGCTTCGGGGTGCGCCCGGTGCACGAGACGGTGCCGGCCGCGCTGATCGAGGCGTGCGACCGGCACGGCCTGCCGCTGCTGGAGGTGCCGCCCGCGACCCCGTTCACGACGATCGCGCGGGCGGTGTGGCGTCTGATGGCCGAGGCACGCCACCGCGAGCTGCGCCGGGTGACCCGCGCCCAGCAGGCCCTGGCGACGGCCGCGGCCCGCCCCGACCCCGTACCGGCGGTGCTCCACCAGCTCGCGGCGCAGCTCGGCGGCCGGGCGGCCCTGCTGACGGCACGGGGCGAGGAGATCCACGCGGCGGGCCGCGCCCCGGCCGAGGCAACCTCCGCGACGGGCCGCCGGCCGGCCGAGGGGAACCTCACGGCAGGACGCCCGCCTGCCGAGGGGATCCCCACGGCAGGACGCCCGCCTGCCGAGGGGATCCCCACGGCAAGCCGCCCGCCGACCGAGGGGACCCCCGTGGCAGGACGCCCGCCGGCCGAGGAGACCCCCACGGCAGGACGCCACCCCGCACCGCGGACGACGGCAGCCCTGACCCGCCTGGCCCGGGTGGTGGCCCGCGAACGCCCCGGCGCCCCCACCTCGGCCACCGACACCCACGGCGACACCCACCTGGCCGCATACGCACTGGGCGGCGCCGAAGGCCTGGTCCTGGCGCTCGCGACCCGGCGGCGGGAGCCCGGCGACCACACGGTGGCGGGCATCGCGGTGGTCCTCCTCTCGCTCCTGGCCGCCCCGCACCAGGGCGCGGACGCGGCGGGCCGTTCGGCGGCCCTGGTCCGCATGCTCCTGGGCGCCTCCCCCGCCGAGGCGGCCCCGCTCCTCGGCGCCACCGGCCCCTGGACGGTGATCCACGCCCGCCGCACGAACGGCGCCCCGGCGGACGCCCTGACCGCCGGGGCCCTGGGCGCATCGCTGGGTACGGCCCTGGTCGACGCGGGCCGCGGGGACGGCGAACCGGTACGGGTACTGCTGCCGGGCGCCCCCGAACCGCCCCGGGTCACCCCACAGCCCGGCTGGACGCTCGGCGCATCCGCCCCCACCCCGGTCACCGCCCTCGACGCCGCCGACCACCAGGCCGCCCGCGCCCTGGCCCACGCACAGGCGACCCGGGCCGCGCTGACGACGGACGCCCCCGCGAACGGCCTCGCCGCCCTGGTCCCGCCCGAACAGGCGGCCGCCCACGCCCGCGCCCTCCTCGCCCCGCTCACCGCGCCGCTGGCCGACACCCTGCGCTGCTGGCTCTCGCTCCACGGTAACTGGGACCGTACGGCGGTGGCCCTGGCCGTTCACCGCAACACCGTGCGCCAACGCATCGGGCGGTGCGGGGAGTTGCTGGGCATGGACCTGGACGACATGGACGTACGGACGGAGCTGTGGTTCGCCCTGCGGCAAGGCTGAACCCGCAGGACACAGGGGCCCTGCGACCGCTCTCCGCGACCGCCGATGAGTTTCCGCGTCCACCCCCGTCCTACTGGTGAACACCACGATGAGGGAAGGAAGCGAATCGACGATGGACGAGCAATTCACCGCGACCTTGCGGAAGAGTCCGAGCAAGGGCGGCTGGACCTACGTCGTGTGGCCCGAGTCGGCCGAGTTCTTCGGCACCCGTGGCCTGGTGAAGGTCCGGGGCACCATCGACGGCCATCCGTTCCGGAGCTCGTTCATGGCCCTGGGCGACGGTACGCACAAGCTGCCGGTGAAGGCGGACGTACGCAAGGCGATCGGCAAGGAGGAGGGAGACAGCGTGACGGTCCACCTGGAGGAGCGCATTGCCGGATGACCGGGGCCGGACCGGGGCACTGGCTCCGCGCCGAGCGCGGGTGCGAGTGCTGTGGCCGTCCTGACTCCGGCCGCCGACGACGCAGCCATAGCGTTCTACCGATCGGCCGGATTTACCGTCGTACGCGATAGCCGCGACTGGACGCGCCCCGGCCGGGCGTGAAACACCGCGCACCCTCGCCTCCGTACCCCTGGTGTGTACTCCGCGACCACCGCTCGGTATGTTGCAGTGGCAAAGGGGGGTCGCGTGGCACGGGATTACGACAGTCAACTGCTGGAATCGGTGGGGGTACGCCGCCGCAGGATGCGAGATGCCCTGCTCTTCGGTGCGGGGCGCGCACGACGCACCGCCGACGAGCGGCTCGGGAAGGTATTCGCGGGCATCGCCATCACCGCTGTACTCTGCGCCGGTTGCGTCGGCTGGTCCTTCCTCCAGCACACGCTGGACAAACAGAAAGCTGAGCAGGAGAAGCAGCAACAGCAGCGGCAAGCCCAGCGGTACGCGCCGCCGCATTCTTCCGGCCCCTCCGGATCTTCCGGCACGGAGAAGGGCCCCTGATCAGCTCCGGCCGGGAAGCAGCCGAGACACGGCCGAAGGACGACCAAGTGGCCGGAAATTCACCGGATACGCGTTGCAGGCGATATTTCGCCGAACTCGGAAATACGCCTGTCGCACCACGCACTTTGCCCAATTGGCCCGAAATATCGGAACATCACGATGATAGGTTTCCGTAAGTGGTGAGCACAGCAATGACGTCCCGCTCGGAACTGAGCCGGGTAACCCTGGTCGGTGAGCGGCGCCGGGCCGACATCGTGCTGCCCTCGGACACCCCCATCGGCCAACTGCTGCCGGACATCCTGCAGTTGCTGGATGACCGGGCGGCATCGAAGCCGTTGACGAGGCAGTTGATCACCTCCGACGGTTCGGCCCTGCCGCACGACAGCACCCTCGCCTCGGCCGGCGTCAGCGACGGTGCCGTGCTGCGCCTGGTCAGAACCCACGCCGCGCCGCCCGCCCCGGTGGTCCACGACGTCACGGACCTGGTGGCCGACAGTCTCGATCTCCAGGCCTGGCGCTGGCGTCCGGCCGCGCGCAGGGTCGCCGCCGGGGCGTCGACCGTGGCCCTCGCGGTGATCGCCGCCCTGCTGGCCCGCCGTGAGGTTCCGCTCGACACCCTGGCCGTCGCGCTGGCGGTCGCCACCGGCGTCCTTCTGGTGGGCGGCGCGCTGTTCGCCCGCATCGGGACGGGCAACCGCGGACTGGCGACCGCTCTGCTGTTCGTCTCGGGCGGCCTGGGCGTCCTCACGGCCTGGACCGCGGCCGACGCGTACGACTGGTCGGGACCGGCCCGGCTCGCCGCGGTGGCGACGGCGGTGGCACTGGCGCTGCTGCTGCTCGGCTTCTTCTCACCGCTCGGCCGCGGTGGCCTGATCGGCGCGGGTGCCACGGCGGCCGTCGCCGCGGTGTGGGAGGCCGTCGCCGCGGTGGAGTCGGATCCGGCCCGACTGGGCGCCGTGATGGCGGTGTTCTCCGTGGTGCTGCTCGGCATGCTGCCCCGGCTCGCCCTGATGGCGTCCGGGCTCACCGCACTCGACGACCGGCGGTCGGGCGGGGTGTCGGTCAGCCGCCACGACGTGGCCGACGCCCTGGCCGCCACGCACCGCGGGCTCGCCCTCGCGACCGTGGTCACCGCGGTATCGGCGACGGCGGCGGGCTGGCTGCTCACCCTGACCGCGCGGCCGACCGTGTGGACCGTGCTCCTGCCCTCGCTGGTGGCGGTGGTCCTGCTGTCGAGGGCCCGTGCGTTTCCTCTGGTGGCCGAGGTGGTGGCGCTGTTCGCCGCTGCGGCGGTCCTCCTCGTACGCCTCGTCATGCTGTGGATGGAGCAGGCGTCCGGGGGTGCGGGCCCCGTCGTCGTGCTCGGTGTGGCGGCGCTGCTGCCGCTGCTCGCCCTGTCGGTGGAGCCGCCCGAGCATGTACGGGTGCGGCTGCGGCGCACCGCCGACCTGGTCGAGTCCATCGGCATGGTGGGGCTGTTCCCGCTCGCCATCGGCGTGTTCGGCATGTACGGCCAGTTGCTCGACAAGTTCTGACATTCATGCGCGGGCGGCTCCGGTCGGGGCATCGGAGCGGAGGGGAAGGGCAGACATGCCGAACGCGGACAACTGGCAGGGTGATGTGCTGCGCGACCTGAGGGGTACGCCTCCGCAGAGCGCGACGGGCCAGGGCCCGGCACACGGTCATGCTCCGGCACAGAACCACGGCTCGGTGCAAGGCCCTGCGCAGGAGCAAGGCCCGGCGCAGGCGCAACACCAGCCCCAGCGTCAGCCCCAGGAGCGTACGGCGACGGAGTCTTCTGGGGTGCAGCAGCCGAGCCGGAGCGCCCCCGCCACTGCCCCGGCGCGTGCCCGACGGCCCGCCCGCTCCCCCGACTCACGCCCCGTCGTGGACAGCGCGCTGACCGGTACGGCACG
>MUNB01000028.1 GCA_002154345.1 Streptomyces griseus
CCCGGACACCGCCCCCGCCCCGGGCACGTCCCTCGTCCAGCCGCTGACCGGCATCACCTACGCCCCGGCCTGCACCTGTCACACCACCGCCCCGGCGCCCATCCCGGCTGCTCCGGTCTCCCGGCCGGCCGTTCAGCTCACCCCGGGATCGCTCTTCGTCGCCGCCGCGGGCGGGACCGCCATGGTCCTGATCATCGGCACGGTCCTGGTCTCGATGCTGCTCGCGATCGCGATCACCGCCGCGTCCGTCGCGATCTGCGCCGTGGTCCTGCGCTCGCTGCTCAACCGCCCGAACAACCGCTGAAAGCCCCCGGGGCGGCCTCAACCGCCAAGTTTCCGCCGCCCCGGGCGCCCAACCCATTCCAGATCCAACGGACCCGAAAGGGAGATCCCATCATGCCCCAGCACACCCCGCCCCGGCCGATCTGCGGCCACTGCGACGGCTTCCCCACCGTCACCATCACCACCGGCCAGACCACCCTTGACGGGCAGCGCCAGACCATCACCGCCCACTGCCCCGCCTGCCGCGGCACCGGCCACACCACCACCCCCGCCCGGACCCACACCCGGATCGGGGCCTGAGCGCCATGGC
>MUNB01000280.1 GCA_002154345.1 Streptomyces griseus
CGCGCGAAGCAACGCCCGGCGCTGCCGGAGTGCTTCTCCGACAGGTCCTAGGAGCTGCCGGGCAGGTCCGGTTCGCCCGGGCGGTCGGTCTTCGGTGCGTAGTGCTGGGGCAGCCCGCGCCGCTCCACGGGCGGGAGGTTCCGGGCCGGTGTCTCCACCGGGCCCGGCACCGCCCGGCCCCGCTCGCGGTCCCAGCCCGCGCGGGCGCGCGGGTGGTAGCGGTGCCGTTCGGGGACGTGTTGCCAGGTGTGGTGCACCACCAGGCCCAGTGCGCGCAGCAGTCGTTCGTCGTGGGGCGTCCAGCGGAGGCCGAGGCGTTCCCGGACGGCCGGCGGATACAGGCCGACCGTGATCCACAGCGTCAGCCGGACGAGCGGGATGCGGGCGAGGGCCCACAGCGGCGACGGCAGCAGCCGCAGGAGGGGCGGTTTGGCGATCCGGCGCATGTTGAGGACGTCCCGGGTCGGCCGGTTGTCCTCCAGGACGTCGGCGCACATGTGGTCCCAGTACCGCTGGAAATCCTCCCAGGTGCGGGGCACGGGTTTCATCGAGAGGCCGTACAGCGCGTACCAGCGGACGTGTTCGTCGAAGAGCGTGTGCCGCTGCGCGTCGGTGAGGCCGCCGCCGAAACGCTCGGCCACCTGGACGGTCAGCATGAAGAACGTGGCGTGCGCCCAGTAGAACGTGCCCGGGTTGAGCGCGTGGTACGGGCGGCCGTGCTCGTCGACCCCGCTGACCGAGGCGTGGTAGCCGCGCACCTCTCGGGCGGTCCGGGCGGCGAGCGGGCCGTCGTAGACGACTCCGCCGATCGGGTACAGCGAGCGGAAGAGGCGCTCCCAGCGCTCCTCGAAGAAGCGCGAGTGCTCGGCGACGCCCGCGCCCAGCTCGGGGTGCATGTTCTGCATCGATCCGGCCCAGGGCGCGAGGAGGAGGCCTCGCCAGTCGCCGAACCACCGCCAGGTGAGGGAGTCGGGGCCGAGGGGTTCGGGGGTCGCCGGGCCGGGCGGGCGCGGTCGTTGGTCTGACGCTGTCACGTTTACCTCCGCTGGGGTTTTCCGTTGCGAGGCCGCCGAGAGCAATCTGATGACACCTGTCCTCAGGTTAAAATGTGCGGACAGGTGTCGTCAATTGCTTGAACAGAACACGGGGGAACCGGAGTTGACGGAACGGAGCTGGGGCGGGACCAAGCTCGCCGATCGTCGCGCCGCCCGTCGGCAGACCCTCCTGGACGTCGCCGAGCGGCTGGCCGGCGAGGAGGGGTGCGCGGCCGTCACGGTCCGGTCCGTGTGCCGGGAGGCCCGCCTGACGGACCGCTACTTCTACGAGAGCTTCACCGGCCGCGACGATCTGCTCCTCACCGCCTTCGAGCGGGTCGCCGACGAGGCCAGGAGCGCGCTGGAGGAGGCCGTGGCACTCAGCGATCCACAGGTCGAGGTCCGGGCCCGGGCCGCCGTCGCCGCCTTCGTCGCCCTGGTCCTGGACGCGCCGCACAAGGGCCGCCTGCTGCTCCTGGAGCCCTTCGCCGACCCGGCCCTCGGGGCCCACAGCCACCGGCTCATGCCGGTGTTCACCGACCTCGTCGGCGGCCAGCTCGCCGGTACGGGCGACGACATCGACCGCCGCATGGCCGCGCACGCCCTGGTCGGCGGCCTGGCGAACCTCTTCGCCGGATGGCTGCACGGCACGCTCGACGTACCGCGCGAGCGGCTGGAGTCGCACTGCGTGGCCCTGGTGCTCGCGGCGACCGCCTCCGGGGAGCGGCCCGGCGGCGGGTGAGGGCGTCACGTCACCCGACGCGTCACCATCACGCGAGTCGAACAAGGTGAAAGTTTAACCAACAGTCTTCTCAACCGGATTCCCCCTCACTACGGTGAGGGACCCATGAGTCCCCCCATCGCCCCCGTGGGCTGGAGTCGCTGGCTGGTCCCGCCCGCCGCCCTCTCGATCCACCTCTCCATCGGCCAGGCCTACGCCTGGTCCGTGTTCAAACCACCGCTGGAGGAAGCGCTCGGCCTCAGCGGCACACAGAGCGCCCTGCCCTTCCAGCTCGGCATCGTCATGCTCGGCCTCTCCGCGGCCTTCGGCGGCACGCTCGTGGAGCGCCGGGGACCGCGCTGGGCGATGACGGTCGCCCTGGTCTGCTTCTCGTCCGGCTTCCTGATCTCCGCGCTCGGCGCCGCGACCGGGCAGTTCTGGCTGATCGTCCTCGGCTACGGCTTCGTCGGAGGCATCGGTCTCGGCATCGGCTACATCTCGCCCGTGTCGACGCTCATCAAGTGGTTCCCCGACCGCCCCGGCATGGCCACCGGCATCGCCATCATGGGCTTCGGCGGCGGCGCGCTGATCGCCTCGCCCTGGTCGGCGCAGATGCTGGAGTCCTTCGGCAGCGACACCTCGGGCATCGCGCTGGCGTTCCTCGTCCACGGACTGTCCTACGCGGTCTTCATGCTGCTGGGCGTCCTGCTGGTACGGGTACCGCGCCCGCGGGGCGAGCAACGGGAAGCCGGGGGCACCGCCACGGCGACCGACGGGCCCCGGGTGTCGGCGCGGCAGGCGCTGCGCACCCCGCAGTTCTGGCTGTTGTGGGTCGTGCTCTGCATGAACGTCACCGCGGGCATCGGCATCCTGGAGAAGGCCGCGCCGATGATCACGGACTTCTTCTCGGACACCTCCACACCGGTGTCGGCGGCGGCCGCCGCCGGGTTCGTCGCCCTGCTGTCCGCGGCCAACATGGCGGGCCGGATCGGCTGGTCCTCCACCTCCGACCTGATCGGCCGCAAGAACATCTACCGTCTCTACCTCGGCGCGGGCACGCTCATGTACGCGCTCATCGCCCTGGTGGGCAGCTCCTCCAAGCCGCTGTTCGTGCTGTGCGCGCTGGTGATCCTCTCCTTCTACGGCGGCGGCTTCGCGACGATTCCCGCCTATCTCAAGGATCTCTTCGGCACCTATCAGGTCGGCGCGATCCACGGCCGTCTGCTCACCGCCTGGTCCACCGCCGGTGTGCTGGGGCCGCTGATCGTGAACTGGATCGCCGACCGGCAGGAGGAGGCCGGGAAGGACGGCGCGGAGCTGTACGGGACCTCGCTCTTCATCATGATGGGCCTGCTCGTCGTCGGCTTCGTGGCCAATGAGCTGGTCCGCCCTGTTCACCCGTCCCACCACCTCGACGCCGTGACGGCGCGGAAGGGAGCGCCCGATGTCCGACGACAGCAGTCAGAGCCCGCCTGACGCCGCGGTGAAGGACCGGCGGCCGCTGATCGCCTTCACCTGGCTGTGGGTGGGCGCGCCGCTCGCCTACGGGCTGTACGAGCTGATCCGCAAGGCCACCCAGCTCTTCACCGGCTGACCCGACGCGGGTTCCGGGCCCGGTCCGCCGGGCCCGGTCCGCCGGGCCCGGAGCCCGACGCCCGGGACGGATACCGCCGGGCTCAGCCCACCAGGTCCGGGGCGCGCAGCAGTTCGGACGGGATGCCCCAGGCGTCGACGAGACCGCCCGCGAGAGGCCGGACCTTGCGGCAGAGGTCGTTGACCTCGCGGGTGATCGCCTTGGAACGCTGGACGGTCAGCCGGCCGTGCTCCATGAACCACGCCCGGTCCGCCTCGATCGTCGACAGCGCGAACAGGTCGCACAGCAGGCCCAGCGCGACCTTGTTGCCGCCCTCGGGCAGCGTCCGCACCTTCTCGACGAAGGCCTCCAGCACCAGCCGCTCCCCATGGGCGCGGGCCACCGCGATGACATGGTCCTGCACCTGGGAGAAGACGACGCCGGGATCGCGCTTCTGGTCGATCCCGCGCTTGAGCCTGCGGGCCACCCCGGCGAGCAGATGCTCCTCGCGGTAGCGGACCATGGCGAGCTGATACTCCGAGTCGAGCAGACCGGCCTCCTGGTCCCACTCGTCGCCGCCGGGCAGCAGATCGCGTACCCGCTCCAGCAGTTTGTGGGCCGACGTCTTCTCGATGACCGTCTCGACGGCGAGGTTGGTGACGTAGCGGACCATGCCGAGCTGGTCCAGGTCCTCGAACTCACTGGCGTAGTCGGTGAGCAGGCCCTTGGCGACGAGCTGGAGCAGGACGTGATTGTCGCCCTCGAAGGTGGTGAAGATGTCGCTGTCGGCCTTGAGGGCGGCGAACCGGTTGACGGCGAGATAGCCGGCGCCGCCGCAGGCCTCCCGGCACTCCTGGATCACCCGGGTGGCGTGCCAGGTGCCGAGCGCCTTGGTTCCGGCGGCCCGTGACTCCAGCCGGCGCCGTTCCTGCGGGTCGTCCTCGATGCCGGAGAAGACGTCGTGCAGCTGGGTGCGTACGACGTCCTGGGCGAAGTGCAGCGCGTAGGTGCGGGCGATGAGCGGCAGCAGCCGGCGCTGGTGCAGGCCGTAGTCGAGGAGGAGCTGCTCCTCGTCCCGGGAGCCCGCCGCGAACTGCCGGCGCCGCAGGGCGTACTTCGTGGCGATCGCGAGGGCGACCTTGGCGGCGTTGACACCGGCGCCGCCGACGCTGACCCGGCCCTGCACCAGGGTGCCGAGCATGGTGAAGAAGCGGCGGTCGGGGTTGTCGATCGGGCTCGTGTAGACACCTTCAGGGGTGACGTCGGCGAACCGGTTGAGCAGCGCCTCGCGGGGCACCCGGACGCCGTCGAACCGGATGCGCCCGTTGTCCACGCCGTTGAGGCCCATCTTGCGGCCGTCGTCCTCGATGTCGACGCCGGGCGCCACCTGGCCGTCGACCCGGATCGGCACGACGAACGCGTGCACGCCCTCGGAGGTGCCTCTCACCTCCAACTGGGCGAAGACGACGGCCAGTTCGCCGTGGCGGGCGGCGTTGCCGATGTAGTCCTTGCGCGCCTGGTCGCCCTCGGTGGTGATGACGAACTCCCGGGTGGCGGCGTCGTACCGGGCGACCGTGCCGAGTGCCTGCACATTCGAGCCGTGTCCGGTCTCGGTCATCGCGAAGCAGCCCATCAGCTTTCCGGTGACCAGGTCCGGCAGATGGGCGTCGTGGTGGCGTTCGGTGCCCAGGTGCAGGATCGCGCCGCCGAAGAGCCCGAACTGCACACCGACCTTCACCAGCACCGACAGATCGCCGAAGGCGAGCGTCTCGAACGCGGCGATCGAGGCCCCGACGTCGCCGCCCCCGCCGTACCGCTTCGGGAAGCCCATGCCGGTCTGGCCCGTCGCCGCCATCGCGACCACGAGCTCGCGCACCCGTTCGCGGAAGGCGTCGACGCCGAGCTCGTCGGCCTCGTCGAGCACCGAGGCATGCGTCACCAGGTTGGCCCGGACCAGGTCGCGCACCTCGGCGTACTCGCCGTCGAGCACCTCGGTCAGCGCCCGGACGTCGAGCTCCGGCCGTACGTATCCGCCGGAAGCGGTAGCTGTTTTGTCAGTGGTCATACCACTTCGCTACCCCGTACGGCGACGATCACCTCGCACCTCCGCACGGATTTCGCCGGACCGGGGAACGTACCGGCTCAGAAGGCCCCGGTCCCCCGGCCGGCCGGGGGACATCGAGCCTCAGGAACCGGCCCGGCGTTTGTTCCAGACGTCGAATCCGACCGCGGCCAGGAGCGCCAGGCCCTTGATCACCTGCTGCCAGTCGGTACCTATGCCGACCAGGTTCATCCCGTTGTTGAGGACCCCGAGGACCAGGCCGCCGATGACGGCGCCCAGCACCGTCCCGACACCGCCGCTCATCGACGCCCCGCCGATGAAGGCGGCGGCGATGGCCTCCAGCTCGAAGTTGATGCCCGCCTTGGGCGAGGCCGCGTTGAACCGCGCCGCGAACACCAGTCCCGCCAGGGCCGCCAGCATGCCCATGTTCAGGAAGACCGCGAAGGTCACCTTGCGGTCCTTGACGCCCGACAGCTTGGCCGCGGGCAGGTTGCCGCCGATGGCGTACACGTGCCGTCCCACCACGACGTTGCGCATCACGTAGCCGAAGCAGACCAGCAGCACGGCGAGGACG
>MUNB01000281.1 GCA_002154345.1 Streptomyces griseus
CCGCCCACCGACACCGTCCGCCTCCGGCTGGTCAACGCGGCCCACCACGCCGATCTGCGCGGCCCCACCACCTGCGCCCTGATCACCGAGCCCGAGAAGCGCGCGATACACGAGCGCCTGGGCCCGGACCCGCTGCGCGGCGACGAGGACGGGGAGCGCGCCTGGCGGCGGATCTCCCGCAGCCGCACCACCATCGCCGCCCTGCTGATGGACCAGAAGGTCATCGCGGGCGTCGGCAACGTCTACCGCGCCGAGGTCCTCTTCCGCCACGGCATCGACCCGTACCGCACCGGCCGGGACCTCACCCGCGCCCAGTGGGACACGATCTGGGCGGACCTGGCGGAGCTGATGCGCGAGGGCGTCCGCAACAACCGGATCGACACCGTCCGCCCCGAGCACCTCCCCGAGGCCATGGGCCGCCCGCCCCGCAAGGACGACCACGGCGGCGAGGTCTACGTCTACCGTCGCGCGAACCTGCCCTGCCACATCTGCGGTACGGAGATCCGCACCGCGGACCTGGTCGCCCGCAACCTCTTCTGGTGCCCCCGCTGCCAGCCCCCGGGCCCGTCCGGCGGCTGAGCCCGGCCGCAGGACTCCGGCGGCCGAGCCCCGCCGGAACCGTGTCATATGCCACGCGGAACGGGGTTCCGGTGCACGGACGACCCCATTTCGAGCGCATTGTCACCGGGGTCCCCCTGCACCGGACGCGTCCGGGTGGATAAAGTCCCGGCAGTGGCCCGTAGCGGAGGAGTAGACGACTTCTGGGCCCGGTGGCGCAGAAAGACGCACCGGGTCCGCATCGGGCTGCGTAAATCCGGGGTCGACTACTTCCGCGGCGACGGCTCCGACTGGATCGCCCTGGCCGGTCTGCTGCTGACGATTCCGGCCATCACCTTCGCCACCGTCGTCAGCCCGGTCTGGATCGATCCGGCCGCCCTCGCCCTGCCCATCGTGGCGGGCGGCCTCCTGCTGCGCCCCGCCAGCCTGCTGGGCCTGTACGCGACGGCCGCCGGTGCGCTGATCGTGGAGGCGCTCACCCTCGGCCCCTATCTCGACGGCCCCGCCCGGGTCACCCCGGGCACCGTGCTGGTGGTCGCCGCCTGCGGGTTCTTCGGGCTGATCCTCGCGCAGTTCCGGGCCCGCGTCGGCGTGCCCTGGCGGCGCGGCGGCACCATGCTCTTCGACCTGCGCGAACGCATCCGGGTCCAGAGCTCCCTGCCCCGGCTGCCCCAGGGCTGGCACCGCGAGATGGCCCTGCGCCCGGCCGGCGGCCAGTCGTTCTCCGGCGACTTCGTCGTCGCGGCCCGCACCCACGGGGGCCGCACCCTGGAGGCCGTCCTCACCGATGTGTCCGGCAAGGGCATGGACGCGGGCTCCCGGGCGCTGCTGCTGTCCGGCGCCTTCGGCGGGCTGCTCGGCTCGCTGCCCCCGCACGCCTTCCTGCCCGCCGCCAACGGCTATCTGCTGCGCCAGGACTGGGACGAGGGCTTCGCCACCTCGATCCATCTGGTGCTGGACCTGGAATCGGGCGACTACGAGATCTACTCCGCGGGCCACCCACCCGCCCTCCAACTGCACGCCGGCAGCGGGCAGTGGGAGGAGAAGTCCGGCGAGGGCCCGCTGCTCGGCGTCTACGACGGGGCCGAGTTCGACGCGGTGAAGGGCTCCCTCGCCCCCGGTGACGTCCTCATGCTGTTCACCGACGGACTGGTCGAGGCCTCCGACCGGGACATCGCCGAGGGCATCGACCGGCTGACGGGCGAGGCCGACCGCTATGTCTCCACCGGCTTCGAGGGCGCGGCCTGGCATCTGATCGAGGCCTGCGCCAAGGACGTCAACGACGACCGGGCCCTGCTGCTGCTCTCCCGCCGCGCGTAGAGCCTGTCGCGAGTCCGGCGGATCAGGCCCGCTCGATGCGCTCCACGAATATCTGGAACAGCAGCTTCGACCACTTGCTGCTCACCGCCACGCTGAAGTCACCCCGGCTCTCCTGCTTGATCCCGACGTAGCCGTCGAGCAGCCCTTCGCCCTTCTTGGCCTGCGGCATGCCTCCGTGGATGTTCCGGAGGGACTGGGGCGTGCGCCTCGGGGCGTTTCCGTCCACCGCCATGTACTGGGGTGAGAACAGCAGTTCGTGCGCGCCGGGCCGGAGGACGAACTTCATGAGCGCCTGCTCCCCGGGACGCTTGAGGAAGGAGCGGGCCTGTTCCTCGTCGCCGAGGTGGTTGCCGATCGGCAGGGTGCCGTCCTTCGGCTCGGCGCCCGGGGCCGCCGTCTTCTTCGTCTCGCCGAACTGCTTGTTGAACGCGGCCGAAGGCTTCGGCTCGTCCTTGTGGTCGAGAATCCACTGGTTCATGTCGTTCAGCTTCGCGGTCGAGTCGTCGTGCCCTCCCCACCAGGCCTCGATGTCCGCGGCTTCGCTCTCGTCCATCGTCCGGAACAGTTCGAGCCGGCCCATCGCGTTCAGTTCCTCCTCGGACTTCCCGGCGCACAACGCGGCCAGCTCCTCGATCAGACCGGGCCCCACCACCTGGAGGATCTCGTCGCCCCTGCGGCCGCCGGACGCCTTGGTCGGTGCCTTCACGGCCTTCTTGCCCGCCGCCTGCTCGGCCCAGTAGGCATCGGTGAGCCGGTCCTGCACGGTCCGCTGCACGGCCGGTGCGGCGGCTCCGGGGCTACGGGCGGAGACCGCCCGCTGTACGTCGGGCCCGGCGGCGGCCGGACCCGACATCACCCGGCGGGCGTTGGCCTCGGCCTCGCGCTCGAACCGGTCGGACGGGTCGGAGACCCGCAGGCCCCGGCCGTTGTCCGTGCCCGCGACCTGCCCCTGGCGCTGCTGGATGACATGGGTGAGTTCATGGGCGAGGGTGTGTTTGTCCGCGCCGCCGTCGCCGATGACGACATGGCTGCCGGAGGTGTAGGCGCGGGCTCCGATCTCGGCGGCGGAGGCCTTGGCGGCGGCGTTGTTGTGGATGCGTACGTCGGAGAAGTCGGCGCCGAGCCGGGATTCCATGTCGGTACGGGTGGCGGAGTCCAGGGGCCGGCCCGCGCCGCGCAACACGTCGTGGACCGCCGAGCGCTGCACGGTGGCCCGGTCGTGGCCGCAGCCGTCGCCGTGCTCGTGGTCCTGGTCCTGGAGGTCCGAGCGGTCCGCGGTCCGCATCATCTGCACGACGGCCGCGTTCCCGACACTGCCCTGGAGGGCGAGGAGCCCGGCGGGCGGGACTCCGCTCGCGGCCTCGGGCTTACGGACGGCCGGGGCGGAACTGCTCTCCGCGCCGGTCTTCGCGGGACCGTCCTGACGGTGCATGGAAACCTCTTCGCTGCTGAGAAGCTGAACCTCTCCTGCATAACCGAGGCGCCGCCCGGGGTTCCAGGTACCCGAGGGCACAGTTGACCGGCCGGGCGGACAGCACGGTCTGTCCACCGGAGTCTGCACGCCGGTCGTCCGTGCACCGGAGGCCTGTACACCGGACGGCGGAGAGGCGCCCGCCACCCGGACTCCGGGTATCGGGCGCCTCTCCGTTTCCGCCGTCGTTCAGACCGAGACCGGTATCTGCTCCTGGTCCTGGTGGTCGTCCTTCTTGCGGCCGCCCGGCAGGATGCGGGCCAGCCAGTGCGAACGTCCGGCGGCCAGGGGCGCGAGGACGGCGAGCAGCAGGACGTAACCGGCGATGAACGGCGAGAGCCGCTCGTCCAGTCCGGCGGCCGCCGCCATCGTGGCCAGGATGAGCGCGAACTCACCGCGGGCGACCAGCGTCGTGGCGATGTTGGACGTGGCCTGCGCGCCGAAGGAGTACACCTTGGCCGCTGCCAGACCGGCCGCGATGTTCATGGCGAGCGTCAGCGCCACGGCCGCCAGCACCGGCCACAGCACGCTCGGCAGGTCGCCCGGGTCGATGGAGAGGCCGAAGGCGAAGAAGAAGATGGCGCCGAACGCGTCCCGCAGCGGGTGGACCAGCTTGAGGATGCGGTCGCCCGACGAGGTGGAGCCGAGCATCAGGCCGACCATGAACGCGCCGATCGCGTCGGCGACGCCGAACATCTCGGAGACACCGGCGACGAAGACGGCCATGCCGAGGAACGAGATGACCAGCAACTCGTCGTCCTTGGTGTTCATGAGCTTGCCGATGAGCTTCGTGCCGAACCGGGCCGCGAGCGCGAGCAGCAGCAGGAAGCCGAAGGCCTTGCCGCCGTCGATCAGCGCGGACGAGAGGCTGTCCGCACCGGACAGGATCGGCTGGAGCGCGGCGAGGTAGAGGGCGAGGAAGATGTCCTCGACGACGATGATGCCGAGGATCGGCCGGGTCTCCGGATTACCGATGCGCCCGAGGTCCACCAGGATCTTGGTGACGATCGCGGACGAGGAGATACCGAGGACACCGGCGAGGACCAGCGCCTCCGAGGTGCCCCAGCCCAGCGCGAAGCCGAAGCCGAGCCCGGCGCCCACGTTCAGGGCCAGATACGTCCCGCCCGCGATGGCCATCTTCCGGCCACCCGTCTTGAGGTCGTCCATGTGGAACTCGAGCCCCAAGTAGAAGAGCAGGAGGACGAGTCCCAGCGCGGAGAGCATCTCCAGGTCGTGCGGGTTGGAGAGGAGGGTGTATCCGGGTGTGTGCGGGCCGAGGAGGATTCCGGCCAGGATGAACAGGGGGATCGTCGGCAGCCCGATACGGCCGCCGAGGCGGGCGAGGAAGGCAGCGGCCAGGAAGGCGCCGCCCATGGCGAGGAGGGTGTCTGCGTGTCCGATGAGCCTGATCCTTCGGGGTCGGTCAAGAGCGAGTCAAGGGGGTATCAAGAATCCATCAGTAATTAGTTTACCGAACGATTGACGCTGCAACTATGAGTCCGTCGCATTGTCAACTTTTGTCCGTTAATTCCGTATGAGTGCCGTGCGGGCGTCCTGTCAGACGCCGCGTCAACAGCCGTACGGAAGAGGTGAGTTGGTGAACGGCCGCGGGTGGGGCCTCGAACGCCGTCCCGGACGCGGTCGTAAAGTCGGGCCCATGACGGACCACGATCTGAGCCTCGCCGAGGTGGAGGCCATCGCCCGCGAGGCCCACGCGCTCCAGACCGACAAGGCGGGCCGCCCGTACGGGGAACACCTGGCGGCGGTGGCCGAAGGTGTACGGGTACGGGGCGGCGACGACCGGCAGATCGCGGCGGCCTGGCTGCACGACGCGGTCGAGGACGACGCGCTCTCCGCCCGGTGGCTGGCCGAGGCCGCGCTGCCGCAGGAGGTGAAGGACATGGTCCTGGCGGTGACCAAGCGGCCGGGCGAGGAGCTGTCCTCGTACACCGCGCGGATCCTGGCCACCCCGGGCGCGCTGCTCATCAAGGAGGCCGACCTCGCGCACAACGCGGATCCCGCCCGCCTCGCGGTCCTGGACGAGCCGACGCGTACCCGGCTGACGGCGAAGTATGCGCAGGTGCGCGGCCTGTTGGGGCTGGTCGGCGATGAATCACCCTCGGACCGAAAGAATCAGGCCAACCCGGGAACGCACTGATCCACCCGCGGCAGGGCCGCGGGTGGATCAGGGGAAGGCCGGCGAGAAGCCCGGTGAGAGGGGCGGCGGCCGGGTCCGTGAACGGCCGGCCCGCCGGGGTCTCAGCGCTTCGCGGGGTCCTTGCGGAACGCCCAGTTCATGTCCGGCTCGGTGGCCCACTTCAGGGCGCGGCCCACCAGCGGGGTGCACATCAGGGTCACCGCCACCGCCGCCGCGAGCGAGACGACGACCAGTCCGACCGGGTCGGAGAGCCAGGTGTAGCGGTCGAACAGCCCGGCGTACTCGGCCCCCTTGATCAGGAAACCGTGCAGCAGATAGCCGCAGATCGTTCCGGCGCCGAGCACCGTGAACCACCTGGCCCGGCCGGGCACCCAGGCCAGGAAGCCGATCGTCAGGGCCAGGGCGCAGCCGAACATCGCGAGCGTCATCACCGCGCCCGACCACCACGGGGCGTCCATCTCCTGCGCGCTGTTGGCCCGGTAGAGCCAGCCGAGCTGCATGCGCGGGGCGATCCAGTACGCGAAGAGCAGCGCGCCCGCGAACAGCGGCACCGACAGCAGCCGCACCTCACGCCGCCTGACCAGCTGGAAGTGCTCGGGCTTCAGCAGCAGACCGAGCACGAAGAACGGCAGGAACTGCAGCACCCGCTGGAGATCGAGGTCGTCGCCGATGTCGGGGGAGACGGAGGCGAGCACGGCGATGGCGAGCGCCACCGGCAGCGGATGGCGCAGCGTGCGCCAGATCGGCGTGGTCACCCGCCAGATGAACAGGGCGATCAGGAACCAGGTCAGGAAGAACGGGTCGAGAAGGCTGATCGCCATGTCGGGCGAATCGTCCGCGTACCGCTTGAAGAGCGAATAGGCCGTCTCGAACAGCACGTACGGCACCGCGACGCCGGTGATCAGCCGCTTCACCTTGGACGGCGTCATGTCGAACGACCGCGAGAAATAGCCGGAGATGAGGATGAAGGCCGGCATGTGGAACGTGTACACGATCATGTACAGCGCCCGGGTGGCGCGGCTGCCGTCCATCACCGGTTCCCAGGCGTGGGCCACCGCGACGAGAACGATGGCCAGATACTTCACATTGTCGAAGTAGGGATCGCGCTTCCGTGCCGCCGCGGACGCCGGAGCGGCGACCCCCGGAGCACCGGGCTCGGTGGCGGGCCGGGGCGCCGTGGCGGTGAGCGTCTGCTCGTGTCTGGGCTCCGACTCCCGGGTCGACTCCCGGGTCGCCGGGGGCAGCGGGGCCCTCTGAAATACGCTCGGAGCTTGGAACATCTAAGGCACCTTAGACCGGTCGATTGCCTCGCGTAAAACTGCGGGGAGATATCGCGTGTTCCCCTCTATTCGAATGTGAAACCGTCGAACACCGCCCGCTATGACACACTTGATCCCGCTTAAATGGTGCATATCGTCCGGCTGTTGACCGGAGTGAATTACGTCGCATCCATGCCGTCAATTGGCTGTGAATGAAGTGTGGGGATGCGGAAACGATCGACGCGGTGGATATTCGGCCGCGGGCATTTCACAGCCGACGCACAGGGAGCGCGTGGACGGCGCGAGCGCCCGGCGTGCACCGCGCGCCACCCGCGCGGGTGGCGCGCGGGCGCCGTCCAGTGGTCGTCGTCGCGACGGCGCCGACCCGTGAAGGATGGCGGGATCCGGTCAGTTCGTTCCGTCACCCGGCAGCAACCACGGGGGAGTTGGTGGCACGATGGAGTCGACGGGGCGCGCGGTGGTGCACGCTTCCGGGCCGGCAAGGCGGACCGACCGAGGGTGTGATCAGACGTGGCTATTTCACTGTCTATGGTGCTGCTGTTCGCGGTCATCCTGGTGGTAATGATCCGTGGCGGATCCATCAAGGCCGGTCCCGCGATCGTCGCTGTGCTCTTCGGCTTCTTCCTGGCATCGACCGGCATGGCCCCGTCGATCAACAGGTTCATGAACTCGATAGCCGACACCATCAACCAGATCAGCTTCTGAGGCCCGCCGCCGCCACGTCCGGGGCGGGGCCCGCACAGCACGAGGGCAAGCAAGAGGGCCGGGCCGGAGGATCATCCTCCGGCCCGGCCCTCGACTGCGTGGAGCGGGCGACGGGAATCGAACCCGCGTAGCTAGTTTGGAAGACTAGGGCTCTACCATTGAGCTACGCCCGCAAACGTCGCACCGCAGGTCCGTGGACCGCGGCACGAAGAGCATCGTAGCGGGTCGGCGGCGGTGCCCGCACACCCGTTGTGCCGGCCGCCGGACCCGAGCCGGATCCGACGCGGACCGGACCCGCGCCCGACCCCTGACGCCGCTTCGTAAAGCGGCGGACCCACTGCTCCCGTGCATGTACCCTACGTGTCGCACCGACGGGGTGTGGCGCAGCTTGGTAGCGCGTCCGCTTTGGGAGCGGAAGGTCGTCGGTTCGAATCCGGCCACCCCGACCACCAGCAAGATCGCATTGTGGGAGTCCTCCCCCTTGCCGTTACTATGCAAAATGCGTGCCCGTGTGTCTGATGTACCGGGCTCGGTCCGCGAAGCCGCCACTCGGCGGCCCAGCAGAACCCCAAGAAGTCAGCCACCAAGGAGACCGAACCGTGAAGAGCGCCGTGGAGACCCTGAACCCGACTCGGGTTCGGCTCAGCATCGAGGTGCCCTTCGAGGAGCTCAAGGACAGCCTCGACGCGGCGTACAAGAAGATCAACCAGCAGGTCACGGTGAAGGGCTTCCGCAAGGGCAAGATCCCGGCCCGCGTCATCGACCAGCGGTTCGGCCGCGGTGCGGTGCTGGAGGAGGCCGTCAACGACGCCCTCCCGAAGTTCTACACCGAGGCGGTCAACGAGGGTGAGCTGAACGTCCTCGGCCAGCCCGAGGTCGACATCACCGAGCTGAAGGACGGCGAGCTGCTGGCCTTCACCGCCGAGGTTGACGTACGCCCCGAGATCGAGATCCCGGACTACTCCGGCATCGAGGTCACCGTCGACGCCCTCGAGGTCACCGACGAAGAGGTCGAGAAGGCCGTGGAGCAGCTCCGTGAGCGCTTCGCCGCCACCAACCCGGTCGAGCGCGCCGCCGCCGACGGCGACGTCGTCACCATCGACCTGCAGGCCAAGGTCGACGGCGAGGTCCTGGAGGACGGCGTGGCCGACGGTGTCTCGTACACCATCGGTTCCGGCGAGCTCCTCGACGGCATCGACGAGGCCGTGACCGGCCTGGAGGCCGGTGGCGAGGCCACCTTCACCTCGCAGCTGAAGGGCGGCTCCGCCGAGGGCAAGGACGCGGAGGTCACCGTCAAGGTCACCGCCGTCGCCGCCCGTGAGCTCCCCGAGCTGGACGACGACTTCGCCCAGATGGCCAGCGAGTTCGACACGCTGGAGGAGCTGAAGGCCGACAGCCGCAAGCGCCTGGAGACCACCAAGCAGTACGACCAGGCCACCCAGGCCCAGGAGCGGGTCCTTGAGGAGCTGCTGAAGCTCGCCGAGGTCCCGATCCCGGAGAAGCTGCTCGCGGACGAGGTCCAGACCCGCAAGCACAACCTGGAGCACCACCAGCTCGGTCAGATGGGTCTCGACCTGGAGAAGTACCTCGAGATCCAGGGCAAGACCCTGGAGGAGTTCGAGAACGAGACCTCCGAGCAGGCCGTCAAGGGCATCAAGACCCAGTTCATCCTGGACGAGCTCGTCAACAAGGAGAAGCTGAACGTCAACCAGGAGGAGCTCACCGAGCACCTCATGCGGCGCGCTGCCTCCTCCGGCATGAGCCCCGACCAGTTCGCCCAGGCCGTCGTCGAGGGTGGCCAGGTGCCGATGCTCGTCGGCGAGGTCGCCCGCGGCAAGGCGCTCGCCGTCGTCGTCGAGGCCGCCAAGGTCGTCGACACCAACGGTGAGGTCGTCGACCTGGAGGACGACGAGGACGAGACCGCCGGGACCACGGAGACGGCCGAGGCCGCCACCGAGGAGAAGGCGGACGACAAGGCCGAGGAGAAGAACGAGGCCTGAGCCTCGCCCTGATCCGAACGACGGGCCCCGAACGCTTCCTGTGTTCGGGGCCCGTCGTCGTAGGGCCGTACGGCCCCGGAACCCTTGTGCCCACTGCGGACCTTGCGCTCCCAGCGAACAGTTGCGGAAGCGGGATGGCGTTGTCCCACCTGCGCGTTAGGGTCCATGAAGAGGAAGGGTGGGGCAGTGACTTCACCCGCCCGGTACGAAGACGCTGAGACGGCCGGAGCCGTCAGAGACGAGCAGGTGGATACGTGACGAATCTGATGCCCTACGCCGCCGGAGAGCCGTCCCTCGGTGGAGGCCTCGGTGACCAGGTCTACAGCCGACTGCTCGGCGAGCGCATCATCTTCCTCGGTCAGCAGGTCGACGATGACATCGCCAACAAGATCACCGCACAGCTTCTCCTCCTTGCCGCCGACCCGGACAAGGACATCTACCTCTACATCAACAGCCCCGGTGGTTCGGTGACGGCCGGCATGGCGGTCTACGACACCATGCAGTACATCCCCAACGACGTCGTCACCATCGGCATGGGCATGGCCGCCTCCATGGGCCAGTTCCTGCTCACCGGTGGCGCCGCGGGCAAGCGCTTCGCGCTCCCGAACACCGACATCCTCATGCACCAGGGTTCGGCCGGCATCGGCGGCACGGCCTCGGACATCAAGATCCAGGCCGAGTACCTGCTCCGCACCAAGACGCGGATGGCGGAGATCACCGCCCGGCACTCCGGCCAGACCGTCGAGACGATCATCCGTGACGGCGACCGCGACCGCTGGTACACGGCGGAGGAGGCCAAGGAGTACGGCCTCATCGACGAGATCATCACGTTCGCGTCGGGCATCCCGGGCGGCGGCGGCACCGGTGCCTGATCCGGTCCGCACCGGACCGTCGGCACCACTCCCGCACGCCCCTCTCGTACGCCGAGACCTCCAGCCCCAGAACGCCACCAGGATGGTGAAGACCCACATGAACAACTACACCGGCGCCTCCGCGAGCGGCCTCTACACCGGCCCGCAGGTGGACAACCGCTACGTCGTCCCGCGCTTCGTGGAGCGCACCTCGCAGGGTGTGCGCGAGTACGACCCGTACGCGAAGCTCTTCGAGGAGCGCGTGATCTTCCTGGGCGTCCAGATCGACGACGCCTCGGCCAACGACGTCATGGCGCAGCTGCTGTGCCTGGAGTCGATGGACCCCGACCGCGACATCTCGATCTACATCAACAGCCCCGGCGGCTCGTTCACCGCGCTCACCGCGATCTACGACACGATGCAGTTCGTGAAGCCGGACATCCAGACGGTCTGCATGGGCCAGGCGGCCTCCGCCGCCGCCGTCCTGCTCGCCGCGGGCACCCCGGGCAAGCGCATGGCGCTCCCGCACGCCCGGGTCCTCATCCACCAGCCGTCCTCGCAGACGGGCCGCGAGCAGCTCTCCGACCTGGAGATCGCGGCCAACGAGATCCTCCGCATGCGGACGCAGCTCGAGGAGATGCTGGCCCGCCACTCGACGACCCCGCTGGAGAAGATCAGCGAGGACATCGAGCGCGACAAGATCCTCACGGCCGAGGACGCCCTCGCGTACGGTCTGGTCGACCAGATCGTTTCCACCCGCAAGACCACCGCGGGCGCATCGCTCTGACGTCGGTCTTTCCCCTTGGCACATACCGTTCGCACGACCACGGCCGTGTGAACCGTGCCAAGGGGGGCCCGAACGGGGGCCCAGGCAAGGTACCGTCGGATAGAGGCACCAGGAGCCGCTGAACCAGGCGTCTCCCAGGCGAAGGGGAAGCACCTCGTGGCACGCATCGGTGATGGCGGCGACCTGCTCAAGTGCTCGTTCTGCGGAAAGAGCCAGAAGCAGGTGAAGAAGCTCATCGCGGGACCCGGTGTGTACATCTGCGACGAGTGCATCGATCTCTGCAACGAGATCATCGAGGAGGAGCTCGCGGAGACGAGCGAGGTGCGCTGGGAAGAGCTTCCCAAGCCCCGCGAGATCTACGAGTTCCTGGAGGGGTACGTCGTCGGGCAGGAGCCCGCGAAGAAGGCCCTCTCGGTCGCGGTGTACAACCACTACAAGCGGGTCCAGGCCGGGGAGAACGGCGGCGGCGCGGGTCGTGAGGACGCGATCGAGCTCGCCAAGTCGAACATCCTCCTGCTGGGCCCCACGGGTTCCGGCAAGACGCTCCTCGCGCAGACGCTCGCCCGCATGCTCAACGTCCCGTTCGCCATCGCGGACGCGACGGCGCTGACGGAGGCCGGCTATGTCGGCGAGGACGTCGAGAACATCCTGCTCAAGCTGATCCAGGCGGCCGACTACGACGTCAAGAAGGCCGAGACCGGGATCATCTACATCGACGAGATCGACAAGGTCGCCCGCAAGAGCGAGAACCCGTCGATCACCCGCGATGTCTCCGGCGAGGGCGTGCAGCAGGCCCTGCTGAAGATCCTGGAGGGCACCACCGCCTCCGTCCCGCCGCAGGGCGGACGCAAGCACCCCCACCAGGAGTTCATCCAGATCGACACGACGAACGTGCTGTTCATCGTGGGCGGCGCGTTCTCCGGCCTGGAGAAGATCATCGAGTCCCGGGCCGGCGCCAAGGGCATCGGCTTCGGCGCCACGATCCGCTCCAAGCTGGAGATCCAGGCGAGCGACCAGTTCCAGGAGGTCATGCCGGAGGACCTGGTGAAGTTCGGGATGATCCCCGAGTTCATCGGCCGTCTCCCCGTGCTGACCTCGGTCCACAACCTGGACCGCGAGGCCCTGCTCCAGATCCTCATCGAGCCGCGCAACGCCCTGGTCAAGCAGTACCAGCGCCTCTTCGAACTCGACGGCGTGGAGCTGGAGTTCGAGCGCGAGGCGCTGGAGGCCATCGCCGACCAGGCGATCCTGCGCCAGACCGGCGCGCGCGGTCTGCGGGCGATCATGGAGGAAGTCCTCCAGTCCGTGATGTACGAGGTGCCGTCCCGCAAGGACGTCGCCCGCGTCGTCATCACCCCGGACGTCGTCCGCGACAACGTCAACCCGACGCTGGTCCCGCGCGAGCCGCGCACGATCGGCAAGAACGACGGCGGCCGGCACGAGAAGTCCGCGTAGCGGCAGACGACTTGCGTACGCCGAAGGGGCGCCCACCGGATGAACCGGCGGGCGCCCCTTCGGCGTCGAGCGGTCAGATCTTGGTGCGCGAGGTGTTGTACAGCTTGGCGGCGAGGTCGGCCATGTCCTCCTGCGGCACGGACTTCTCCGTCAGCGCCGAGGCGACGTCGAGACCGGCGACGATGCCGACCGTGCTGTAGTCGGCCCAGATGCAGACCGGCATGGTGAACTCCTTCGGCCCCTTGGCGGCGGAACCGGAGCTGTTCTGGCTGGTGTCCATCTTGAGGTCCTGGCACTTCATCAGGGCGCCGTCGAAGCCTTCCGGCTTGAACTCCTTGGGACTGCCCACCAGCGAGGCCTTGGCGCCACTGTTGTTGGTGTCCTTCGTCATGTTCTTCTCGGCCTTGGAGAAGGCGTTGTCGAGCGTCTTCGCCGGGTCCGAGACCTCACCCCAGACGCCCTCGAAGATGAGGATCTTCTGGGCGAGGGGGTTGTCCTTGGTGCCGGCCTTGTACTGGGCGCCCGCCTTGTTGGCGTCCTTGACGCCCATGGCCTCGGCCTCGGTCTTGTCCTCGCCGGTGACCGGGCCGGACGCCGCGGGCTTGGAGGGGTCCTTCGTGTAGTCCTCCACGGAGGCCGGGGGCGTCAGCTTGTACCCCTTGGTGGAGTCCGCCACATCGCTGCTGCCGCCGCCGGAGGTCAGGAAGTACACCCCGCCCGCGATGACCGCCAGCGCCACCACGGAGACACCGATGATCAGCCCGGTCTTCTTCTTCGGCTGCTGCGGCTGGGCCCCGTACGGAGGCTGGCCGCCGTACGGCGGTGCGGGCGGCTGCTGGCCGTACGGGCCCGGCTGCTGGGCCTGCGGGTAGCCGTAGCCCTGCGGCGGCTGCTGGGGCTGGCCGTACGGGTTCGGCTGCTGCGGCGGGACGCCCTGAGGGGCCTGCTGCGGGTAACCGTAACCGGGCTGGCCCTGCGGGGGGCCCTGCGGCGGCTGGCCGCCGTACGGCCCGGGCTGCTGTCCGTACGGTCCGGGCTGGCCCTGCGGCGGCTGCCCACCGTACGGGCCCGGCTGGTTGTAGCTCATTGCGGTGTCCCCTCCAGAATCCTTATGTGTTGCGAACATCCTGACGGAAGCCGTCCTGACATGGGGGATCGGGCCCGACACCGTTACTGAACCAATCCGTTTCAGTGCAGACCTGTGACGGCCCTAAACTGTCTCCCGTGACCGAGAACTCATCGCAGCAGCCAGCCAGCAACCCCGAACTGCCGACCCAGTACGCGCCGGCCGATGTAGAGGGGAAGCTGTACGAGCGCTGGGTAGAGCGTGGTTACTTCGAAGCCGACGAGCACAGCGGCAAGCCGCCGTACAGCATCGTCATCCCGCCGCCGAACGTCACCGGCTCCCTCCACCTGGGCCACGCCTTCGAGCACACCCTGATCGACGCCCTCGTCCGCCGGAAGCGGATGCAGGGCTACGAGGCGCTCTACCAGCCGGGCATGGACCACGCCGGCATCGCCACCCAGAACGTCGTCGAGCGCGAGCTCGGCAAGGAGGGCAAGTCCCGCCACGACCTGGGCCGCGAGGCCTTCGTCGAGCGCGTCTGGCAGTGGAAGAACGAGTCCGGCGGCCAGATCTCCGGCCAGATGCGCCGCCTCGGCGAGGGCGTCGCCTGGTCGCGTGAGCGCTTCACCATGGACGAGGGCCTGTCCAAGGCCGTCCAGACCGTCTTCAAGCAGATGTACGACGACGGGCTGATCTACCGCGCCGAGCGCATCATCAACTGGTGCCCCCGCTGTCTCACCGCGATCTCCGACATCGAGGTCGAGTACCAGGAGGACGACGGCGAGCTCGTCTCCATGAAGTACGGGGACGGGGACGAGACCATCGTCGTCGCCACCACCCGCGCCGAGACGATGCTCGGCGACACGGCCGTCGCCGTCCACCCCGACGACGAGCGCTACCAGCACCTGGTCGGCAAGCAGATCAGCCTGCCGCTGACCGACCGCACCATCCCCGTCGTCGCCGACCACCACGTCGACCCGGAGTTCGGCACCGGCGCGGTCAAGGTGACCCCGGCCCACGACCCGAACGACTTCGAGATCGGCAAGCGCCACGACCTGCCGTTCCTCACGGTCCTGGATGAGCGCGCCGTCATCACCGTCCCCGGCCCCTTCCAGGGCCTGGACCGGCTGGAGGCCCGCTCCGCCATCGTCGCCGCCCTCCGCGCCGAGGGCCGGATCGTCGCCGAGAAGCGGCCCTACGTCCACTCCGTCGGGCACTGCTCGCGCTGCAAGACCACCATCGAGCCGCGCCTCTCCCTCCAGTGGTGGGTCAAGGTCGCCCCGCTCGCCAAGGCCGCCGGCGACGCGGTCCGCGACGGCAGCGTCAAGATCCACCCGCAGGAGATGGAGAAGCGCTACTTCGACTGGGTCGACAACCTCCACGACTGGACGATCTCGCGCCAGCTCTGGTGGGGCCACCGCATCCCCGTCTGGTACGGCCCGAACGGCGAGGTCGTCTGCGTCGGACCGGACGAGGCGGCGCCCACCGGCGAGGGCTGGACCCAGGACAGCGATGTCCTGGACACCTGGTTCTCCTCCGGCCTGTGGCCGTTCTCCACCCTCGGCTGGCCCGAGAAGACCGACAGCCTCGCGAAGTTCTACCCGAACTCCGTCCTGGTCACCGGTTACGACATCCTCTTCTTCTGGGTCGCCCGGATGATGATGTTCGGCCTGTACGTCAACGACGGCGTCCCGCCCTTCTCCACCATCGTCCTGCACGGCATGGTCCGCGACGAGCACGGCAAGAAGATGTCGAAGTCCTTCGGCAACGTCGTCAACCCGCTGGACTGGATGGACAAGTACGGATCCGACGCCCTGCGCTTCACCCTCGCGCGCGGCGCCAACCCCGGCACCGACGTCCCGATCGGCGAGGAGTGGGTCCAGGGTTCGGCGAAGTTCTCCAACAAGATCTGGAACGCCACCCGCTTCGCCCTGATGAACGGCGCGACGATCGAGGGCGAACTGCCCCCGGTCGAGGAGATGTCGGTCACCGACCGCTGGATCCTGTCCCGTCTGAACAAGACGGTCGCCGAGGTCGACGCGTTCTACGACGACTTCCAGTTCGCCAAGATCAGTGAGTCGCTGCGCCACTTCGCGTGGGACGAGGTCTTCGACTGGTACGTCGAGCTGTCCAAGACCACGTTCTTCGCGGGCGGCCGCCCG
>MUNB01000282.1:0-253 GCA_002154345.1 Streptomyces griseus
GCCAGCATCCCGGCCACCCGGTCCGCCCCGATCGCCCCGCCGAACCGGTCGGCCAGATGCGCCCCGACGGACGCCCACCGCCCCTCCGGATCCTCCGGCAACCGCACCCGCACCGCGTCGATCCCGTCCCGCTGGGGGAGCGGAGCGGCGGGCGGCTTCCTGCGACCCCGCATCATCGCCCCTCTCCGTGGCCGGCCGGTGACGCAAAAGAGCCCCACCGAAGTGGGGCTCCTGCTGGTGTCCGAGGGGGGAC
>MUNB01000282.1:273-5484 GCA_002154345.1 Streptomyces griseus
CACCCGGACAAGGTGTCTGTCTTCGCGGGCCGTGCCCGTTCCGACGTGGAAAACCATAGCAAACATTCAGGGGTGCTCGATCACGCCCCGATGGCTGTGAACGGTGCGTGACGGGGGGTGCGCGGCCTTGGGCGTACGCCGTGGGCGCGGGAGGATGAGAAGGAGCACCACAGCGACAGTGGAAGGAACCAGCGTGAGCGAGAGCAACACGGGCAAGGCCGGCACCGGCAGGGCCGAGCAGGAGGTCGTCGACCTCTGTCGTGACCTGATCCGGATCGACACCAGCAACTACGGCGACCACTCGGGCCCCGGTGAGCGGCTCGCGGCCGAGTACGTCGCGGAGAAGCTCGCGGAGGTCGGTCTGGAGCCGCAGATCTTCGAGTCGCACAAGGGGCGGGCCTCCACCGTCGCCCGGATCGAGGGCGAGGACCCCTCCCGCCCGGCGCTCCTCATCCACGGGCACACCGACGTCGTGCCGGCCAACGCGGCGGACTGGACGCACGACCCGTTCTCCGGCGAGATCGCGGACGGCTGCGTCTGGGGCCGGGGCGCGGTCAACATGAAGGACATGGACGCGATGACCCTCGCGGTCGTCCGCGAGCGGATGCGCACCGGCCGCAAGCCCCCGCGCGACATCGTGCTCGCCTTCCTCGCGGACGAGGAGGCCGGCGGCACGTACGGGGCCCGCTATCTCGTGGACAACCACCCGGGTCTCTTCGAGGGCGTCACCGAGGCGATCAGCGAGGTCGGCGGCTTCTCCTTCACCGTCAACGAGAACCTGCGGCTGTATCTGGTGGAGACGGCCCAGAAGGGCATGCACTGGATGAAGCTGACCGTGGACGGCACCGCCGGACACGGCTCGATGATCCACAAGGACAACGCCATCACCGAGCTGTCCGAGGCGGTCGGGCGGCTGGGCCGGCACAAGTTCCCGGTGCGGGTCACCAAGACCCTGCGGCACTTCCTGGACGAGCTCTCGGACGCGCTCGGCACCGAGCTGGACCCGGAGAACATGGACGAGACGCTCGCCAAGCTCGGCGGCATCGCCAAGCTCATCGGCGCCTCCCTCCAGAACACCGCCAACCCCACCCAGCTCGGCGCGGGCTACAAGGTCAACGTCATCCCGGGCCAGGCGACCGCCCACGTCGACGGCCGGTATCTGCCGGGGTACGAGGAGGAGTTCCTCGCCGACCTCGACCGGATCCTCGGCCCCAACGTGCGCCGCGAGGACGTGCACGCGGACAAGGCCCTGGAGACCACGTTCGACGGCGCCCTGGTCGACGCGATGCAGACCGCGCTGGTCGCCGAGGACCCGATCGCCCGAGCCGTGCCGTACATGCTCTCGGCCGGCACCGACGCCAAGTCCTTCGACGACCTCGGCATCCGGGGCTTCGGCTTCGCCCCGCTGAAGCTGCCGCCGGAGCTGGACTTCGCCGGGATGTTCCACGGCGTCGACGAGCGGGTGCCGGTCGACGGTCTGCAGTTCGGCGTGCGGGTGCTCGACCGGTTCATCGACCACTCCTGACCGCCGCGTGACCGACTCGCCGCTGATTCGGCCACCTGTGCGGACATGTCCGAACGGGTGAAACGAGCCGTTCACACGTAGCCCCGCGAATTCCTCCTCGTTACAAGGTTTGCGGTCCGCGGCTGGGACCGCATTTTCCAACTAGGAGGAATCATGATCAAGAAGGTCGTCGCAGTTGCGGCTGCCACCGGTGGCCTCGTTCTCGCGGGTGCGGGCATGGCTTCCGCCGACGCGGGCGCCCAGGGTGCGGCCATCGGCAGCCCCGGCGTGCTCTCCGGCAACGTCGTCCAGGTTCCGGTCCACGTGCCGGTCAACGTGTGCGGCAACACGGTCTCCGTGATCGGTCTGCTGAACCCCGCCTTCGGCAACACCTGCGTCAACGCCTGATCGTTGAACGTCAACCCGTAAGGGTTTGAGCTCGACCGGTCCCGGAGTGCACTCCATGCACTCCGGGACCGTTCGGCATTCGGCTCCCGCACGGTCATGTCCGGGGGTTTTTCGGAAGCCAGAAGGCAGGAAACGAACCTATGCGACAGGTCACTCGTAAAGGCCTGATCACCATGGCGGCTGCGGGCGGAGTGCTCGCGCTGAGCGGCGGGTACGCCCACGCCGACTCCGGGGCGGCGAGCACCGCCTCCGGCTCGCCGGGTGTGCTGTCCGGCAACTCGATCCAGGCACCGATCGACATCCCGGTCAACGTCTGCGGCAACTCCGTCAGCGTCGGCGGACTGCTCAACCCCACCAGCGGAAACGACTGCGGAAACGGATCAGCAGGATCCGACCGTTCGGCCGACGGCTCGGCCGCTCCGGAGACCCGCTCGGTCCCCGGCGGCTCCGGCAACGGCGCGCAGGCGGGCGACACCACGGCCTCGGACCGGACCTCCGACGCCTCGGACCGGACCTCCGAGCCCGGCACCGGCCGGCACAGGGCCCCGGACGGCGGCGCCACGGCGGAAGGGGTCGCCAAGGGCTCGCCCGGCATCCTCTCCGGCAACTCGATCCAGGCGCCGATCGACATCCCCGTGAACCTCTGCGGGAACAGCGTCACCATCGGCGGGCTGCTGAACCCCGCCTTCGGCAACAGCTGCTCCAACGACGCCGAGGTGCCGCCCCCGCCGCCCGAGGAGCCCGAGGTTCCCCCGGTCACGCCGGAGACGCCGGTCACCCCGCCGGTCGACCAGCCGCCCGAGCCGAATGCTCCCGAGACCCGGAACATTCCGCAGGAGCAGCTCGCGCAGACCGGTGGGGGCGGGCTCGAACTGCTCATCCCGGCCAGCGCGGGACTGCTGCTCGCCGGCGCGGGATCGGTTCTCTACCGACGCTCGCGCAGCGCCGCCTGATCCGGGCGCGCACAGCACGGCACACCCCACGAAGGAGGAGCGGGCCCCGCGACTGCGGGGCCCGCTCCATGTCACCAGGTGGCCCGTAGCTGACGGATGATCCGCCTGCGCAGCCGCACCCTGCGGCTGCCGTCCCTGCGGAGCGTCAGGCGGTCCAGTTCCCAGTGTCCGTACTCGGCGTGGTCGGTCAGGAGTCGGGCCGCTTCCTTGCGGGAAACCCCGCGCGGCACATACACGTCGACGAATTCGTATTCCGGCATCGCATCTATTGTGCGGGCAGAGCCCCGGTACGGATAGCGTCTGCACTATGTCTGATGCTGCGCAGCCCACCGCTGCCGAGGTACGTGCCGCCGCCGAAGCGGTCAAAACCGCGATCGACCGTCACCTCGACGCGGTCGAACGCCGTACCGGGGACGACGACCCCGCCGTCTACGACGCGTTCAACGCCCTTGCCGCTGCCGCCGAGGTCTACGACGAACTCCTCTACGACCGCTACGACGAAGTCACCCCCTTCGAGATCCCCGGTGCGGACGACTCCCTGCCTCCCTACGCCGGTCCCGCGGAGCCCAGCGCGCTCAGCGTCCTGATCCGGCGCGACTACGTGGTCGCGGAACCCCCGCGGCTGCTCGCACAGGCTCAGCGCCTCGCCGACCTCGACGCGGGTCCGGGCGACGGGCCGGACGCGGCCGCGGTCGTCGGCACCAGCGTCCACGCCGCGCTCGGCGTGCTCTTCGGCGAGTACGAACCGGACGAGATCGCCTCCCGCCACAAGGAGTTCGGACTGGAGGAGGGCGACTCCACCCTGTGGGTCTCGGCCGGTGAAGCGCCGCCGGAGCCGGGGGAGTGGCTCGGCGCCCCGTTCGAGGACGCCGACCCCGAACTGGTGGTCTGCCGCTTCGACGTCAGCGCGGTCTTCGACGAGGAGGACGAGACGGACGAGGACTTCGCCGGACCCGCGGTGGGCGGCCGCTGACCCACGCTCCTTCTACTCGACTCGACTTCGCTCCCGCACCGGACGTGACGGTGGGGCCCCGGTGCACCGCGCACCGGGGCCCCACCGCTGTCCTCGGCCGGTTACGTCACGAAGCCGCGTCAGGCGTCGGAAGCGCCTCCAGCAGCGGGCGCAGCCGGGTCGTCCGCTCCTGGGCCGGAATGTGCGCCACCGCGTGCGGAAGCGCCTGGTCCACCCCGTGCACCACGGACAGATGCCGCTCGCCCCGGCCGAACGCGGTGTACACCCACGGCCTGCTCAGCCCCTGCGCGGCATCGCCCGGCAGCACCACCACCGCGGCGGGCCAGCGCATCCCGGCCGCCTGATGGGCGCTGAGGGCCCAGCCGTGCCGCACCGACGACTTCACCCGCTCCTGCGGTACGACGACGGGGACGCCCCCGCAGTCCAGCCGCAGCCCCTCGGCGTCGGCCGAGCGCACCACCCCGGGCACCGCGCGGCCGGGCGCGGGCACATGGACCACCCGGTCGCCCGGGTCGAAGCCGCCGAACCGGCCGGGGCCCGGGTTGAGCCGCTGCTTCAGCGCCTCGTTCAGCGCCCTGGTCCCGGCGGCCCCGCCATGGCCCACGGTGATCACCTGGGTCTCCTCGGCGGGGATGGAGAACGCCCGGGGCACCGAGTCGGCGACCAGCTGCACGGTGCGGTGGACCGCCTCGCCCGCGTCGCGGACCGGGACGATCACCACCTCCTTGCCCGGGGCGTCGACCTGGTTCAGCTCGCCGATGCCGATGCCGGAGACCAGCTCGCCGATCGGCCCCGGGTCCGGGGTGCGGGAGACGACCTGCGGACAGGCGCGGGCGGCCAGCACATCGGCGAACACCCGCCCGGCCCCCGCCGAGCCCAGCACGCCCGGGTCGCCGCTCAGCACCAGCCGGGCGCCGTCGGCCAGCGCCTCGACCAGGACCGCCGCGTTCTCCACGTCCAGCTGCGGGGCGTCCAGCACGACCAGCAGGTCCAGGGCGAGGGCCCCGTCCTCGTCCCGGCCGGGGCCCTGCGCGCCGGACAGCAGACCGGCCAGGGTGACCGCCGTGTCCGGATCGCCGACGGCCGCCGCGAGCCTTCGTCGACCGTCCTCGCTGTGGGTCGCGCCCAGGGCCCGCAGGCCCAGGCCGCGCGCCGCCGCGATCAGCGCGGCCGGCTCGGCCCGCGCCGCCTCGCCGCCGCTGTGCGCGACCAGCCCGGCGGCGGCGGTCGTACGGATCAGCTCGGCGGCCGACGGGCTCGGGGCGGAGGCGGCCGCCTCCGCCCAGTCGGCGGCCTTCTCACAGGCGTTGACCAGCCGGGCCAGGCCGTCGGCGAGACTCTCCTCGGCCAGGGCGTAGCGGTCCAGGCCCAGC
>MUNB01000283.1 GCA_002154345.1 Streptomyces griseus
GATCCACATGCCGCGCACCTGCCCCGCCGCAGCCTCCGGCCGGGGGCAGGAAGGGCGGCGGGCGGCCGGAGGCTGCGGCGGGGCAGGTGCGCGGCATGTGGATCGCCACCGTCGCCAACATCGACTGGCCCTCGAAGCCGGGCCTCACGGCGGTGCGGCAGGAGGCCGAGCTGTTCGCGTATCTGGACCGGGCGGTCGAGCTGCGGCTCAACGCGGTGATGCTCCAGGTCCGGCCGACCGCCGACGCCCTGTGGCCCTCGCCGTACGAGCCGTGGGCCGACTGTCTCACCGGGAGGCAGGGCGAGGACCCTGGCTGGGACCCGCTCGGCACGGCGGTGCGCGCGGCGCACGACCGGAGCCTGGAGCTGCACGCCTGGTTCAACCCGTACCGGGTGGCGAACCACACGGACCCCACCCGCCTCGTCGCCTCCCACCCGGCCCGGCTGAACCCCGGCTGGACCGTGCCGTACGGCGGGAAGCTCTACTACAACCCCGGGCTGCCGGAGGTCCGCCGGTTCGTCCAGGACGCGATGCTGGACGCCGTGCGTCGCTACGACATCGACGCGGTGCACTGGGACGACTACTTCTACCCCTATCCGGTGGCCGGGCAGACCTTCGACGACGACGCCGCGTTCGAGCGGTACGGCGGCGGCTTCGCCGACCGGGCGGCCTGGCGGCGCGACAACATCGACCGGCTCGTGCGCGAGACGGGGCAGCGGATCCGGCGGATCAAGCCGCACGTCCGCTTCGGCATCAGCCCCTTCGCGGTCTGGCGCAACAAGGTGACCGACCCGCTGGGTTCGGACACCCGGGCGGGCGTGCAGACCTACGACGACCTGCACGCCGACACCCGCAAGTGGGTCCGCGAGGGCTGGATCGACTACATCTGCCCGCAGATCTACTGGCACATCGGCCAGACCGCCGCCGACTACGCCAAGGTCCTCGCCTGGTGGAGCGGGACCGTACGGGGCACGGGCGTCGATCTGTACGTGGGCGAGGCGCTGTACAAGGCGGGCGACCCCGCCCAGGCGGCCCCCTGGCAGGACCCGGCGGAGCTGTCCCGCCACCTCACCCTCGCCCGGGGGTACGAGGAGGTGGGCGGCCATGTGTTCTTCTCGGGGAAGAGCGTGCTGGCGGACCGGATCGGCGCGATGCGGCGCGTGGTGGCCGACCACTACACGGACCGGGTCCGGCTCTACCCGGACCGGGGCCGCGCCCACCCGCACCACGGCCGCCCTTCGGGGCGAGGCCGGGGCTGAGGGTCGCGGGGTCGGGATCCGGTGTGCGGGTCCCGGCCCGGTGCGCTCCTACCGCGGCTGTCCGTCCTTCGGTGCGTCCCGGTGCTGGACGACGCTGTCGGGACCGGGTGACATCAGGTGTTCGTGGCCGTCGTCGAAGCGGATCCGGTACGGGGGAGAGCCCCCGTCACCGAGCACTTCGATGATCTCGGCGACCCGGTCGTGCTGTCCCACGGTCCTGCCGTGCACCAGCAGCCGGTCGCCCGTGTGTGCCTCCATCGGGAGCGACCTCCTCACAGGGGGAGACGGTGTCCGTGTCGACGCTTCACGGTGTCCGTGTCGACAAGTCTATGACCGTACGGTCCGGGATTCCCGTCCTGCGCGGCGGCCGGCCCGCTGGGTGGCGGCGATGCACACGAGCACGGCCACCGCCGCGACCGGGGCCGCCGCCGAGATCTCCTCGCCGAGCAGGAGGAAGGACCACACGAGCGTCAGCAGCGGCTGGGCGAGCTGGAGCTGACTGGCCCGGGCGACCCCGATCGCCGCCATGCCCCGGTACCAGACGTACAGCCCGAGGAAGGTCGACCCGGCGGCGACCCAGACCAGGCCGATGACACCGTGGGCGTTCAGGTGCACGGGTTCGAGCGGCAGGGCGACCAGGCTGCCCGCCACCGCGAGCGGCAGGCACAGGACCAGGGCCCAGCCGACCACCTGCCATCCCGGCATCTCCCGGGCCAGCCGGCCGCCCTCGGTGTACCCGGCCGCGCACACGAGCAGCGCGCCGAACAGATACAGGTCGCCGGAGGCGAGCGCCCCGCCGCTCTGCTGCACGGTGAAGGCGATCACCACGGCCGCCCCGGCGAGGGCCGCGACCCAGAACGTGCGCGACGGCCGCTCCCCGGTGCGCAGCGCCCCGAGCGCCGCCGTGGTCAGCGGCAGCAGGCCCACGACCACGGCCGCGTGCGAGGTGGTGGAGGTCTGCAGGGCCAGCGTCGTCAGCAGCGGGAAGCCCACCACCACCCCGCCCCCGACGACCGCGAGCCCGGCCCAGTGCCGCCGCTCGGGCGGCGGCACCCGCCCGGCCAGCAGCATCGCGCCCGCGATCAGGGCGGCGAGCACACTGCGCAGGGCGACCAGCGACCAGGGGCCGAAGCTCTCCAGGCCCCAGGCCGTGCCCGGGAAGGTGAGCGAGAACGCCACGACGCCGAGCCCGGCGAGCACGGTGCCGCCCCGGCCGGCCGAGGGCCCCGGCGCGGTCGGGCGGCTCGCGGATGCGCTCCCGGTCGCGTCCCGGGCGCTGCTCCGGATCGCGGTCCGGGCCGTGTTCGCCGGGCTCGCCGCGTTCGGCGTGGTCGCGGAAGCGGTACGAGGAGTGGTGGCCGGCTCGGCGACCGCTATCGATGAAGGCGGGGTAGCGCTATCCTGTGCTCTCATGCAAGAGCGTAGCAGCGTCGCCGAACTGGTCACTTCCCTGCGGGCCGAGCTCAACCGCTACTCACCCGGTGGAAAGCTGCCGTCCAGTCGTGCACTCGTCGAACGGTTCCGGGTCAGCCCCGTCACCGTCTCCCGCGCCATCGCCCAGCTCGCCGCCGAGGGGCTCGTCACGACCCGCCCCGGCTCCGGCGCCTTCCGCGCGCACCCCCGCACTGAACTGCCCGCCCCGGGCGACACGTCCTGGCAGGAGGTGTCGCTGAGCGGCGACGGCGGGCCCGAGGTGGTGCCGCGCACCGTCGACGCCTCCGGAGTCCTGGTCACCCTCGCCGCACCGCCGCCCGGTGTCATCGAGTTCAACGGCGGCTACCTCCACACCTCGCTCCAGCCCGAGCGGGCGCTCTCCGCGGCCCTGGCCCGCGCGGGCCGCCGACCGGGCGCCTGGGGCCGCCCCCCGACGGACGGGCTGCCCGAACTGCGGTCCTGGTTCGCCCGCGAGATCGGCCCCGCCGTCTCCGCCGCCGACGTCCTGATCACCGCAGGCGGCCAGAGCGCCCTGGCCACCGCCCTGCGCGCGCTCGCCCCGCCCGGCGCCCCGGTCCTCGTGGAGTCGCCCACCTACCCCGGGATGCTCGCCGCCGCCCGCGCCACCGGACTGCGCCCCGTCCCGGTGCCGATGGACGCCGACGGGGTCCGCCCCGAACTGCTCGCCGACGCGTTCCGGGCCACCGGCGCCCGGGTCTTCGTCACCCAGCCGCTCTTCCAGAACCCCACCGGGGCCACCCTCGCGCCCGCCCGCCGCCCCGAGGTCCTGGCCATCGCCCGTGCGGCCGGGGCGTTCGTCGTCGAGGACGACTTCGCCCGCCGGCTCGTCCACGACGACGCCGGACCGCTCCCCGTACCGCTGGCCGCCGACGACCCCGACGGCGTCGTGGTCCACGTCTGCTCGCTGACCAAGGTCACCTCGCCCAGCCTCCGGGTCGGCGCCCTGGCCGCCCGGGGCCCGGTGCTGGAACGCCTGCGGGCCATCCAGGTCGTCGACAGCTTCTTCGTGCCCCGCCCGCTCCAGGAAGCCGCCCTGGAACTCGTCGGCTCCCCGTCCTGGGGCCGCCACCTGGCCGCCGTCGCCACGGAGCTGGGGCACCGCCGTACGACCATGGCGGCGGCCATCGCCGGCGAGCTGCCGGAACTCACGCTGCCGCACCTCCCGGCGGGCGGCGGCAGCCTCTGGCTCCGGCTCCCGGGCGGCGGCGCGGGAGCGGGCGCCGACGAGCCGGCCGTCGTCTCGGCCGCGCTGCGCGCCTCGGTCGCCGTCGCCCCCGGCCGCCCCTACTTCTGCGCCGAACCCCCGGCCGGACACATCCGTCTGAGCTTCGCCGGGGTCTCCGGAGCAGCCGAGATCGCGGAGGGCGTCCGCCGCCTCCGTACCGCTTTCGACGGCCTCCCGGACAGCTGAACGCGGCGCCCGGCACCCAGGCCCTCTTGACCAAACAGGCGTTCGGCACCACGATCCCGCCATGACGCTTCGGGTCTCCCTGGTCGCAGCGGCGCGCAGCTCCTCCCGGCTGGCCGAACGCTTCGACGACGACCGGCCGCTCGACCAGGCCGGCTGGCACGAGGTGCAGCTCGTCGCCCACACGCTCGTCCCGCTCGCCGCCGCCGAGCTGCGCTACTGCTCGCCCACCCCGCGCAGCCGCGCCACCGGGGACGCCCTCGGCTTCGCGCCGATGGCTCAACCAGCCCTGCGCGACTGGGAGATGGGCCGCTGGCGCGGACTGACCCTGGGCGAGGTCACCGCCCGGGAACCGGCCGCCGTGGACCTCTGGCTCGCCGACCCGCGCAGCGCCCCGCACGGCGGCGAGTCGATGCTCGGCTTCATCGGGCGGGTGGGCGGCTGGCTGGACACCCGCCCGGCCGACGACGGCCTCGTCGTCGCGGTCGCCGAACCCGCCGTGATCCGGGCGGCCCTCGTCTACGCCCTGAACGCCCCGCCCTCCGCGTACTGGAACGTCGACGTCCGCCCGCTGTCCACCATCACGCTGACCGGCCTGCCGGGCCGCTGGAGCCTGAGCCTGGAGGCGGGCATCCGCTGACCCGCGCGGCCCCGCCCGTCGCCGCCGGCCGCCCGCTGCCCGGCCCGCCGTTCCTCCCTCCGGTCGTCCGCCCTTCCCTCCGGTCCGACCAGTCGGTACGTTGCGGGGGCATCCGGTTCCGGTGTCCGCCGCCGGAGCCGCGTCCACCACGAGGGAGGCCCCGTGTCGCAGATCCACGGCCACTGCGACGACCGGTTCGCCGGGGTCCGGGACGCCTTCGAGGAGAACTTCACCGACCGCGGCGAACTGGGCGCAGCGGTGACCGTCCTGGTCGACGGCGCACCGGTGGTCGACCTGTGGGGCGGCTGGGCCGACGCCGCCCGCACCCGCCCCTGGGAGCGGGACACCGTGGTCAACGTCTGGTCCACCGGCAAGGGCCCGACCGCGCTCTGCGCCCATGTCCTGGCCGACCGGGGCCTGCTCGACCCAGGGCCTCTCGTTCGGATCATGTCGGGCTCGCGGGGTCCGGCACGCGCATCTGCGGCGTTGTCGTCAATCACCAACTTCCCCAAGCTCTCGACTTCGCTCGAGCAGGGGAGGCCCCATCGGCGTTGCCTCAATCCTCCGCCTTGCAGCTGCACGCACCGGACCCCGCTCCCTGATCCGACCTGATCCAAACGAAAGGCCCTGGACGCCCCGGTCGCCGCCTACTGGCCGGAGTTCGCCGTGAACGGCAAGGAGTCCGTCCTCGTACGCCACCTCCTCTCGCACCGCTCCGGAGTGGCCGGGCCCGACACCCCGCTCACCCTGGAGGAGCTGTACGACTGGGAGACGGCCTGCGCCCGGCTCGCCGCCACCGCACCCTGGTGGGAGCCGGGAACCCGATCCGGCTACCACGCGATCAGTTACGGATTCCTCGTCGGCGAAGTGGTCCGCCGGATCACCGGGCTGCGGCCCGGGGCGTTCCTCCGGCAGGAGATCACCGGCCCGCTCGGCATCGACTTCACCTTCGGCCTCCCGGAGAGCGAGACCCACCGGCTCGCCGAACTCGTCCAGGAACGCTCCGACCGGGCCGCCCAGGCGGCCCTCCTGGAGCGGATGACCCCGGTCGCCGTCGCCTCCCTGCTCAACCCGCCCGCGTCGGCGAAGGACAGGGGGCCTGCCGCGACCTCGTCCTCGGCGACGGCTTCGACCACGAGACGGAGCTCGGCCTCGGCCTCTGGCTGAGCGGTGCGAACCGCTCGTACGGCCCCGACCCGAGGGCGCTGGGCCACGACGGCGCGGGCGGTTCCTGCGGGCTGGCCGACCCGGATGCCTCCATCGCCCTCGGCTATGTCATGAACCGGATGGGCTCCCGGCTCGCCGACGACCCGCGCAAGACAGCCCTGGTGAAGGCCGTGTACGCGGCCCATCGGGGGGCCGCCGGAGGGTGAGCGGATCCCGGACGTCCGACGTGCCGACCCAACCCGGGTTTCACCTGCGGTTGCCAGGAATGTGAGGATGTCACCATGACAACCAAGGTCTACTTCGACATCACCATCAACGACGCCCCCGAGGGTCGGATCACGTTCAACCTGTTCGACGACGTCGTCCCCAAGACGACGGAGAACTTCCGCGCGCTCGCCACCGGCGAGAAGGGCTTCGGCTACGCCGGCTCGTCCTTCCACCGCGTCATCACGGACTTCATGCTCCAGGGCGGTGACTTCACCCGCGGTGACGGCACCGGCGGCAAGAGCATCTACGGCGAGAAGTTCGCCGACGAGAACTTCAAGCTCAAGCACGACCGTGTCGGCCTGCTCTCGATGGCCAACGCCGGCCCGAACACCAACGGTTCGCAGTTCTTCATCACCACGGTGCTCACCCCGTGGCTGGACGGCAAGCACGTGGTCTTCGGCGAGGTCGCCGACGAGGACAGCATGAAGCTCGTCCGCAAGATCGAGGCGCTCGGCTCCGGCAGCGGCCGCACCAGCGCCAAGGTCACCATCGCCGAGTCCGGCGTCCTCTGACCGACCCGGTCGTCCGACGGGCCCGTGGCAGGGCCGTTCCCCCGACGTACGCGTCGGCGGAACGGCCGGCCGCGGGCCCGCGGCATGTTCCGGCCGTTTCCGTGGTGTCCGCCCCCGCGATCGGGCAGTATTTGAGATGTCCACGACGGGGGGAACGACGATGCGACGCACCGAAGCCGCACGGGAGCTCGGCGGATTCGTCCGCGAACACCGCACCGACGGCGGCAGACGGCTACGACTGGCCGGCGCCCTGCTGGTCACGGGCGTCGTCGGCCTCGCCTTCGGGGTGCCCGTGACCATCGCCTCCATCGGCACCACCGACGGCGCGCCCGAACTGGCGGGTCTGCTGCTCGGGGTGGGGCTGGTCGGGCTAAGTCTCGGCGTCTGGCGCCTCATGCAGGCCCTGCGCACCCGGGAGCAGTCCTTCGACGTCCACGAGCGGGGGCTGACCCACCGGCTCGCGGGCACCGCCACCCTGATTCCCTGGACGGACATCGAGGGGATCGGGTCCGCCTCGGCCGAGGACGGGCGCCCGCTGGCCGAGGCCCGGGGGATGGGCTTCCGCTTCGCCATCGAACTACGGAACGAGCGGAAGATCCGGGTGGACACGTTCACCGAGGACGCACGGGAACTGGCCGAGACGATTCACCGCGCGGTCAGCCTCGGCGAGTTTCCGCGGGGCCGGGGCCGGAGGCCCTGACAGCGGGCCGGGGAGCTACTGCTGATCGCCGGACTGAGCGGCCCGCTCGGCGTTGCGCTCCTTGATGCGAGCGGCTTCCTTACGCACCTCGGCCTGTGTGGCGCGCTCCTTCTGGAGCCACTCGGGCATCTCGTCCTTGAGCGCGTCGATCTGCTCGGTGGTGAGCGGCTCGGTGACCCCGCCGCGGGCGAGCCCCGCGATGGAGATGCCGAGCTTCGACGCGACGACCGGGCGGGGGTGCGGACCGGTGCGGCGCAGCTCCACCAGCCAGGCGGGCGGGTCGGTCTGGAGGGCGTTGAGCTCGGTGCGGGAGACGGCACCCTCCTGGAAATCGGCGGGGGTGGCCTGGAGGTACACACCCAGCTTCTTCGCCGCCGTGGCGGGCTTCATGGTCTGGGCGGTCTTGTGCGACGTCATGGGTCCAGGGTATCGACCATGGGACATACCTCCGACCACCTGCCGGTAGCCTGGTTCCGTGACAGGCTCGGACATCCCCTCATCCTTCAGGCTCGCGTACGTTCCCGGCGTGACGCCCACCAAGTGGGTGAGGGTCTGGCACGAGCGGCTGCCCGACACCTCCCTGGAGCTCGTCCAGGCCACCGCCGCCGAGGCGCCGGACCTGCTGGCGGGCCGTGACGCCGACGCCGGTCTCGTACGGCTCCCGGTCGACCGGAACGTCCTGAGCGCGATCCCGCTCTACACCGAGACGACCGTCGTCGTGATCCCCAAGGACCATGTCGTGACCGCCGCCGAAGAGGTGGCGCTCGCCGAGCTGGCCGACGAGATCGTGCTGCATCCGCTGGACGACGTACTCGACTGGGAGACCCTGCCCGGCCGCCCCGCCGTCGAGCGCCCGGCGACCACGGCGGACGCGATCGAGCTGGTGGCGGCGGGCATCGGCGTCCTCCTCGTCCCGCAGTCCCTGGCCCGCCTCCACCACCGCAAGGACCTCACCTACCGCCCGGTCCCGGACGCCCCCGAGTCGCGCGTCGCCCTGTCCTGGCCCCAGGCGGAGGAAACCCCCGACCTGGTGGAGGAGTTCATCGGGATCGTCCGGGGGCGCACCGTCAACAGCACCCGCGGCCGCGCGGCCGCCCCGGCGAAGGCCAAGGAAAAAGCCACGGACAAGGCCAAGGCCAGGAGCAAGCGGGCCGGCGGCGGATCGGGCAGCGGATCGGGCGGTGCCCGGAACAAGCCCGCGGCGGGCAGGAAGCCGCAGTCGGGCGGCCGGGCCGGCGGCCAGAGCGGCAAGCGCGGAAAGCCGCGGGGCCGGTAGCGCGTCCGGATCCGCACCGTAACGCCACCCCACGGCGGTTGACTCGTTGACCGGGCAACCGCCGTATGCAGGGGAGCGTCCGTCCGATGCCGAACATCCGCCGACCGATGCCGAACTCCGGCAGCCTGTCGCAGAGCACCCGCGGCCTGTTGCCGGGCACCCGCAGCCCTTCGCCGGGCACGCGCACATCGTCGCCGGGCACCCGCAGGCCATGGCCAGGCGTGCGCAGCACCCGGAGCCTCGGCCTCGTCGGGATGGTGCTCATCGCCGTGGCCTTCGCCGGACTCCAGCTGACGGCGGTCACCGGACGCGCCTCGCCCGACACGAAGAACTACCTCTCCTACGCCCTGAGTCTGAGCGGCGAGAGCCGCGAGGAAGCGGGCCGCCGGGCCATCGGCTACTCCTGCGCCAGCGGGCAGCACGGGCCCCTGGACTCCATCCCCTGGACCAGCCGGAAGGCCGCGGGCGAGTCGGAGGAGCAGTGCGTGCGCCGGCTCACCGACTCGGTCGCGTACTGGTCCCGCCACGGCAACACCTCAGGGATGACCGCCCCGTTCGCCAACCAGCGGTTCATGGCCATCTTCGAGGCCCGGCCCGGCTATCCGCTGTTCCTGGTCCCCTTCGTGACCGTGTTCGGCGCCACCTGGGGCCTCTGGCTCGCCGGGCTCGTCGTCGCGCTGGCCGGCAGCGTCTGCGTGCTGCTCACCCTCCGCGCCGCGGGCGCCTCCCGACGCGCCGGTCTGGCCGGGCAGGCCCTGTACCTGGCCCTGCCCACCGGCACCGTGGCCATGAACCCCCTGAGCGACGGGCTCTCCCTGGCGCTCGGCACGGCGGTCCTCCTCGGCTGCGTGCTAATGCTGCGGGACCGGCCCCGCACCGGCGCGGCGCTCGTCGCGGGCGGCCTGGCCCTGATGTTCCTCGTCCGGTACTCGCAGGCACTTCTGCTGGCGGCCGCTCTCGCGGGAGTCTTCCTGGCCTGGTCCGGGTGGCTGCGGCTGAAGCGGCGGCGGCCCACTCCCGTACTGCGGGCGGCCGGACTGTGCGGGGTGCTGGCGGCGGCCGTCTACGCCGGGGCGCATCTGCTGTCCTGGCCCATGGGCCA
>MUNB01000284.1 GCA_002154345.1 Streptomyces griseus
GAACAGCTCGTCCAGGTGGTGGTGCAGGACGTCGGAGGCCGCCTCGCCGGTGCGCTGGCCGCCCAGCACGCTCGCGCCGAGGCCGTTGACCATGGCCAGCAGTCCAGCGGCCACCATGGCGGGATCCTTCCCGGGGTCCACCGCGCCGGCCCCCTGCGCCAGGCGGAGCTGTTCGGCGAGGAAGCCCTCCAGCAGGGCGGGTTGGGGGGTGGCGTGCTCCTCCAGTGAGCTGTCATCGAGGACGAGCGCGTAGTAGGCGGCGTAGATCCGGGTGATCTGATGGCTCTCCTCGTCGGTCGGCAGGATGCTGGAGAGGATGGCGGTGACCGTGGAGCGTGGTTGCGGCGGAGAGCCCGCGGCACGGATCCATCGGTCCATACGGGCCTGGAACCGGGTGCCGAGCCGGGCGAGGGCGTCCAGCACCAGGGCCTGCTTGGTCGTGAAGTAGTACTGCACCAGCCGGAGAGAGACGCCCGCCTCGGCGGCGACCGCCCGCATGCTCACCGACTGAAGCCCCTCGGCGGCGGCGATACGCAGCAGAGCCTCCGCGATCTGTTTTCTGCGTTCCTCGTGATCGACGCGCGCGGCGATGGTCCGACCTCCCGCTAGTGGTACACGTGTACCAAGTTGTGATACGTCTGTACCATGAGCATAGGCGAGTTCAGGAACGACAAGAGCCGCGAGCGTTTCCACGCCGTCTACGGACGCCTGCTCGGCCGGCTCTGGCCGGGCGCCGGAGACCGCCTCGACCTGCCGACGTCCTTCGGCACCACCCGCGTCCACCGTGCCGGACCGCCCTGCTCCGACCCGGTCGTCCTGCTGTCGGGCGCCAACGGCAACTCCCTGATGTGGCACCGGTACATCGAGCCGATCGCCCGCCGTCGTACGGTGATCGCCGTCGACACGGTCGGCGAGCCGGGCGCCAGTGTCCAGAGCGCGGCCCTGACCGGCGCCGAGGACGGTGCCCGCTGGCTGGAGGAGGTACTCGCCGGGCTGGAGGCCACCGCCGCCCATGTGGTCGGCTGCTCCTACGGCGGCTGGCTGGCGCTCGGCCATCAGGTGCACCGCCCGGGCCGCACGGCCGCCCTCACCTTGGTGGAACCCGCTGGATTCGAGGACCCGGGCCGCCGTTTCTACGCCTGGCTCATCGCCGGCGGTCTGGCGGGCATGTCGCCCCGCGCGCTGAGGCCCTGGCTCGCGCGCCGGGTCGGCAACAGCGCCATCCTGGAGACCGAGCTGATGGAACTGGGCCGGGCCTCCGTCGGCTTCCGGCGCGCCCTTCCACCGGCGCGGGTCTACTCCGACGAGGAGTTGCGCCGGGTCCGGGTCCCCGCGCTCTTCCTGCTGGGGGAGCGGAGCACCCTGCACGACGCATGCCAGGTCGCCGAGCGGGTGCGGGCCCTCGTGCCCACCGCCGAGGCGGAGATCGTGCCCGGTGCGGGCCACGCCCTGCCGACCGACGATCCGGAGCTGGTGATCACCCGCATCCTGCGGGGCGCGGCAGCGTGACGACGTCCTCCCCGACGTGACGGCGTCTCCCCGACCCGGTGGGGCCGAACCGGGGCTGTGAAGCCGGAGCGGTCCGGGGTACAGCGCGGCGGATCACCCCGCGCGCGCCGCCGCCTCGTGGAAGCGGCGTACCGCCTGACCGGCCCGGTCCCGTAGAACGGCTTCCGTCTCCGGGTCCACGGCGCCGGTGGCCAAGTGGTCCGCCCACGCGCGCAGCGCCGTCTCGGCCCTCGCGCCCGCTGTGCCGATGCTCATCATGCAGGTGGCGTACAGATCCACGCGGTTCCGGTCGAGCGTGTCCAGCTGCTCCAGCATCCGCCGCCCCGCCCGGGCCGGCCGGTCCGCCGCCGCTTCCCCGGTCCGGAGGGCGGCGTCCGCGGCGGCCAGACACGGGGGGAGGATCTCGGGCCGCCAGTGGGAGCGCCACAGGTACTGCTCGAACTCGTCGTGCCGGAAGCGGTAGGCGTGACCGTCCACGCGCAGCAGGCCTCCCTCGTGCGCCCAGTCCAGGAAGCGGCCCAGCCGCAGCGGAAGACGGCCGCTCAGTGCGGCGCAGATGAGGAAGATCTTGTGGCGCTGTCCGGGCAGCGAGCCCCTGACGGTGGTGTAGGTCTCGGCCGACCGGTTCTGCAACAGCGGGATCCCCAGGAGCGCTCCGGCCGCCGTCGCCACCCACACGGTCGTGGGGACGTCGGGCAGCGGTGCCCGGGTGAGGTTCGCCGAGACGATGAACCCGAACATGCCACCGGAGCAGACACCGAGCATCGGCATGCCCACGGTCTTCATGTACAGGTCGAGCAGCCCGCCCGCCCTTCCGCCCATGCGGATACGGCTCGCCGGGTCGATGTCCGCCCGGTCGGACCACGCCAGGTGCGCCGAGAAGCCCGCGGCGACGACCACGGGAAAGCAGAGCGCGACTTCCAGGGGATCGCGCACGGCGACGACGGCCAGACCCGCCACCACCAGTGCGAAGAGGGTGTACAGCGAACCGTGCAGGGTCCGCACGAGACGACGGCCGCCCAGCGGCCACAACTGGTGCGGGGTCAGATCCGCCCGGAGGCCGGCGATCAGGCTCAGATACCGGGGCCCCGCGAACCTGTCGACGTCTCGGTGCGTCGACAGCAGGGTGAGCCATGCGGAGACCCGTTCGGCCGGGTAGCGGCCGGGGTCGTGCGGATGCTCCGCCACGACGGAGGGGACGAAGAGCGACAGCAGGTGCTCCTCGGCCTCGCTGCTCATGGCGTCCGCCGCTGGGGAGTCCTCCGCACTCCGCAGCCGTTCCTCCGGCGAGAACAGGCTCCACAGCCGCCCGGGCAGGCCGTGTTCGGCGGCGAAGTCCTCCGACTCCGCCCGGTAGCGCTCCCAGAGGACGTCGCGCCCCCACCGCGTCACCAGCTCCGACGGATCCCTGAGCCATCCCGCCCCGCCCTCGCCCCGCACATGGAACGCGTTCGCGGTCATGGTGAGCCGCCACGGTGTGCTCAGGGCGCGCGCCAGCGGCCCCCCGGGCGAGACCCGCATCTCGTCCAGCACCCCGTCCCAGCGCTCGGTGAGGCCGCTGTGGGACCACTCGCTGCGGCTCTTGAGGTAGTCGAGCGCCATGTCCGGCGGGACCGGCAGCAGTTCGGCGCGGCCCGCCCCGGCCAGCGGGGCCGGACCCTCGAACCGCTCGTAGACGTCGCTGCGGCAGGTGACGACCACATGGCGGAAGCAGTCCCGGTTCACCGCGAGATAGCGGAGCAACGCGGCTGCCCGGGGACGTGCATCCGCCCCTGCGGGATCCAGCTCGTCCAGACCGTCGAGGACGAGGACCGCCTTGTCGGTCAGCGCTTCCTCGACCTGCGCGGAGGGCTGCCCGTACGTCTGGGCGGCCTGCTGGACGGCCCAGCGGCGGAACGCCAGATGGAAGCCCTCGCTCCGCGGATCCTCCCGGTCCGGTGGCCCGTCCCACGAGGAGAGGGAGAGCAGCACCGGCACCCCGTCGCCCGCCGCCTCGTCATGGCGCGCGGCCAGCGCCCGCGTCAGCTCCCTGGCCAGCAGGGACTTGCCCGTACCGGGGCCGCCGGTCACCGCGAGCCGCCGTACGGGTCCGGGCAGCCCGAGGTAGCGGTCGACGGCGGTCCGCCACTCCTCGGAGCCCGCGGCGTCGGGGCTGCCGTCCGGGGCCGCCGTAAAGCGGAAGCGCACCGGCAGGAAGGCGCTGCCCGGGCCCAGGATGTTGCGGTACTGCTGGTCCTCGTGCCCCTCGACCGCGCGGACCAGGGCCCGGACCGCGCCCTCCCGGCGGCTCTGCCGGTGCTCCCAGAAGGGCAGGAGCAGCCCGGCGACGCCGATCACCGCCCCCACCACGCCGACCAGGGCGCCGAAGGGGTCCACGTCGCCGGTCGGCCGGGAGCGGAGGATGACGACGGCTCCCGCGCCCACCATCAGCACGCCGAGGACGGCCGCTGCCCGACGCCAGAAGGAACCCGGCCTCGGTCGCCGCCCCATACGTCACTCCTCCGTGGTCGAACGTGAATGGTGAATGGTGGACCGTGAGCCGTGAGCCGTGAGCCGTGAGCCGTGAGCCGCGGACCGTGAGCCGCGGACCGCGCACCCCGAACCCGTCCGGGGCCCGGCGCCCGCGCGTACCGGCTCCGGGCTCAGCTCAGCCGCCCGCGCGCAGCACCTCCGCCACGACCGGGCCCGCCGCGTCGCCGCCGTGGCCGCCGGACTGGACGACCGCCGCCGCCGCGAGGTCGTTGCTGAAGCCGGTGAACCAGCTGTTCGAGGTGTCCTGACCGCCGACCTCCGCCGAACCGGTCTTCGCGCCCTTGTCGCCGCCGACCGAGCCCATGGCCTTCGCGCCGGTGCCCCAGGCCGCCGTGGCGCGCATCATCGTGTTCAGCTGCTGGACGACGGAAGAGGACAGCGAGCGCGAGGCCGTCGCCAACTCCCGGTCGTCCAGGGACTGCGGGACGATGATCGGCTGCCGGAAGGTGCCCGTGTGGGCGGTGGCGGTGATGGACGCCATGTTGAGGACGTTCATCTGGACCGTGCCCTGGCCGATGTACTGAGCGGCCGCCTCGCCGCCCGCCTCCTCCGGCACGCTGCCGTCCGAGGTGACGACGCCCGTCTTCCAGTCCAGACCGATCCCGAAGACGTCCTTGGCGATCTTCGGGAGAGCGGCGTCGTCCTTCGTGTCGTCGATGAGCTTGATGAAGGCGGTGTTGCAGGACTGGGCGAAGCTCTGGGTGAAGGTGGAGCCGTCCGGCAGATCGAAGTGGCCCAGGTTGTGGAACGAACGGCCCTGCCACATCGCGTCCTTGGGGCACTCGACCGCCCCGTTCGCCGTGACCAGGCCCTTCTCCAGCAGCATCGCCGCCGTCATGATCTTCAGCGTCGAGCCGGGCGCCTGCTTGCCCTGGAGCGCCACGTTGAACTCGGTCACCGGGTTGTTGGCCACCGCGCGGATCGCCCCCGTGGACGGCTTCACCGCGACCACCGACGCCTGCGCGAACTTCTTCACCGCCCGCTCGGCCGCCGCCTGCGCGCCCGCGTCCAGCGTCGTCTGCACCTTGCCCGGCTTGCCCTTGGACAGGGTCACCAGGTTGACGTCCGGCTGGGACTCGTCGGCGGGCTCGATCCAGGTCTCGATGCCGGCGGAACCGCCCGACGTCTCCCCGTACTTCTGGCGCAGGGTGTCCAGGATCGGCCCCAGCGAGGGGTACTTCTCCTTGGTCAGCACCGTGCCGTTGCGGTCGACGGCCTCGATCGCGGGGGTCGAGGACTCGCCCGTCTTCAGCGTCGCGCCCTCCGTCAACTGCGGGTGGACGACGGTCGGTTCCCAGTCGACGAGGGTCTTGCCCGTCGTGAGGCCGCGGACGACGGTCAACTCCGAGGCGTAGGAGATGGGCTTCGACTTCCCCTCGTACGCGACGGTCGCCTTGACCGTGTACGGGACCTTCGTGCCGGTCGCCGGGCCCGGGGTGATCTTCACCTTGCCGATGTGGGCGTCCTCGCCGTACGAGGCGAGCACCGGCTCCGCCCCCGACTCGTTGTTGGTCAGGAGCGCCGCCGCCGACGCGTCCCCGGCCGCCCACGCGTCGAAGAAGCCCTTCGACGTCTCGGCTATCTCCTCCGCGCTCGGCGGCCCCGTCTTCACCTTCGACGACTCGGACGCGCTCTGCGTACCGCCCCCGCCGTCGCCCGTGTCACCGAGCATGCTGTACGCCCCGTAGCCGATCCCGCCGGCCACCAGGACGAACGCTCCGCCGATCACGGCGACCTTCGCTCCACTGCGCATCTCGCAGTCCCCCTCCCCAGGAGAGCCCCTTGAACATGTTCAAGGG
>MUNB01000285.1 GCA_002154345.1 Streptomyces griseus
CCCTCGACCCCGCACGCGGCCAGCGCCCGAGGCGCGTAGCGGCGGGTACGCGGGTCGAGGAACGGCAGCGTGGCATCGGACGCGTCGAGACACACCCGGCCGGTCAGCCGCTGGGCGACGGCGTCCACGCAGTACCCCGCGACGGCGGCCCGGTCCAGCGCGTCCGGCTCGTGCTCCTGGAGCCAGTTCAGCAGCGGGCCGTGGCACCCCGGGAACATGCCGGAGCCGGTGTGCGCGTAAGCGGTGGCGATCGTGCCGTCCGCCAGCCACCGGGTCACCAGGTCCGAGGCCCGCGCGTCCATCCAGGAGATGGCCGGCCGCACCGCACGCCCCTCGGCGTCCCGCAGCCACAGACCGTCCCCCTGCCCGGTGAGCGCCACGGCGTCCGGCGTACGGCCGATGGCGGCGGCGACCTCGCGAACGACATCGACGACACCGGCCACGACCTCGTCGAGATCCTGCTCCACCCGGCCGCCCGACAGCATCTCCACATGCGAGCGCCGGCTCGCTGAGGCCAGGCGGTCGCCCGTCCCGCCGAACGCCACGGCCTTGATGACCGACGTACCGATGTCCACGCCGATGATCGTGCTCACGCCTGATACCTCCTGTGCGGGCCGATGGGTTCCCGGGCGGCGTCGATGGCGGCGGCGGCGGTCAGGGCCGGTCCGCCGCCAGGACGTCGCGGTTCGCGAGGTGCGCCAGCTTCTCCCCCCGCAGGAAGCGGCCGACCTCCGCGGCGGTGATGTCCGCCGCACGGTGAGCCGTCTGCCGGGTCGCGCCCGCCAGATGGGGCGTGGTGATCACGTTCGGTACGTCGTGCAGCGCCCAGTCGGCGGGGATCGGCTCGATGTCGTACACATCGAGGGCGAGCGCCCCCAGACTGCCGTTGCGCAGCAGCTCCGGCAACGGCGCGTGGTCGAGGAGTCCGCCGCGGGCGGAGTTCACCAGGACCGCGCCGTGCGGCAGCAGCCCGAGACGGCGGGCGTCGAGCAGATGGCGGGACTCCTCGGTCAGCCGGGCATGCAGGCTCACCACCGAACTCCGGCTCAGGAGGTCGTCCAGCTCGACGAGTTCGACACCGTCGGCCGCGACCGCCTCCGGGTCGGCGTACGGGTCGGCCGCGAGCACGTGCGCCCCGAAGGCGCGCATCACCCGCGCCACGATGCGGCCGATGGCCCCGTAGCCGACGAGCCCGACCGTGGCCCCGCCGAGTTCGCCGCCGCTCTCCTCGTACGCGTACAGATCGCCCCGCCACACGCCCCGCTTGAGCTCCGCGTCGGCCGTGCCGATCCGCCGCATCGCCGCGAGCATGAGCCCCACGGCGAACTCCGCGGCCGCGGGGGCGTTACGGCCGGGGGCGAAGCTCACCCTGACTCCGTGGCGGGTGGCGGCGGCCAGGTCCACATTCACCGGCCCGCCCCGCGAGACGGCGACCAGGCGCAACGCCGGCGACGCGGCGAACACCCGCTCGGTGAACGGGGCCATCTGTGTCACACAGACGGACGCCCCGTCCAGCGCCTCGACGAGCTCGTCCTCCGTGCCGCTCGCCTCATGGACCCCGGCGACCGGACCGAAGGGTTCGTGCGGCCAGGGGAGGGTCAGCTCCGCGAACTCCGGCAGCTCCCCGCCCGTGCGGGCCAGCTCCTGACTCACTGCCGCGCGAATCAACGCGGGACGGACGAAGTGGTCGCCTGCGGCGAGGATGCGCATGACGTCGGATTCCTTCTGCGAGGAGAGCCGGTGGGATGGCGTGGGCGAGCAGGTCGGAGCGTGATCCGGGCCGCGACAGCCCGGTCCTTGGCTGTGGAGAGTCTGTTAAATTTAACAGCGGCCGCGTGAGCGGGCAATGTGCCCGGCGCACTCGGCGTGTACGGCGCACGGGCCACGGCCACGACCTCGAAAGGGCGGCCCCCATGACCTCTCGTCTCCTGCTCGTACGGCACGGCGAGACCGAGTGGCACGCGGAGAACCGGTACGCCGGCGTCACCGACGTCGCCCTGACGCCCAGAGGCACGGCCCAGGATCCGAGGGCGGCGGCCTGGGCCGTGCCTCTGGGCG
>MUNB01000286.1 GCA_002154345.1 Streptomyces griseus
GGCGAGTCGGGCTGCGGCAAGACGACGCTCGGCCGGGCGGTCCTGCGGCTGAACGACATCACCGACGGCGGGGTCGTCTTCGACGGCACCGATCTGGCGAAGCTGCCGGGCGAGGAGATGCGGGCCTTCCGCCGCCGCCTCCAGATGGTCTTCCAGGACCCGCTGGGCAGCCTCAACCCCCGGCAGAACATCGAGTCCATCCTGGCCGAGGGCATGGCCGCCCACGGCATCGGCAAGGACGCGGCGGAGCGCCGGGAGAAGATCAAGGACATCCTCGCCAAGGTCGGCCTGCCGTCCAACGCGATGTCCCGCTACCCGCACGAGTTCTCCGGCGGTCAGCGCCAGCGCATCGGCATCGCCCGCGCGCTGGTCCTGGAGCCGGACGTGATCATCTGCGACGAGCCGGTCTCCGCGCTCGACGTCTCGGTCCAGGCGCAGGTCATCAACCTGCTGGAGGAGCTCCAGGAGTCCCTCGGCCTGACCTACCTGGTCATCGCGCACGACCTCGCGGTGGTCCGGCACATCTCGGACGTCATCGGGGTGATGTACCTCGGCGGGCTCGTCGAGGAGGCCCCGAGCGACGCGCTGTACGCGGGGCCCCGGCACCCGTACACCAAGGCGCTGATGTCGGCGGTCCCGGTGCCCGACCCGGAGGTGGAGGACCGCCGCGAGCGGATCCTGCTCCACGGCGACCTGCCCTCCCCGGCGAACCCGCCGGCCGGCTGCCGCTTCCACACCCGCTGCCCGTGGGTGCAGGAGACCAAGTGCGCCACGGAGCGCCCGCCGCTGCTGGACACCGGCGACGGGCACAAGGTGGCCTGCCACTTCACGGCCGAGATCGAGGCCGGCACGGTGAAGCAGACCCTGGCGACCGGCATCGAGGCGGTCACGGGGACGGAGACGGTGGCGGCCGAGGCGGTGGAGGTCTCGGAGGGCGACACGGTGGTCCCGGAGGCCGACAAGGCCGGCGAGGCCGACAAGGCCGACGAGAAGGAGTCGGAGGAGCCCGCGGCCGTGCCGGCTCAGGCCGACGCCGACGCCGCGGAGAAGGCGGAGGGCAGCCCCAAGGTCTAGTACCGGCACAATTGCCCGGTGCTCACCGAACTGTTCACGCCCTCCGTCCAGCATGCGCTCGATCTCGTCGGGATCTTCGTCTTCGCGATCTCGGGCGCCCTGCTCGCCGTCCGCAAGAACTTCGATGTCTTCGGCATCGCGGTCCTCGCGGAGGTGACAGCGCTGGGCGGAGGGCTGTTCCGCGATGTGATGATCGGAGCGATCCCGCCCGCCGCCTTCACCGACCTCGGCTACTTCATCACCCCGCTCTTCGCCGCCGTGCTGGTCTTCTTCCTCCACCCGCACGTGGAACGCATCCAGGTCGGCGTCAACGTCTTCGACGCGGCGGGGCTCGGCCTGTTCTGCGTGACCGGCACGGTCAAGGCGTACGAGTACGGCCTCGGGCTCACCGCGTCGGCGGCGCTGGGCCTGGCCACGGCGGTCGGCGGCGGTGTGCTGCGCGACGTCCTGGCCAACGAGGTGCCCTCGCTGCTGCGCTGGGACCGCGACCTGTACGCGGTGCCCGCGATCGTCGGCGCGACCATGGTGGTCCTGTGCATCCGCTTCGACACCCTCAACGCCCTGACCAGCGGCCTGGCGGTGATCGCCGCGTTCGTCCTGCGGCTGCTGGCGCTGCGCTTCCACTGGCGGGCGCCGCGCGCGTACAACCGGTCGTCGGCGCGGGCCGAGGAAGGCTCGGCCGCGACCTAGGGCCCTAGGGGGTGTCTTGGGCCGCGATCCGCCCGCCATGATTCGGCAACGAAAAAGCTACCGCTCAGTAATGCAATGGATGTACCGTGCATGCCATGGCACAGGCAGCGACTGAGGCAGTGACCGGAGCGGCGCGGACCGCACCGGCGACCATCGGCGACAGCGAGTTCGACCGGGACACCGCGGTCATCCTGCGCGAGGAGGGCGTCTACGACGCCGAGCTCTCCGCGGGCTGGACCATCATCCACGCCGTCAACGGCGGCTATCTGCTCGCCCTGCTCGGCCGCGCGCTCGGCGAGGCCCTGCCGCACTCCGACCCGTTCTCCGTCTCGGCGCACTACCTCACCGCCTCCGTGCCCGGCCCCGCGGTGATCCGGACCCAGATCGTCCGCACCGGCCGCACCCTCTCCACGGGCCAGGCCTCCCTCTTCCAGTACGACGAGGACGGCAGCGAGGTCGAGCGCATCCGGGTGCTCGCCACCTACGGCGACCTGGACACGCTCCCCGACGACGTCCGCACGACGGCCCTGCCGCCCGCCATGCCCGACCGCGACCACTGCCTCGGCCCGAGCGACGGCGCGCCCAGGATCCCCGGCAGCTCCGCCATCACCGACCGCCTCGACATCAAGCTCGACCCGGCGACCGTCGGCTGGGCGATCGGCGCCCCGTCCGGCAAGGGCGAGATGCGCGGCTGGTTCGGCCTGGCCGACGGCCGCGACCCGGACCCGCTGTCGCTGCTGCTCACCGTGGACGCCCTGCCGCCGACCTCCTTCGAGCTGGGCCTGACCGGCTGGACCCCCACCGTCGAGCTGACCACCCACATCCGCTGCCGCCCCGCCCCGGGCCCGCTGCGCGTCGCCATCACCACCCGCAACCTCGCGGGCGGCTTCCTGGAGGAGGACGCCGAGGTCTGGGACAGCGCCGACCGCCTCGTCGCCCAGTCCCGCCAGCTGGCCAAGGCCCCGCGCGAGAAGTAGCCGCGGCACAGAGTCGCGGCAACCGGGGATCCGGCCGTCATGGAGCGGTGAAATCCGACCGGCTGTTCTCCGTCCTCCTGCTGCTCCAGACCCGGGGCGCGGTCCCTGCTGGCCGAGGCCGCCGCCCGGGTCGTCGAGATGTACGCGGCCGACGGCTGACCCGGCCCGCCGCCCTCACTCCCAGCTCGCGGACTCCGGATCGACGCCGTGGGCCCGGGCGTTCGCGGCGATCACCGCGCACAGCCAGTCGTTGAGCCCGGGGGCGATCGCGTCGTAGTACGCGGCGTACCCGGGGTCGGTGACATACGTCCGGCCGATGCAGACCTGCATGGCGTACGTGCAGTCGAAGTACGTCGAGATCTGCGCCCGGTGCCGCTCCGCGAGGGCGTTCGCCGGGTCCGAGCCGGCGGCGACGCCGGTGCGGCAGGCCTCGGCGAGGTCGGCGGTCAGCGCCTCGGTGGCCGCCGCCACGTCCTTCCAGTCCTCGGCGCTCATCCCGGCCGCCCGCTCCGTGTACTGCGCCCACTGGTCCGTGCCGCCCCAGCGCTCCTCGGCCTCCTCGGCCCAGCCGGGCTGCCAGTCCGCCCCGAAGATCTCCACCTGCTCCTCGGGCGTCAGCCGGATTCCGGGCCTCGACTCCAGCAGCATCCGGTCCACCGCCCCGACCATCCGCTCCAGCCGGGAGATCCGGTCGACGAGCTGCCCCCGCTGCCGGCGCAGATGCTCGCGCGCGTCGACCTCCGGGTCGTCCAGGAGCCGCCCGATCGCGGCGAGCGGGATGCCGATCTCCCGGTAGACGAGGACCCGGTGGAGCCGGGCGACGTCGTCGTCCCCGTACACCCGGTAGCCGGACGGGGTGCGCCCGCCCGGCCGCACGAGACCGATCGTGTCCCAATGGTGCAGCGTCTTCACACTGACCCCGACGAGCGCGGCGGTCCGCCCGACGGTCAGCCCGTCGGCCGGACCGCCGGCGGGCGGCTTCCCGGGGCGGCGCTCCTCGTTGCTCACCGGCCCAGTCTCCCGCAGCCGGAGCCGGGTCACGCGGCGGTCGGCACGCCGGCGGCGGCCAGGATCTCCCGTGCGGGCAGGGCCACGCTCGCGGCGGCGGTCAGCCCGGTGGCCGCGAGGTGCGCGTCCACGAAGCGCAGCCCGGCCGCGTACCCGGCGAAGTCCGGCAGCCCGACCGGCTCCTGCCCCAGCCGGCGGGCGGTGCGGTCGCCGAACACGTACGGAGACAGGTGCGCCATACCCGCCACATCGATCCCGGCCGCCACCTTCGCGCAGACCTCGTCCAGCTCCGGGCCGTGCAGGGACGTCGCCCAGGGCCCCATGGCGGCCTCGCCCGCCAGCTCCCGCACGAACGCCTCGGCCAGCCCCTCGGCCACGACCTGCTCGCCGACCGTGACCGCCATCGGGTCCCAGGTCACGTTGGCGTAGCGGACGTTGTGGTGCAGCTCGTGGGCGGCGGCGTGTCCGATCTTGGCCAGGCCGGTCTCGGTGGGCCACATCATCAGCAGGATCGCGCCCGGGATGCCGCCGAGGCCGAAGTACCCCTGGTTCAGGCTGAGCAGCGGGTCGTCCGGGTCGCCGAGCGCCAGGACCACCTGCACGGTGCCGGCGGTCCGCGCCCCGGGCGCCGCAGCGCCCAGCCGCTCCTGTGCGGCGGCGAGCGAGTCCTCGATCCGCTGCCACACCCGGGCCTCGCGCATCCGCTCCAGGGCGGGCAGGAGGCGCGGGTCGTCCCGGTCGAGCGGGAAACCGCTGCCCGCGCGGTGCGTCTCGACCAGGTCTCCGACCCCCACCGAGGACATCACCTCCTGCAACGGGGCGTACATCTCGCGGAGGGCGTCGGGCCGTTGGGCCACGGGGCGGCGGAGGAGGCCGAGCAGGGCGGAGGCGGTGTCATGGACGACGATCTTCATACCGGGGGACCGTAGAGCCTCCTGTCGCGGGAGGGTCAAGGGCGCCCGCCAACGGCCACCGAGGGCGGCCGAGGACGGTCGAGGACGGTCGAGGACGGCCGACGGCCGTCGGGGGCGTCCCGGTCAGCTTTCGTCCAGCCAGTGTTCGCGGCCGATGGAGACCAGCCGCAGCCGACGCCGTGCCACCCGGACGACCTCCTCCTCGCCCTCGGGCCCGGCCTCCAGCAGGGTCGACGTGGTGATCACCATGTGGTCCACATAGAGGCCGCCGAGCATCAGCAGGTCCTCCTCGCTCCACCCGGCCGCCCCCGGCTCCTGGCCGAGCGCACAGGCCACCTCCTCCGCGAACCGCCGCAGCTGGGCCGCGATGGCCTCACGCACCGGGCCGACCCCGCCGTGCTGCTCCCGGGCGATGAACCGGAAGTGGGCGGGCTGCGCGCCGACATGACGCGCTATCACCTCCACGCTGCGGTCCAGTCGCTGCTCGCTGTCGCCCGTCTCCACCAGCACCGCCGCGATCAGTCCGTGCAGGCTGCCCAGGGTCTCCTCGACCAGGGCGACGCCGAGTGCGGCGGTGTCCTCGAAGTGCCGGTAGAAAGCCGTCGGGGTGACCCCGGCGGCCCGGGTGACCTCCCGCAGACCCAGGCTGCTCAGGCTCTGGTGCTCCAGCAGGACGAGGGCGGCGTCCAGCAGGGCCTGGCGGGTCCTGAGCTTCTGGGTCTGGCGGATTCCGACGGAGGTGTGACTCATGCCATTCAGTAAACAACCGTTCTCCGAGTCGAGGAAGGGGCCGGGGGTTTAGACTTCTAAGTCAGTGAACACTCGTACTCCGAATGCTGTCCGGCTCGTCCCCGGACGGAATGCGTCGTCGCACAGAGAGGTTCCGCCGTGCTCGTCCTCGTCGCCGCGCTGCTCCTGTTGGGGATCGTCCTCGGGACGGTCGCCCACATCCCGCTGCCGCTGACCCTGGCCGCCGCGGCCGTGATCGGCTGCTGGCTGCTGATCTTCGCCGTACGCGAGCGCGCGTCGCGCCGCACCCACTGACCCGCCGCACCCGCACCCGCCGAGCCTGCCGTTTCCCGGAACGATCCGAAGGAGCTCGCACCATGACCCTCACCCTCATCGACCGCACCCGCCGCCCGGACGCCGCCCACGGCAAGGACGTCGTCGACACGGGCGCGGCGCCGCGGAAGACCCCCGGCTCCGACTCCCGCCCCGACTCCGCGCCGGGCCGCCGGCCGGGAGGCGGACGGTCTCGCCGTCGCCTCGTTCGTCCTCGGCCTCGTCGGACTGCTGGTCTTCAACATCCTGCTCGGGCCCACCGCGATCGTGATGGCGCTGCTGGCCCTGGCCCGCCGCACCCGCCGCCGGGGACGCGCCTGGCTCGGCCTCGCCCTGGGCGTCGCCGACCTCGCCGTGCTCGCCGTCCTGGTCACCGCCAACGGCACGGTCGCCTGGAGCCTCGGCGGCTGACCCGCACCCCCGGAGCGGCCCCGCGAGCCGCTCACCCCGTGCCGGATCGGGCTCCGGGCCGGGGGCCCGGCCGGTCGTCGAGCCGGTCCGCCGCGTCCCGTACGGGCGTGCGCGGGCACCTGGCCGTGACGCGCCCGGCATGCGCCCCACCCGGGGCTCGTAGAATCGGCCCCACCATGGCTTACCTCGACCACGCCGCGACCACTCCGATGCTTCCCGAAGCGATCGGGGCGATGACCGCCCAGCTCTCCGTCACCGGCAACGCGTCCTCGCTGCACGCCGCCGGACGCCGGGCCCGCCGTACCGTCGAGGAGTCCAGAGAGGCCCTCGCCGACGCCCTCGGCGCACGCCCCAGCGAAGTCGTCCTCACCTCCGGCGGCACGGAGGCCGACAACCTCGCCGTGAAGGGCCTCTACTGGTCCCGCCGCGACGCCGACCCCCGCCGTACCCGGGTCCTCGCCGGCCCCGTCGAACACCACGCCGTCCTGGACGCCGTCGACTGGCTGGCCGAGCACGAGGGCGCGACCGTCGACTACCTCCCGGTCGACCGCTACGGCCGGGTGCACCCCGAAGACCTGCGCGAGGCCGTCCTCCGCAACCCCGACGACGTCGCGATGATCACGGTCATGTGGGCCAACAACGAGATCGGCACCATCATGCCGGTCCGTGAACTGGCGGAGGTGGCAGCCGAGTTCGCCATCCCCATGCACGCCGACGCGGTGCAGGCCTTCGGTCAGCTGGAGGTCGACTTCGCCCGCTCCGGACTGGCCGCGATGACGGTCAGCGGGCACAAGATCGGCGGCCCGTTCGGTATCGGCGCGCTGCTGCTGGGCCGCGACCACACCCCCGTACCCGTGCTGCACGGCGGCGGCCAGGAGCGGCATGTGCGCTCCGGCACCCTGGACGTGCCCGCCGTCGCCTCGTTCGCGGTCGCCGGGCGGCTGGCGGCCGAGCGGCGCGAGCAGTTCGCCCGCCGCGTGGGCTCGCTGCGCGACGACCTGGTGGACGCCGTACGCCGGGCCGTGCCGGACGCCGTGCTCGGCGGCGACCCGGATCCGGCCGGACGCCTCCCGGCCAACGCGCACTTCAGCTTCCCGGGCTGCGAGGGCGACTCCCTCCTGCTGCTGCTGGACGCCCAGGGCATCGAGTGCTCCACCGGCTCCGCCTGCACCGCCGGGATCGCCCAGCCCAGCCACGTCCTGCTCGCCACCGGCACCGACCCGGACCTGGCCCGGGGCACCCTGCGCTTCTCGCTCGGCCACACCTCCACCGAGGAGGACGTCAAGGCGCTCGCCGAGGCGATCGGCCCGGCGGTCGAGCGGGCGAGGACCGCCGGACTCAGCTGAGAGCCGTCACCCGGAGGCCTTCGCGGAAGCGGAAGAGGAAGCGGAGGCCGAGGAGGCGGGCGTGGGGGAGGGCGGCGCGGTCGCGGCCCGGCGCACCAGCTCCATGTACCGGTCCCAGTCCCAGTGCGGACCCGGATCGGTGTGGTCGGTGCCCGGCACTTCCACGTGCCCGATGATGTGCTTGCGGTCGATGGGTATGTCGTGCCGGGCGCAGATCGACGCCGTGAGCCGAGCCGAGGACTCGTACATCGCCTTGGTGAGGTCCTTCGGCCGGTCCACGAACCCCTCGTGCTCGATGCCGACGGCCCGCTCGTTGAAGGAGCGGTTGCCCGCCTGGTACGCCACGTCCAGCTCGCGGATCATCTGCACCACCCGCCCGTCCTGCCCCACGATGTAGTGGGTCGCGGCCTGGTGGGCGGGGTCCTGGAACACCTTCACGGCGCTGTCGAAGCTGCCCTGGGTGACATGGATGATCACGCGGTCGATCGGGAAGTCGTCCGGCCGGTCCGCACGCCGCCAGTTCGCCTCCGACGCGGCCACCCAGGTCGCCCCCGCGTAATCCAGCTCGCCCGGCTTCCGAGGCTTCTCGATGCCCGGCACCTGCCACCACAGCCGCTTCACCTGGTCGCGCGCGAGCACGGCGACCGTGCCGGCGGCCACCACCGCACCGCCGCCGATCAGCAGCGCGCGCCGGCTGACGCCGTCAGCCGGCTTCTTCCGCGAAGGCTTCCCCGAAGGCTTGCGCGCGGCCCGGGTGCTCCCGTTGTTCCCCATGTGGTCGTCAACGCATATCCGCGAGCGTTCGGTTCCCGCGGACCCGTACCCTGGAGAGGCTATGACTCAGACTTCCCAGCGCCCCCTGCGTGTCCTCGCCGCGATGTCGGGCGGCGTGGACTCCGCCGTCGCCGCGGCCCGTGCCGCCGAGGCGGGCCACGACGTGACCGGTGTCCACCTCGCCCTGTCCGCGAATCCCCAGTCCTTCCGGACCGGGGCGCGCGGCTGTTGCACCATCGAGGACTCCCGCGACGCCCGCCGCGCGGCCGACGTCATCGGTATCCCGTTCTACGTCTGGGACCTGGCGGAACGCTTCCGTGAGGACGTCGTCGAGGACTTCGTCGCGGAGTACGAGGCCGGGCGCACGCCCAACCCCTGCCTGCGCTGCAACGAGAAGATCAAGTTCGCCGCGCTCCTCGACAAGGCCCTCGCCCTCGGCTTCGACGCCGTGTGCACCGGCCACTACGCCACCGTCGTGCTCACCGAGGACGGCAGCCGTGAGCTGCACCGCGCCTCCGACATGGCCAAGGACCAGAGCTATGTGCTCGGCGTCCTGGACGAGAGGCAGCTCGCCCACGCCATGTTCCCGCTCGGCGACACCCTCACCACCAAGGACGAGATCCGCGCCGAGGCCGAGCGCCGGGGCCTGGCCGTCGCCAAGAAGCCCGACAGCCACGACATCTGCTTCATCGCCGACGGCGACACCCAGGGCTTCCTCGCGAACCGCCTGGGCGGCCCGGCCGAGGGCGACATCCTCGACGAGTCCGGTACGAAGCTGGGCACCCACGAGGGCGCCTTCGGCTTCACCATCGGCCAGCGCAAGGGCCTGAAGATCGGCCACCCGGCCCCCGACGGCAAGCCGCGCTACGTCCTCGACATCTCCCCGGTGAACAACACCGTCACCGTCGGCCCCGTCGAGGCCCTCGACGTGACCTCGCTGACCGCCATCAAGCCCCGCTGGTGCGGAACGCCTCCGTCCGGGCCGGGCACGTACACCGCCCAGCTGCGCGCCCACGGCGGCGAGACCGAGGTCACGGCCGAGCTGGTCGACGGCTCCGAGCTGAACGTCACCTTCACCGAGCCGGTCCGGGGCGTGGCCCCCGGCCAGGCGGTCGTCCTGTACGACGGCACCCGCGTGGTCGGCTCGGCCACCATCGCCACGACCGTCCGACGCGAACGGGTGGCCGCGGGCGGCTGAGCCCGGTCCGCGGGCGGCTCACGACGCTCGGGCCCACGGCCGGGTCACGGCGCTCGGCCCACAGTCGGCTCACGACGCCTGTCGGTACGCGTACACGTCCCTGGCGAAGAAGTCCGTCAGCACCGGCGCGATCACCTGGGGCGCCACCTCGCGCATCTGGCCCGTCAGCGTGCGGTGCCGGCCGCGCGGCAGGGCCTCGGCCAGGGTGCGGGTCGCCGCGCGGGCCGGGGCACTGCTGAAGCCGCCGCAGATCACCAGCGTCCGGGCGGTGACCGCCCCGAACCGCTCGGCCGGGACGGATCCGTCGCCCAGCAGCGCGTCGTCGTACGCCAGGGTGTGCGCCATCGCCTCCAGCTCCGCCCACGCCGGGGTGCGCCGCATCAGGGCGGCCGTCTCCGCCGCGACGCCCGTCAGGGACAGGAACAGCTCCACCGCGCCGGCCCGGTCCCCGGCCGCCAGCAGCCGTTGCAGCCGGGCCGTGCAGCGGGCCTTGAACAGCAGGCCGGACGCGCCCGGCGTGTAGGGCGGCTCGTACACGGCGAGCAGCCCCACCGGGAGCCCGGCGGCCGCCGCCTCCAGCGCCAGCGCCCCGCCGGACGACATCCCGAAGACCGCCGCGCCCGTCCCGGCCGCGCCGACGACGGCGGCCAGGTCCTCGACCTCGCGCGCCACGGTGCAGCGCCCGGCGGCCCCGCTCGCGCCCCGGCCCCGGCGGTCGTAGGTGAGCACCGTGAAACGCGGCGCGAGCAGGGCGGCCAGCGGCGCCTCGGTCGCGGCGGTGCTCAGCGCCCCGCCGACCAGCACCAGCGGCGGGCCCTCGCCCTGGCGGCGGTAGGCGATCGGCGTGCCGTCGGCGGAGAGAATCCTGTCCATGGGAGAGGAGACCGGGGCGGTCCGCGAAACTCATCGCTCCGCCGGAAAAAACTTCCGCGGACCGCCCGGAGCGGGTCAGCCGGCGACCGTCTCCGTGGCGTAGAAGCAGAAGTGGTCCTTGATCGCGGCGACTTCGGGCTTCGGGTCCGGATAGGCCCAGACGAGATCGGCGGCCCCGGGCAGCGACCAGTAGGAGGCGTCCCCCTTGAACGGGCAGTGGGTGGAGGTGTCCGACGGGGAGAGCAGCTCGGTACGGACGTCCTCGGGCGGCAGGTAGTAGCGGACCGGACAGCCGGTCTCGCGGAGCACGAGCGGGCGGCGGCTCTCGGCCAGCACCCGGCCCTCGTGCACCGCCCGGACGTGCTCGGTGCCCTGCTCGACGGTGATGCGGTGTCCTCGGGTGGCAGTCATGCCTGTTTCAGCGGCGTACGGGGCCGTCTTCTTCCCGTAGCCGATCCCGTACGCCGATTCCGTACGCCGATCGTGTCCGCCGATCCGTCCCCGGAACGGGGGAGTGTCCGAGGCGGGTCGTACGGTTGCCCCATGAACATCTGCGTCTTCCTCTCCGCCGCCGACCTCGACGACCGCTACACCGTGCCCGCCCGGGAGTTCGCCGAGCTGCTCGGCAGGGGCGGCCACACCCTCGTCTGGGGCGGATCGGAGAGCGGGCTGATGAAGGTCGTCGCGGACGGCGTGCAGTCGGCGGGCGGACGGCTCGTGGGCGTCTCGGTCGACTTCCTCGCCGCGAAGGCCCGGACCAATGCCGACGAGATGGTCATCGCCCGCGATCTCGCCGAGCGCAAAGCGCTCCTCCTGGCGAAGGCCGACGCCGTCGTGATCATGGTCGGCGGGACCGGGACGCTCGACGAGGCCACCGAGATCCTGGAGCTGAAGAAGCACGGCAAGCACACCAAGCCGGTCGTCCTGCTGAACACGGCGGGCTTCTACGACGGCCTGCGCCAGCAGTTCCAGCGCATGGAGGACGAGGGTTTCCTGCCGCTGCCCCTGACCGACCTGGTCTTCTTCGCCAAGGACGGCGTCGGCGCGCTGGCCTACCTGGAGGAGTCCGCCGGTCTCCAGTAGAAGGCCCGGACCTAGGATCGCCCCATGGCTACTCACCTCATCACCGGCGCCGGATCCGGCATCGGCGCCGCTGTCGCCCGCCGTCTCCTGGAGCGCGGCGACGACCTGGTCCTGCTCGCCCGTGACGCGGGCCGCGCCAAGGAGTTCGCCGACCGCTACCCGGGCGCGCGCACCCTCGTCGGCGACCTCGGCAACCCGGACCGGCTGTCCTGGGCGTTCGGCCAGCAGACCATGCCCGAGCGGATCGACACCCTGCTGCACATCGCGGGCGTCGTCGAACTCGGCGAGGTCGGCGAGCTCACGCCCAAGGCCTGGCACTTCCAGCTCAACGCCAACCTGATCGCCCCCGCCGAGATCACCCGCCTCCTCATCCCGCAGCTCCGCGCCGCCCAGGGCCACGTCCTCTTCGTGAACTCCGGCGCCGGGCTCAACGCCCACGCCGGGTGGAGCGCGTACGCCGCGAGCAAGCACGGCCTCAAGGCGCTCGCCGACTCGCTGCGCCACGAGGAGCACGCCAACGGTGTGCGCGTCACCACCGTCTACCCGGGCCGCACCGCCGGCCCGATGCAGGCCAAGGTCCACCAGCAGGAGGGCAAGGAGTACGACGCCGCCCGGTGGATCGACCCCGAGTCGGTGGCGACCACGATCCTCATGGCGCTCGACCTGCCGCGCGACGCCGAGGTCAACGACCTCACCGTCCGCCCCGGCCGCTGAGCCCTGGGGAGCAGCGGCCCCGCCGGTGACCGTAGGCTTCCCGGGTGAGCGAGAAGAGCAAGTTCAGCGGGTGTCCGGCGACCGGCATCGGGTCGATGCCCGGGGGAGACGCGAGGGAGGCGGCGAAGACCGTCACCGGCTCCTTCGCCGACGGCCAGGGCATGCCGTACCTGGCGGAACTGCCCGCGCGCGGGCCCGGCGCCGACATGATCGGCCGGACCATCGGCATGCTCGTCGAGATGTACGGACACGTCGAGCCGAGCGGCTGGCGGATCAGCGACCGCCCCGGCCGTGACACCCGCCGCGCCCGCTCCTGGCTGGGGGAGGACCTGGACGCCCTGGAGGAGTTCACCCAGGGGTACGAAGGACTGCTCAAGGTCCAGGCCGTCGGGCCCTGGACGCTCGCCGCCGCCCTGGAACTGCGCGGCGGCGAAGCCATGCTGGCCGACCCGGGCGCCTGCCGCGACCTCGCCGGATCCCTGGCCGAAGGACTCCGCGCCCACCTCGCGGAGGTCCGCCGCCGGATGCCCGGGGCGAAGGTCGTCCTCCAGCTCGACGAACCCTCCCTGACCGCCGTCCTGCTGGGCCGGATCCGCTCCGCCAGCGGCTACCGCACCTACCGCGCCGTCGACCGCCAGATCGTCGAGTCGGCCCTGCGCGACGTCCTCGCGGCGGCGGGCGAGGACGGCACGACGCTCGTCCACTCCTGCGCCCCCGAAGTGCCGTTCGCACTGCTGCGCCGGGCCGGGGCCCACGGCATCTCCTTCGACTTCTCCTTGCTCACCGAGCGTGAGGAGGAGGCGATCGGGGAAGCCGTCGAGGGCTCCACCCAGCTCTTCCTCGGCGTGGTGCCCTCCACGGACGCGGCTTCGGAGGGATTGTCGGACCCGGGCGGTAGCGTCAGGGGAGTCAGGACGCTGTGGAGCAGGCTGGGGCTGAATCCGGGGACTCTCGCCGAGTCCGTCACGATCACCCCGTCGTGCGGTCTCGCGGGTGCGTCGCCCGCGTACGCCCGTACCGCGCTCGCCCACAGCGCCCGGGCGGCGAGGTCGCTCGCGGACAACCCTGAGTGACGGGGACGACGGGTACACAGGAGGACGGGACGATGGCGGGCGAACAGCGGGTGGAGCAGGAGAGTTCGGTCCCGGCGGGCGTGCGGGAGACCCACGCGCTGCTGGCCGAGCAGATCGAGGAGCACCGCTTCCGGTATTACGTGAAGGACCAGCCGGTCGTCAGCGACGCCGAGTTCGACCGGCTGATGCGTTCGCTGGAGGGCCTGGAGGAGGAGTATCCCCAGCTCCGCACCCCGGACTCGCCGACCCAGAAGGTCGCGGGGCCCTATGTCACGGAGTTCACCTCCGTCGAGCACCGCGAGCGCATGCTCTCGCTGGACAACGCCTTCGACGCCGACGAGCTGGCCGCCTGGGCCGAGCGCGTCGCCAAGGACGTCGGCACCCCCGACCACCACTTCCTGTGCGAACTGAAGATCGACGGCCTCGCCGTCAACCTCACCTACGAGCACGGCCGGCTCACCCGGGCGGCGACCCGCGGCGACGGCCGCACCGGCGAGGACATCACCCCCAACGTCCGCACGATCGCCGAGATCCCGCACCGCCTGAAGGGCGAGGACATCCCGGCGCTCGTCGAGATCCGCGGCGAGGTCTTCTTCCCCATGGAGGACTTCGAGGAGCTCAACGCCCGGCTGGTCGCCGCCGACGACAAGCCCTTCGCCAACCCCCGTAACGCGGCGGCCGGTTCGCTGCGCCAGAAGGACCCCAAGGTCACCGCCGTCCGCCCGCTCCACATGGTGGTCCACGGCATCGGCGCCCACGAGGGCCTGAGCATCGACCGCCTCTCCCAGGCGTACGACCTCCTCCACTCCTGGGGCCTGCCCACCGCCCGCCACAACAAGGTCGTCGACTCCCTCGAAGGCGTACGGGAGTTCATCGCGTACTACGGCGACCACCGGCACTCCGTGGAGCACGAGATCGACGGCGTCGTCGTCAAGCTCGACGAGATCCCGCTCCAGGGGCGGCTGGGCTCCACCTCGCGCGCCCCGCGCTGGGCCATCGCCTGGAAGTACGCCCCCGAAGAGGTCAACACCAAGCTGGTCAACATCCGCGTCGGTGTCGGCCGCACCGGCCGCGTCACCCCGTACGCCCAGGTCGAGCCGGTCGAAGTGGCCGGTTCCGAGGTCGAGTTCGCCACCCTGCACAACCAGAACGTGGTCAAGGCCAAGGGCGTCCTCATCGGCGACACCGTCGTCCTGCGCAAGGCCGGCGAGGTCATCCCGGAGATCCTCGGCCCCGTCGTCGATCTGCGCGACGGCACCGAGAAGGCCTTCGAGATGCCGACCCACTGCCCCGAGTGCGGGACGGAGCTGCGCCCCATGAAGGAGGGCGACATCGACCTCCGCTGCCCCAACGCCCGCACCTGCCCCGCCCAGTTGCGCGAGCGCGTCTTCTACCTCGCCGGGCGCAAGTGCCTGGACATCGACCACTTCGGCTATGTGGCCGCCGCCGCGCTGACCCGGCCGCTGGAGCCCGCCGAGCCGGTCCTCAAGGACGAGAGCGATCTGTTCTCGCTCACCGTCGAACAGCTGCTGCCGATCCGGGCGTACGTCCTGGACCAGGACAGCGGGCTGCCCAAGCGCGACCCGAAGACCGGCGAGGAGAAGATCGCGACGGTCTTCGCCAACCAGCAGGGCGAGCCCAAGAAGAACGCCGTCGCCATGCTGGAGGGCATCGCCGCCGCCAAGGACGCCCCCCTCGCCCGGATCCTCACCGGGCTCTCCATCCGGCACGTGGGTCCGGTCGCCGCCCAGGAGCTGGCCCGTCAGTTCCGCTCCGTCGACCGGATCGACGAGGCGAGCGAGGAAGAGCTGGCCGCCGCCGACGGCGTCGGGCCGACCATCGCCGCCTCCGTCAAGCAGTGGTTCGCCGAGGACTGGCACCGCGAGATCCTGCGCAAGTGGCGCGAGGCCGGGGTGCGGATGGTGGACGAGGGCTCCGACGAGGACGAGGGCCCCCGCCCCCTCGAAGGACACACCGTCGTCGTCACCGGCACCCTCGCCGGCCACACCCGCGACGGCGCCAAGGAGGCGCTCCAGGCGCTCGGCGCGAAGGTCGCCGGATCGGTGTCGAAGAAGACCGCCTTCGTCGTCGTCGGCGACAACCCCGGCTCCAAGTACGACAAGGCGATGCAGCTGAAGGTGCCCGTGCTCGACGAGGACGGATTCGCGATCCTGCTCGAAGAGGGACCCGAACGCGCCCGGGAGGCAGCCCTTCCCGTACCGGAATCCGAGCCCGCGGCGGCCCCGGCGGACAGCGCGGAGTAGACGCGGAGTAACCGACCGCCGGGCCGCGCGTCACTCGCTGTTCTCCGGATCGAGACGCCTTCGAGACGCTGCTCCGGCGTGGCGTGGCCCGGGCGGGGAAGGAAACGGGGCAGAGGGGTGAAGAAGGGGCGGCCGTTCCCCGAATGGCCCTGGCGCACCACCCGTTCGGGCCATTAGCAGAAGGTGACGGGTGGTCGGCTCGCATTCGGGCAAGAGCTGTAGAGCGCTGCCCCTGGAAGCCTTTCGCGGCCTACTGTTGAGAGGTGCGCCCGCCGTGCACGGCTGCTCGACCGGGCCGTGACGCCACGGGAGCGGGCGCCACCGAGGGACATCGGCACCGCCGGCTGTGAGAGGGACGGAATGAAACCGACCGAGAGCGCCGCACCGGTGTCGCGCCTGCAAGGTTTCGTCGGCCTCACGCCCCCCGTGGGCGCCGCCGTCGTGGGGATCGCCGCGTTACTGCTGGCGGTCGGGTCCTACCGGACCGTCCAGCAGGGCCACGCGCTCTTCCCGGACGGGGCGGTGGGCTGGTCGCTGGCCGTGCTCACCGGCATCATCGTCGGCCATCTGGTGGCGCTCGGCCGTGACCGCTGGTGGGGCGGCACGGGCTCCGGGGCCGCCCTCACCCTCGCGGTGCTGCTGCTGTACGGCTGGCTGCCGGCCGTGCTGGTCAGCCTCGCCGTCGTGGTGCTCGTCGGGACCGCCCGCCGGCACCGCTGGTGGCAGGGGCTGTTGCACGGCGGCGTCGACATGCTGGGCATCGGCGCGGCCGCCCTGGTGCTGGCCGCCTTCGGCGAGGTGCCCACCGTCGAGGAGCCCTGGCAGCCACTCGACTGGGGCATCGCGGCCGTCCCGGAACTGCTCCTGACGGCGTCCACGTATCTGCTCGTCACCCGGGTCCTGCTGTGGTACGCCCAGGCACCGCACAACGGCGGGCTCCCCACCATCGCCCGGACCGCGATGCTCCGGCAGGGCCTCGTCGCCGTCGCGCTCCTCGGGCTCGCCCCGCTGATCTGCGCCGTCGCGATGTCCATGCCCGTGCTGCTGCCGCTCTTCGCGGTGCCGCTGATCGCCCTGGACTCCACGCTCTGGATCGCCCGCGCTCGCGCCGAGGAGCAGCTGCGCGACCCGCTGACCGGGCTGCCCAACCGCCAGTGGCTGCTGGAGCGCACCTGGTCGGCGCTGGAGGACGCGGAGTCCATCGGCACCCGCTCCGCGCTGGTCCTCATCGACCTGGACCGCTTCCGCGCGGTCAACGACACCCTGGGCCACCTGGCCGGCGACCGGCTGCTGCTGCAGATAGCGGAGCGGCTGCGGCTCGCCCTGCCGCGCGGTGCGGAGGCGGCCAGGCTCGGCGGCGACGAGTTCGCCGTCCTGCTGCCGCACACCGACTCCACCACCAGCGCCCAGCAGGTCGCCCGCCATCTGGTCGCCGAGCTGTCCTCGCCGCTCGACCTGGACGGGCTGACCCTCGTCCTGGAGGCCAGCGCCGGGGTCGCGGTCTACCCCGACCACGCCCTGGACGCCGAGGGCCTGCTGCGCCGGGCGGACGTCGCGATGTACCAGGCCAAGCGGGACCGCACGGGTGTGGAGGTCTACGAGTCCAAGCGCGACAGCAACACCCCCGACCGGCTCGGGCTCCTCGGCGATCTGCGCCGGGCGCTGGACGCGGGCGAGGTCGAGCTGCACTACCAGCCCAAGGTCCGCTTCGACGGGCAGGTCGCCGGTCTGGAGGCGCTGGTGCGCTGGGTGCACCCGGAGCGCGGCCGGGTTCCCCCGGACGAGTTCATCGCCATCGCCGAGTCCTCCGGCCTGATGCCGCACCTCACGGAGTACGTCCTGGAGACGGCGCTCGCCCAGGTGGCCCGCTGGCGGGCGCAGGGCCTGTGCGTGCCCGTCGCGGTCAACGTGTCCCCGCGCGACGTCCACACCCCCGGCTTCGCGGGAGGCGTCGCGGCCCGCCTGGCCCGCCACGGCGTGCCCGCGGGAGCGCTCCAACTGGAGATCACCGAGCATGTGCTGCTGGAGGATCCGCAGCGCGCCGCCGACACCCTGGCCGGGCTCACCGCACACGGCGTGAAGATGTCCCTCGACGACTTCGGCACCGGCTACTCCTCCCTCGTCCACCTGCGCAGGCTTCCGGTCAGCGAACTGAAGATCGACCGGTCCTTCGTGGCCCGTCTCGCCGTCGACCACGAGGACGCGGAGATCGTCCGCTGCACCATCGACCTGGCCCACTCGCTCGGCCTGGTCGTCGTCGCCGAAGGTGTCGAGGACGACGAGACCTGGGAGCGGTTGCGGGACCTCCGGTGCGACGCGGTGCAGGGCTGGCTGGTGGCGGCCGCGATGCCGCCGCAGGAGACGACGGCCTGGCTGCGGGCGCGCGGCGAGCACGGCTGGCGCAGGCCCGCCGAGCTGAAGGCCCAGGCGGCGGCCGCCGCGAGGTCCGCGACGGCCTCGGCCACCGGCTCGATGAACGGCGCGGTGAACGGCGCCGCGGAGACCGACACCCCCTGAAGATCCCGGGGAGCGGAGCCCGCACAGGCGTAGCCCCATCGGGCCGGGGCACCCGGCGTCGACGGACCCCATAGGATTGGGCTCAAAACCACACACCAACCCCTGAGGATCGCTGCATGCCTGGCATCACGCGCGAGGAGGTCGCCCACCTCGCCCGGCTGGCGCGTCTGGAGCTGAAGGGCGAAGAGCTCGATCACTTCGCCGGTCAGCTCGACGACATCATCGGCGCGGTCGCCCGCGTCTCCGAGGTCGCCGACCAAGACGTACCGCCGACCTCCCACCCGCTGCCGCTGACCAACGTCATGCGCGCGGACGAGGTCCGTCCGTCGCTCACCCCCGCGCAGGCGCTCTCCGGCGCCCCGGCCCAGGAGCAGCAGCGTTTCAAGGTGCCGCAGATCCTGGGGGAGGACTAATCGCCATGACGGACATCAGCACCATCATCAAGCTCACCGCGGCCGAGATCGCCGGGAAGATCGCCTCCGGCGAGCTGACCGCCGTCGAGGTCACCGAGGCCCACCTGGCCCGGATCGACGCGGTCGACGAGAAGGTCCACGCCTTCCTGCACATCGACCGCGAGGGCGCGCTCGCCCAGGCCCGTGCCGTGGACGCCAAGCGCGAGGCGGGCGAGAAGCTCGGCCCGCTGGCCGGCGTCCCGCTCGCGCTGAAGGACATCTTCACCACCAAGGACATGCCGACCACCGTCGGTTCCAAGATCCTTGAGGGCTGGGTCCCGCCGTACGACGCCACGCTCACGCGGAAGCTGCGCGACGCCGACGTCGTCATCCTCGGCAAGACCAACATGGACGAGTTCGCCATGGGGTCCTCCACCGAGAACAGCGCCTACGGCCCCACCGGCAACCCCTGGGACCTCACCCGCATCCCCGGCGGCTCCGGCGGCGGCTCCTCCGCCGCCCTCGCCTCCTACGAGGCCCCGCTCGCCATCGGCACGGACACCGGCGGCTCCATCCGCCAGCCCGCCGCCGTCACCGGCACGGTCGGCGTCAAGCCCACCTACGGCGGCGTCTCCCGCTACGGCATGGTCGCCTTCTCGTCCTCCCTCGACCAGGGCGGGCCCTGCGCCCGTACGGTCCTGGACGCGGCGCTGCTGCACGAGGCCATCGCCGGGCACGACCCGATGGACTCGACGTCCATCGACGCCCCGGTCCCGCCGGTCGTCGAGGCCGCCCGCAACGGCTCCGTCCAGGGCATGCGCGTCGGCGTCGTCAAGCAGTTCCGCGGCGAGGGCTACCAGGCCGGTGTGCTCCAGCGCTTCGACGAGTCGGTCGAGCTGCTGAAGTCGCTGGGCGCGGACATCGTCGAGCTGGACTGCCCGTCCTTCGACCTGGCGCTCTCCGCGTACTACCTGATCGCGCCGTCCGAGTGCTCCTCCAACCTGGCCCGCTTCGACGCCATGCGCTACGGCCTGCGGGTCGGCGACGACGGCACGAAGTCGGCCGAGGACGTCACCGCCCTCACCCGCGAGGCCGGCTTCGGCGACGAGGTCAAGCGCCGCATCATCCTGGGTACGTACGCGCTCAGCTCCGGCTACTACGACGCGTACTACGGCTCCGCCCAGAAGGTCCGCACCCTCATCACCCAGGACTTCGCGAAGGCCTTCGAGCAGGTCGACGTGATCGTCTCGCCGACGACCCCGACCACCGCCTTCCCGATCGGCGAGCGCGCCGACGACCCGATGGCGATGTACCTCGCGGACCTGTGCACCATCCCCACCAACCTGGCCGGCAACTCCGCCATGTCGCTGCCCTGCGGCCTGGCCCCGGAGGACGGTCTGCCGGTCGGACTGCAGATCATCGCCCCCGCCATGAAGGACGACCGGCTCTACAAGGTCGGAGCGGCCGTCGAGGCCGCGTTCGTGGAAAAGTGGGGGCATCCGCTGCTTGAGGAGGCTCCGTCGCTGTGAGTGCCATGGCAAAGAAGGCCAAGAACTTCAAGAAGTCCAAGACGGGCGCGTACATCGCGATGGGCAGTACCGCGTTCGGCGCCATCAGTGTCGTCAAGCAGGCGAAGCTCGCCCGCAACGACAACGACATCCTGCGCCTCGTCGACGCTGCCGTCTCCGCGGCCGCCATCGTCACCGGACTCGCGATCCTCTATCGCGAACTGAAGCGTCTCGGCGACGACGACGTCCTGCTGGGCTGAGAGGGAAAGTTTCACCGTGACTGTCACTGACCTGGTGTCGTACGAGGACGCGCTCGCGTCCTACGACCCCGTCATGGGCCTCGAAGTCCATGTCGAGCTCGGCACCAAGACCAAGATGTTCTGCGGCTGCTCCACGGAGCTGAAGCAGGACGCCAACTCCCAGACCTGCCCGGTCTGTCTCGGACTGCCCGGCGCGCTGCCGGTCGTCAACGAGATCGGCGTGGAGTCGGCCATCAAGATCGGTCTCGCGCTCCACTGCGAGATCGCCGACTGGTGCCGCTTCGCCCGGAAGAACTACTTCTATCCGGACATGCCGAAGAACTTCCAGACCTCCCAGTACGACGAGCCGATCGCCTTCAACGGCTATCTGGACGTCCAGCTGGAGGACGGCGAGATCTTCCGGGTGCAGATCGAGCGCGCCCACATGGAGGAGGACACCGGCAAGTCGACGCACGTCGGCGGCGCCACCGGCCGTATCCACGGCGCGTCCCACTCCCTGCTCGACTACAACCGGGCCGGCATCCCGCTCATCGAGATCGTCACCAAGCCGATCGAGGGCGCGGGCGCCCGCGC
>MUNB01000287.1 GCA_002154345.1 Streptomyces griseus
GGGCACCGGGCCGTGTCCGTAAGGTGATCCGCTACTTCAGGGCGCCCGCCGTCAGACCGGAGACGACCTGGCGCTGGAAGATGATGTACGCGGCCAGCACGGGCAGCATCGCGATCACCAGGCCGGCGAAGAGGCCGGAGTAGTCGCCCTTGTAGCCCTGGCTGGAGGCCAGCTCCACCAGGCCCTGGGCCAGCACCCGCTTCTCCGGGTCGGTGTTGAGCACCGTCGGCAGCATGTACTGGTTCCACTGCCCCAGGAAGTTGAAGATGCCGACGCTGATCAGGCCGGGCTTGGCCATCGGCAGCATGACCTGGAAGAACGTGCGGGTGTGCGAGGCCCCGTCGATGATCGACGCCTCCGCCACCGAGGTCGGCAGCGTACGGAAGAACGAGGTCAGGAAGAACACGGTGAACGGCAGCGAGTACGCGATGTACACCAGGATCAGGCCGTGGATCGTGTTCAGCAGCCCCATGTTGTCCATGACGTAGAACAGCGGGACCAGCGCCAGCATGATCGGGAAGCTCATGCCGCCGACGAACAAGAAGTAAATGAAGCGGTTGCCCGGGAACTCGAAGCGGGCGAGCACATAGGCGGCCATCGACCCGAGGACCAGGGTGCCGACGAGCGAACCGCCCACCACCAGGATGGTGTTCAGGAAGTACTCGCTCATGTGGGCCTGGCTCCAGGCCCGGCCCCAGCTGTCGAAGTTCAGCGAACTCGGCAGCGACCACGGGGTGTTGAAGATGTCCGAGTCGGTCTTGAACGAGGACATCACCGCCCAGAACAGCGGCAGGACGACCATGATCGCCCACAGGATCAGCATCCCGTGCGAGAAGACGTTGAGGACCTGGCCCTCACTGCTCTTCACGGGGGCCGACGAGCCCTTGGAGACCGTCCCGGCGCGCTGGGCCGGGACCTTGGCCGCCTCGGCGTCGGACGGGGGGCCGGAGGGCCCGGAGGGAGGGGTGTCAGTGGTCTTCATCAGAACTCCAGCCGCTCGCGCCGGCCCACCCGCATGACGATGGCGGCGAACGCCAGGGTCACGATGAGCAGGGCGACACCGATCGTGGTCGCGTAGCCCGCCTGTCCGTCACGGAACGCCGCCTGGTAGACGTACAGCGGCAGGACGGTGGTCGAGTAGTCGGGCCCGCCGGGGCCGACGCTCATGATGTGGACGATGGCGAAGCCCTCGGCTCCGAGCGCCAGGATGCCCATGTAGACCCAGCCGGACTGGACCGTGTCCCACAGCAGGGGCAGCGTGATCCGGAAGAAGGTCGTGAAGCGGCTCGCCCCGTCCAGCAGGGCGGCTTCGTAGAAGTCCTTGGGGATGGAGGCCATGCCCGCGGAGAACAGCACCACGAAGAAGCCGGTCGTGCACCAGACGAGGACCGCCATGATGCACCACAGGGCCAGCTCGGGATCGCCCAGCCAGTCCGGTACGTCGCTGATCCCCACGGCCTTGAGCGTGCCGTTGATCATGCCCTGGGCCGGGTCGAAGGCGAACTGGAACAGGATGGCCACGATCGCGATCGAGAGCACCTGCGGGAAGAAGTACGCGATCTTGTAGAAGCCCGAGCCCCGTACGCCGGTGACGGCGGCGCCCTTGCGGCGCCGCCCGCCCACGTTGAGCATGAAGGCGAAGAAGAGCGCGAGGCCCAGCGTCACCAGCGGCAGCAGCACCGCCAGCAGCACACTGTGCTGCAGCGATTTCCAGAAGATGTCGTCGTCGAGCATCTTGGTGTAGTTGTCGAACCCGACCATCTTGAAGTCGGGGCTCAGACCCGTCCAGTCCGTGAACGAGTAGTAGATGGACTGGATGAAGGGCCAGATGACGAAGATGACGTACAACGCCATCGGGACCACCAAGAACCCGACTATGAACCGGTATTTACCGTGTTGCATCGTTACCGACTCCGACCTTCCCGTGCTGCCCGCCGCTGGTGACGCGTGGTCACTGGTGCTTGAAGTGCTTGATGGACTGGTCCTTGGCGGTCGCGTCGGCGAAGGCCTGGATCTTCTTGATGGTCTCGGCCGGCTTGGCGCGGCCGGCCATCATCTCGCCGAGCGCGGCGACACCGATCTGCTCCTTCTGGAGCTTCACGTACCAGTCCTGCAGGCGCGGGTTGACCACGTTGGTGCCGGCCTTCTCCAGCGCCGCGACACCGGACTTCAGGCCGTCGGAGAGCTCGATGCCGTCCGTGCCGCCGTTGAAGGCGGAGAGCGACTTGGTGCTCGTGGTGAAGGACTTGGAGGAGGCCTCGCTGAGCATGATGCGCAGCTGCTCCATGCCGCCCTCGGGGTTCTTCGCCTTGCTGGGGACGATGAACGGCTCGCCGCCGGACGCCCAGAGGGTGCCGAAGGGCATCTTGTCCGAGGAGTCGAGGCTGGAGGGGGCGCCCACGGCCAGCTTGAAGTCCTTGGGGATGATCGCCGCTTCCTCGTTCTCGACCCAGGAGCCGTTCGGGATGAACAGCGCCTTGCCGCGGGCCCACGCGCCCTGGGAACCGCGGTGGTCCAGGCCCGGGGTGCCCTTGAGGATGTAGTCCTTGGCGACGAGCTCGTAGTACGCCTCGAAGGCCGCCTTGACCGCGGGGTGCTCCCAGGCCTTCGGCTCCAGGTTGTCGATCGCGTCGAGGACCTCGACACCGCCGATCTTGGCGATGAAGGGGTACAGCGAGAAGGGGAGGTAGTAGGGGTGCTTGCCGGGGTAGGTCCAGCCGGCGATGCCCTCCTTCTTCGCCTTCGCGCAGAGCGCGAGCATGTCGTCCCAGGTCTCCGGGTACGTGGCGTCGAGCTTCTCCAGCGCGGTCTCCGAGTACCAGACGCCGTAGACCGTGTACGCGTAGTACATGATCCAGACCGGATCGCCGTCGAACTGGCCCATCTCGACGATGCCCGGCCGCAGCGTGTCGCGGACCTTCTTGGCGGGGTCGTCGATGGAGGGGGCGTCGAGCAGCGGGGTCAGGTCGGTGAGCTGCTTCTTGCCGACCAGAACGCCCATGTCCATCTGCTGGGCGCCGGAGTTGTCGATCAGGTCCGGCGGGGTGCCACCGTTGAACCGCGGCTGAAGAACCGACTGGATCTTCTGCGTCGCGGAGAACTTGACCTTCGCCTCGGGGTAGGTCTTCTCGTAGACGGCCTTGGCGTCCTCGGCGTACTTGGTGCCGAAGCCACCGTCGAAGATGACGATCTCCAGCGGCGCGCTGCCGTTGACGGCCAGCGGGTTCTTCTCGGTCTTTTCGCCCTTTTCGACCTTGTCGTCGCTGCTGCTGTCGCCGCTCGCGCAGGCGGACAGGAAGCTCATCGTCGGAACAGCGATCAGGCCGAGTGCGGCAGAACGCTTGATCAGATCGCGACGGCCAAGGCCCTCATTGTTGTGGGCGGAGGTGGATCCCATGCTCAAGTCCTCGCCTTCTCCAGGACTCAGGCGGTGTACCGGTCGCCCGTAGAAAATTCGCCTCAGGCGAAGGGCCCCGCCACCGCGGTCAGTTGCGCTTGGGTCGTGCAGATATGCAGATGTACCGGACAGGGCCGGTGCAGTGGGGATGCCGGAAGACCGTACAGCGAGGACACCCCTGGCGTCCTCGCGACCGTCTCTGTATCCCCCGTGCGCACGTCCGCGCGAAGCGGCTGTGCAGATGCCGACAGGTATAGTCCACTCGTCGCCAACTGAGCAAGATCGAATGCAGGTTTGGGCGGCAGTCTTTCCCGAGTTGAGACCTCACGGACACCTCGGCGCAGCGCCCCCTCCTCCCGCGGCGGCTATTTCCCCATTCCGGCCGATTCGTCGACGAGCCCTGCGGCAACACCCTTGACACGTCCTGTCACTTGGATCCCTACTGGACCTTGCATCCCGCTATGACAACGTTGTCCATGCATTTTCCCGGGGAGGAACGGCTCGGCATGCAGCCACCACGCGGCCTCAACCACGGCTCCGACAAGGCCCCTCACGCGGTCCCCCGCCCGGCCCCGCGCCGGAGACGGACCCCCACAGCAGCCGCCCTGGCGGCATCCCTCGCCCTGGTGGTGATCGCCCCCGCGGTCGCCACCGCCCAGCCCGCGTCGCCGGACCGGAAGCCCTCCGGCGAGCGGACGTTCACCACCTCCTTCGAGGCGGACGAGAAGCAGCCGGACTGGCGCAACACCGTCGAGGAGGGCCCCGACGGCAAGCCCCGCTCCTCCGGCGTCGACGGAGGCTTCTCCTCCGGCATACCGGGCAATGTCACCGACCGGGTCACGGAGCTCCGCGCGAGCGCCGAGAACACCGCCGGCGGCGAGGTCAAGGAGAACCTCGTCGACGTCGAACCGGGCTCCAAGTGGCTGACGTTCGCGAAGACCGGCTGGGTCGAGTTCGATCTGGACGAACCGGTCAAGGTCGTGACGTACGCGCTCACTTCGGCCAACGACCACGCCGAACGCGACCCGAAGGACTGGACGCTCAAGGGCTCGGCGGACGGCAAGGAGTGGACCGACCTCGACACCCGCAGCGGCGAGACCTTCGCCAAGCGGCACGAGACGAAGAGCTACGACTTCGCGGGCGACACCGCGTACCAGCACTTCCGGCTGGAGATCACGGCGAACGGCGGCGCGGACGCGCTCCAGCTCGCCGACGTTCAGTTCTCGAACGGTGACACCTCCGCGCCGGTGCCCGACGAGATGCGCAGCCAGCCCGACCGCGGCCCCTCCGGCTCCCCCACCGCGAAGTCGGGCGCGGGATTCACCGGAAAGAAGGCACTGCGGTACGCGGGTACGCACACGCCCGACGGACGCGCCTACTCGTACAACAAGATCTTCGACGTGAACACGGCCGTCACCAAGGACACCGAGCTGTCCTACCTCGTCTATCCGCAGATGGGCGAGACGGACCTGAACTACCCGGCCACGCACGTCGCGGTGGACCTCGCCTTCACCGACGGCACCTACCTGAGCCAGCTGAAGGCCACCGACAGCCACGGCGGTCTGCTGACCCCGCAGGGCCAGGCGGACGCCAAGCGCCTCTACGTCAACCAGTGGAACAAGGTCGCCGCCCGCCTCGGCACGGTCGCCGCGGGCAAGACGGTCGACCGGATCCTGGTGGCGTACGACTCCCCCAAGGGCCCGGCGAAGTTCCAGGGCTGGATCGACGACATCACGATCGCCCCGAAGAAGCCCGAGAAGCGCAAGGCGCATCTGTCGGACTACGCGCTGACCACCCGCGGCACCAACTCCAGCGGCGGCTTCTCGCGCGGCAACAACATTCCGGCCACGGCGGTCCCGCACGGCTTCAACTTCTGGACGCCGGTGACCAACGCCGGTTCGCTGAGCTGGCTGTACGACTACCACCGGGGCAACAACGAGGACAACCTCCCCACGCTCCAGGCCTTCGGCGCCAGCCATGAGCCGAGCCCGTGGATGGGCGACCGGCAGACCTTCCAGGTGATGCCCTCGGCCGCCTCCGGCACCCCGGACGCCTCCCGGACGGCCCGCGCACTGCCGTTCCGGCACGAGAACGAGACCGCGACGCCGCACTACTACGGCGTCACGTTCGAGAACGGCCTCAAGGCCGAGATGACGCCGACCGACCACGCGGCCCGGATGCGGTTCACCTATCCGGGCAAGGACGCCAGCCTGATCTTCGACAACGTCTCGAACGACGGCGGCATCACGCTGGACCCGAAGACCAGCTCCTTCTCCGGCTACACGGACGTCAAGAGCGGCCTGTCCACCGGTGCGACCCGGATGTTCGTGTACGGCGTCTTCGACGCGCCGGTCACCGACAGCGGCAAGCTGAAGGGCGGCGGGGGCGACGACGTCACCGGGTTCTTCCGCTTCGACGCGGGCAAGGACCGCACGGTCAACCTGCGGCTGGCCACCTCGCTGATCGGCGTCGACCAGGCGAAGCAGAACCTGGCGATGGAGATCCCGGAGTCCGCGTCCTTCCAGAAGGTGCAGCGCAAGGCGCAGAGCGCCTGGGACGACGTCCTGGGCACGGTCGAGGTCGAGGGCGCCGACGCCGACCAGCTGACCACGCTCTACTCCAGCCTCTACCGGCTCTACCTCTACCCGAACTCCGGCCACGAGAAGGTGAAGGGCAAGAACAAGTACGCCAGCCCCTTCTCCAAGGCGACCGGTGAGAACACCCCGACGCAGACCGGCGCGAAGATCGTCGACGGCGAGGTGTACGTCAACAACGGTTTCTGGGACACCTACCGCACGACCTGGCCCGCCTACTCCTTCTTCTCCCCGAAGAAGGCCGGCGAGCTGGTGGACGGGTTCGTCCAGCACTACAAGGACGGCGGCTGGACCTCACGCTGGTCCTCCCCCGGCTACGCGGACCTGATGACCGGCACCAGCTCGGACGTGGCGTTCGCCGACGCGTACGTCAAGGGCGTGAAGTTCGACGCCGAGGCGGCCTACGACGCGGCGCTCAAGAACGCCACCGTGGCCCCGCCGTCCTCGGGCGTCGGCCGCAAGGGCCTGGAGACCTCGGTCTTCACCGGTTACGCCAACACCGCCACCCACGAGGGCCTGTCCTGGTCCCTGGAGGGTTACGTCAACGACTACGGCATCGCCCGCATGGGCCAGGAGCTGTACAAGAGGACGAAGAAGGCGCGGTACAAGGAAGAGTCCGAGTACTTCATGAACCGGGCGCAGAAGTACGTCAAGCTCTTCGACGACAAGGCCGGGTTCTTCCAGGGCAAGAAGCCGAACGGCGACTGGCGCCTGCCCTCGGACCAGTACGACCCGCGCGTCTGGGGCTACGACTACACCGAGACCAACGGCTGGGGCTACGCCTTCACCGCCCCGCAGGACAGCCGGGGCCTGGCCAACCTGTACGGCGGCCGCGCGGGCCTGGGCAAGAAGCTGGACACGTACTTCTCGACGCCGGAGACGGCGGGCCCGGAGTTCGTCGGCAGCTACGGCGGGGTCATCCACGAGATGACCGAGGCCCGGGACGTGCGGATGGGCCAGTACGGGCACAGCAACCAGGTCGCCCACCACGCCACGTACATGTACAACGCGGCCTCGCAGCCGTACAAGACGCAGGAGAAGGTCCGCGAGGTGCTGGGCCGGCTGTACGTCGGCAGTGAGATCGGGCAGGGCATCCACGGCGACGAGGACAACGGCGAGCAGTCGGCGTGGTTCCTCTTCTCCTCGCTCGGCTTCTACCCGCTGGTGATGGGCAGCGGGGAGTACGCGATCGGCTCGCCGCTCTTCAAGAAGGTCACCGTCCGCATGGACAACGGCCGCAAGCTGGTCGTGAAGGCCCCGAAGAACAGCGACAAGAACATCTACGTGCAGGGCGTGAAGGTCAACGGCAAGAAGTGGACCTCCACCGCGCTCCCGCACGACGTGCTGGCCAAGGGCGGCACGCTGGAGTTCGCCATGGGCCCGAAGCCGTCGGCCTGGGGCACGGGCAAGGACGCGGCCCCGGTCTCGGTGCAGAAGGACGACAAGGTCCCGACGCCCAAGGGTGACGCGCTCAAGGGCGACGGCGCGCTCTTCGACGACACCTCGGCCACCACGGCGACGGTGGAGTCGGTGGAGCTTCCGATCGACGGCTCAGCCTCGGCCACGAAGGGCGTCCAGTACACGCTGACCTCGGCGGCGGCGGACAAGGCCCCGAAGGGCTGGACGCTCCAGGGTTCGACGGACGGCGAGAAGTGGACGGACCTCGACCGCCGCTCCGGCCAGTCGTTCGCCTGGGACAAGCAGACCCGGGTGTTCTCGGTGGCCGAGCCGGGTGCGTACCAGCACTACCGGCTCGTCCTGGACGGCTCGGCGACGCTCGCGGAGGTCGAGCTCCTGAGCTGATCCGTCTCCCCGGCAGGTGCGGGGCGACGCAGGGGGCGGGAGTGGCCGAGCCACTCCCGCCCCTTCCTTTTGCGTTACGACGCCGGGGACTTGCGGGCCGAGGTCACCTGGCACGAGTAGACGAGCCGGTCGTTGGTGGGGTGCGAGGCGTGGAGCGAGATGGACCGGTCGCCGCCCGGAGTGACGGTCACCGTCTTGTACTGAGAACTGATGCTCTTGCTCGCGACGGTGGAGTTGGGGTACTTGCCGACCCTGAACTGCACCGTGAAGTTGTACCGGTAGGCGAACTCGGTGGACGCGTTCTGGATGTCGACCTCGTAGGTGATCCGTCCGGTGGAGCGCTGGTAGCTGCAGTTCTCGCCGATGACCTCGCTGTTGGCGGGCGCGTTGTACTGCGGCCGCGACGTCGGACCGCTGCCGCCGCTGCCACCGGTGGTGCCGCCCGACGTGCTGCCGCCGCTTCCGCCGCTTCCGCCGGAGGAGAGCCCTCCGGAGGTGAGCCCTCCGGAACCGCTCGATCCGCCCGACGAGGCGCCCGGAACGTCGGGCAGTCCGCTCGGCCGCAACGAGAACGACGGATTCGGCATGCTCGGCTGCACAGGAGCGTCGCCGAGGCCGCCGAAGGCCTTGTCGCTCGGGTTGTCGGTGCAGCCGGAGAGAGCGATGGCGGCGGTGAGTGCGAGAGTTGCTGCGCCGACGGCGCGACGAACACGCATGTGATGATCCCCCGAAATGAATGCGTAGCTGGCTCAGTCGAAGCGGATTCGGCTGGTGCGGTCCGTTCGCCGAACGGCGACGGGCCCGGGGCAGGCCACCGGATCACGCCACCGGAATCGCAGTCGCTCACGGCCCGAGCGCCGTGTGTGGCACGAGCCGAGGCCTTGGTAGTTTGGGCCGCTCGCACACTCATGTGTGGGCAACGCATTCACATCGGGGGACGACTTTGAGCCAGCCCTGGCAGCCACAGCCACCGCAGCACAACCCGTACGGTCAGCCCGCACCGCAGCAGCAGCCGGGGTACGGCTACCCGGCCGCCCCCTACCCTCCCCAGCAGCCGATGCAGCACGGCTACCCCTCCCCCTACTCGCCGGGCTTCCCGTCCTCCGGCGGCCCGCGGGCGGGCAAGGCCTTCTTCCTCGGGCTGCTCGTCTCGGGAGCCCTCGGGCTGGTGTACTCGGGGATCCTGCTGGCCACCCACAAGGACCTGTCCCGGGTGGGCCTCCAGGCGAGCTACCTGGTGCTCGCGGCCGCGCTTGCGGTGGGCGTGGGCGCGGTGGTGGGCCGTACCGGAGGCCGTGCGGCCGGACCGCAGGTGTGGGCCGCGATCCTGGCCACGCCGGCCGCGTACTTCGGTGTCGCCAACGGCTATGTGTTCACGCTGCTCGACGCCGGCGGTGTCGATCTGCTCGAACTGGTGCTGGAGAACGAGCCGCTGGCCCCGCACAAGTTCTGGTGGCATCGCCTCAACGGCGGCGTCGCCCTCGTGGGTCTGGTCGTGGCCGCGGGGGGCGCCTTCGCCGTGGCCAACGTGATCGGCAAGAAGCAGCAGCCTCAGCAGTACTGAACCCGCGCCCGAGAGCGCACGAGGGCCGCCGCCCATCCTCGTATCCGAAGAGGATGGGCGGCGGCCCTTCTGTTCGAGCCCCCGCGGTTCGAGCCCCTGGGTTCAAGCCCCCTGCAGGCTCTCCGGCAGGGCCACGTTGAGTGCGACGACGACCGGTCGGCCGTGTTCGGTGCCGAGCCGGGAGACGGCGCCGGTGGCGAGCTGGAAGAGCCGCCCCTCGGCCGGGGTCAGGCCGAGGTAGCGGGCGGTGAGGACGCGCAGGAAGTGCGAGTGCGCGACGAGCGCGATGTCCTCGTCGTCCGCGACCTCCTCGGCGGCCGACCGGACGCCCGCGAGCACCTGGTCGGCCCGTTGCCCGATCTGGGCGGGGCTCTCGCCGGGGTGCTCGTCGGAGCCGGGGTCGACGCCGTCGGTCCACAGGTTCCAGAACGGCCGGGTGCGGCGGATCTCCCGGGTGGTGACGCCCTCGTACCCGCCGTAGTCCCACTCCCGCAGCTCCGGGGTGACCCGGGGCTCGGCGAGTCCGGCCAGTTCGGCGGTGCGGCGGGCCCGGATCATCGGACTGACGAGCGTGAGCCCGATGTGCCGGTCGGCCAGCAGCGGGACGAGCGCGCGGGCCTGGCGCTCGCCGCCGTCGGTGAGGGGAAGATCGGTCCAGCTCGTGTGCTGTCCGGAGCGGGACCACTCGGTCTCGCCGTGCCGGATGAGGATCAGCTCGCCCATGGGGTCCGTTCGCTTTCTGTACAGACGGTGCCGGTGGTGGGGGTGGGACGGGTGAGGACCGCGGGTCCGGGTCCCCGGCCCACGATCGCACCCGGGAGCGGCGGTGCGCCGGAGGCACGTACGGTTGGGCCTTCACCTGATCGATTTCCCGTGGGGGGACCTCATGTCCGACGCTTTTCCGCCTCCGCCGCCCGATCCGGAGCCGCAGGCGGCTCAGGAACCGCAACAGCCCGCGTTCGCCCAGCCGTCCTCGCCGTGGGCGCCGCCCGCCGCGCCGCCGCGAGGGCAGCGGCGTACGGGGCTGATCGTGACGCTGTCCCTGATCGGCGGGCTCGTCGTCACCGGTGCGACGGCGGCCCTGGTCTACGCGTTCATGCAGGAGGCCTCGGAGTCCTTCGCCCGGGCCGAGGACCGGGTGACGTCGCGGTACGACACGACGGGGCCGGAGGACGGCGAGGGCTGGGAGGAGTTCGACGAGCTGGAGGACGCCGAGGACTTCGGGGAGTCCGGGGACTTCGAGGCGCCGGAGGACGACGGGCCGCCCGCCGAGCAGGACGCCACGATCACGAAGTGCACGCGGGACGCGCTGATCAACTGGATCTCCGCCGACATCAAGGTGGTGAACGGGAGCACGAGCACGGCGTCCTACGTCGTCTTCGTCTCGTTCCTCGACCGTGACGGCGATGTGGTGACCGAGGGCCTCGCGGTGACGGACGACGACGTCGCCCCCGGCGCGACCGCCAGGATCGAGGCCCAGGGCGTCGGCGAGGTGCCGGCGGGCACGAAGTGCCGGATCGACCGGGTCGAGCGCGAAGCGATGACCGGCTGACCCGAGGGATCGGCACGGCGGAAGGGCCGCACCCCGGGAAGTCCCGGGGTGCGGCCCTTCTTCACTCGGCCGCCGGATCGGCTAGCTGCGGATCAGGCTGCGGAGCACGTACTGCAGGATGCCGCCGTTGCGGTAGTAGTCCGCCTCGCCGGGGGTGTCGATGCGGACGACCGCGTCGAACTCCACACCGGTGTCGGTGGTGACCTTGACCGTACGGGGGGTGGTGCCGTTGTTCAGCTCGGTGACGCCGGTGAAGGAGAAGGCCTCCTCGCCGGTGAGACCGAGGGTCTCGGCGTTCTGTCCCTCGGGGAACTGGAGCGGGAGGACGCCCATGCCGATGAGGTTCGAGCGGTGGATGCGCTCGTAGGACTCGGCGATGACGGCCTTGACGCCGAGGAGCGCGGTGCCCTTGGCGGCCCAGTCGCGGGACGAGCCGGAGCCGTATTCCTTGCCCGCGAGGATCGCGAGCGGGGTGCCTGCGGCCTGGTAGTTCTGCGAGGCGTCGTAGATGAACGACACCGGGCCGTCGGCCTGCGTGAAGTCGCGGGTGTAGCCGCCCTCGGTGCCCGGCGCGATCTGGTTGCGCAGGCGGATGTTGGCGAACGTGCCGCGGATCATGACCTCGTGGTTACCACGGCGCGAGCCGTAGGAGTTGAAGTCACGGCGCTCGATGCCGTGCTCCGTGAGGTACTTGCCGGCCGGGGTGTCGGCCTTGATGGCGCCGGCCGGGGAGATGTGGTCGGTGGTGACCGAGTCGCCGAGCTTGGCGAGCACCCGGGCGCCGGTGATGTCCTCGACCGGGGTCGTCTCCATCGTCATGCCCTCGAAGTACGGGGGCTTGCGCACGTAGGTGGACTCGGCGTCCCACTCGAAGGTGTTGCCGGTCGGGATCGGCAGCGCCTGCCACTGGGCGTCGCCCGCGAAGACGTCCTGGTAGGACTTGTTGAACATGTCCTCGCCGATGGCGTTCGCCACGACGTCGTTGACCTCGGCCTCGGAGGGCCAGATGTCGGTCAGGTAGACCGGCTTGCCGTCCTGGTCGACGCCGAGGGCGTCCTTGGTGATGTCGACCTTCATCGAACCGGCGATGGCGTACGCGACGACGAGCGGCGGGGACGCCAGGTAGTTCATCTTGACGTCGGGGTTGATCCGGCCCTCGAAGTTGCGGTTGCCGGAGAGCACCGAGGTGACCGCGAGGTCGTTCTCGTTGACCGCCTTGGAGACCTCCTCCGGCAGCGGGCCGGAGTTGCCGATGCAGGTGGTGCAGCCGTACCCGACGAGGTTGAAGCCGACCTTGTCGAGGTACGGGGTCAGGCCCGCCTTGTCGAAGTAGTCGGTGACGACCTTCGAGCCCGGGGCGAGGGTGGTCTTGACCCACGGCTTGCGGGTCAGGCCCTTCTCGACGGCCTTCTTCGCCACGAGCGCGGCGGCGACCATGACGTAGGGGTTCGAGGTGTTGGTGCAGGAGGTGATCGCGGCGACGGTGACGGCGCCGTGGTCGATCTCGTACGTGGAGCCGTCGGGGGCCGTGACGGTGGTCGGCTTCGACGGGACGCCGTTGGAGGACGCCGGGGAGTCGGAGGCCGGGAAGGACTCCTTGCCCGCCTCCTCGTCGTCGGCGACGTAGTTGCGGACGTCCTGGGCGAACTGCGCCTTGGCGTTCGCGAGGACGATGCGGTCCTGCGGGCGCTTCGGGCCGGCGATGGAGGGGACGACCGTGGCGAGGTCGAGCTCCAGCTTCTCGGAGAAGTCCGGCTCGGCGGCCGGGTCCAGCCAGAGGCCCTGCTCCTTGGCGTACGCCTCGACGAGGGCGACCTGCTGGGCGTCGCGGCCGGTCAGACGCAGGTAGTTCAGCGTCTCGTCGTCGATCGGGAAGATCGCGGCGGTGGAGCCGAACTCCGGCGACATGTTGCCGATGGTGGCGCGGTTGGCCAGCGAGGTGGCGGCGACGCCCTCACCGTAGAACTCGACGAACTTGCCGACGACGCCGTGCTTGCGGAGCATCTCGGTGATGGTCAGCACGAGGTCGGTGGCGGTGGTGCCGGCCGGGAGCTCGCCGGTCAGCTTGAAGCCGACGACGCGCGGGATGAGCATGGAGACCGGCTGGCCGAGCATCGCGGCCTCGGCCTCGATGCCGCCGACGCCCCAGCCCAGCACGCCGAGGCCGTTGACCATGGTGGTGTGCGAGTCGGTGCCGACGAGGGTGTCGGGGTAGGCCTGGCCGTTGCGGACCATGACCGTGCGCGCCAGGTGCTCGATGTTCACCTGGTGGACGATGCCGGTGCCCGGGGGGACGACCTTGAACTCGTCGAAGGCGGTCTGGCCCCAGCGCAGGAACTGGTAGCGCTCCTTGTTGCGGCCGTACTCCAGCTCGACGTTCTGGCCGAAGGCGTCCTTCGTGCCGAACTTGTCGGCGATGACGGAGTGGTCGATGACCAGCTCGGCCGGGGCCAGCGGGTTGATCTTCGCCGGGTCTCCGCCGAGCTCCTTGACGGCCTCACGCATGGTGGCGAGGTCCACGACACAGGGAACGCCGGTGAAGTCCTGCATGATCACGCGGGCCGGCGTGAACTGGATCTCCTGGCTGGGCTGCGCCTGGGAGTCCCAGCCGCCGATGGCCCGGATGTGGTCGGCGGTGATGTTCGCGCCGTCCTCGGTACGGAGCAGGTTCTCCAGCAGGACCTTCAGGCTGTACGGGAGGCGCGCGGAGCCCTCTACCTTGTCCAGCTTGAAGATCTCGTACGACTCGTCGCCCACGCGCAGCGTGCTGCGGGCGTCGAAGCTGTTCGCCGACACGACAGTCTCCTTCTTCAATGTGCGCGTCTACCGCGCCGCGCCTCATTGGCAGCCGGCGCCGCGTTTTGCCACCTACGGCCCCGGCCATCCGCTAAGGTAAGGATTAGTTAGGTAACCCTTACCGGGCGGCGGCTGTGGTGCGCCTCGGCAGATATCTCGATGTCGAGATAACTCTAGTACATAGCCGCCGCTCGGTCATGCCCAGGTGCCCCTGACCGGCGTTCGGCCGGGTGTCGTGCCCGAGGACCACTCGGCGAACCACTGCTCGGCACCGTAGGCCTCGAACCGTTCCACCTCGATGAACCCCAGCCTTTCCGCGAGGCGCATCGAGCGGGCATTGGCGGTCTGGGTGGCGAGCACCACCGGCTCACCGGGCACCGCGTCGGCGAACCAGCCGAGCACGGCGGCGCAGGCCTCGGCGGCGTACCCGTACCCCCACGCCTGCGGCAGGAAGAGATAGCCGAGCTCGGCCCTCCCGGCAGCGCGGGCGAGGTGCCCCGAATCCCTGGTGAGCGTGACCTGGCCGATCATCGCCCCGTCGAGGTCGACCACGAAGAGGCCGGAACGCCGTGCGGGCGCCGCGGGTATCGCGCGCTCCAGCTCGTCACGCGGCCGGGCGCCACCCAGATAGGCGCCCACCTCCGGCGAGGACAGCAGCTCGACGAACGCCGGCCGGTCCCGGGCCTCGGGCCCGCGGAGCAGGAGCCGCTCGGTCGCGATCGGTACGGGCGGCCAGGGGACGGATCCGAGTTCGGGCATGGCGGGCAACCTATCGCAGACCTGCGAGAGCGCCCCGGAGCACTGGGGGACCGGAGCACCGGAGGGACTGGAGAGGCCGGGGAGGCCGGAGGGACCGGAGAGGCCGGAGAGGCCGGAGGGACCGGAGAGGCCGGAGAGGCCGGAGAGGCCGGATCACGCATCCGTTCCGGGCCTGCGACGGAGTCGCCGATAGAGTCCCGGTGAGTACGACATCACCGGGGGGCCTGATGACGGCAGCGGACGCACCACCGATCGTCTTCGTGCACGGGACACGCTTCAGCGCGGGACAGTGGAGTACACAACTCGCCGCGCTCCGGGAGGAATTCCCGGTGGCCGCCGTCGACCTGCCGGGCCACGGCGCACGCTCGGCCGAGCCCTGGAGCCTGGGCGCCGCCGCCGAGGTCGTCGCCCGCGCCGTGGACGCGCTCGGCCGCGGGCCGGCCCTGGTCGTCGGGCACTCGCTCGGCGGGTATGTCGCGCTGGAGTTCGCCCGGCGGCGTTCGGAGCGGCTGCGCGGACTGGTCCTCGCGGGTGCCAGCGCCTCCACCCGGGGGCCGTGGGCGACGCCGTACCGGTGGGTCGCCGGGCTGGTTCCCCGGATACCGGCGGACCGGCTGGCCCGGTGGAACGACCGGCTGCTGCTGCGGCACTACCCGAAGGACGTGGTGGAGGCGACCATCCGGTCCGGCTACGCCTTCCACACCCTGCCCGCCGCCTGGGGAGAGGTGCTGGGACGCTTCGACGCGGGAGCGATGCGCCATGTGGCGGCTCCGGCGCTGATCCTCAACGGCGAGAAGGACACCGTCTTCCGGTCCGGCGAGGCGGACTTCGCCCGCGCGCACCCGGACGCCCGTGTCGAACTGATCCCCCGGGCCGGGCATCTCGCGAACTTCGACGCCCCGGACGCCTTCACCGACGCCGTCCGCCGCTTCGCCCGGCAGCTTCCGGGCGACGGCTGAGAACGCCGGACCGGATCTCTCCGGCACCTCTCACCCCGTCCCGGTCAGTCGAGGCAGAACTCGTTGCCCTCGACGTCCTGCATCACGAGGCAGGACTCGTTCTCCTCGTCGGCGACCAGCATTTCCACCCGGGTCGCCCCGAGCGGGATCAGTCGCGCGCCTTCGGCCTCCAGCACGGCGACGCGCTCCTCGCCCACCAGGCCGGTGCCGGCCCGTACGTCGAGATGCACCCGGTTCTTGACGACCTTGCCCTCGGGAACGCGCTGGAAGTACATCCGCGGGCCCACCCCCGTGGGGTCCTGGCAGACGGCTCCCGCGTCCCGCTTCTCGGGCGGCAGGGTGAGTTCGTACGCGTCCCACGTGGCGAACCCCTCCGGCACCGGCGGAAGGACGTACCCCAGCACCTCGCACCAGAAGCGGGCTACGCGCCAGGGCGACGCACAGTCGAAGGTGATCTGGACCTGCTTGATCGACGGCATCGGGCCACCCTAGTGGCACGCCGCTCGCCGGGGCTCGGGGTTTTTTCCCGCCGGTGGATGCCGGACCGGCCGGAAAAGGAGGAGCGGGGTGTGGAGCGCGCTGAAAGGATGACGTGCTCCAGAACCCGCCCCGTACATCTCTTACTCCTCGTACACCCCTCTTACTCCTCGTACACCTCGTACACCCCGCCAGGAGACACCCACCGTGACCCGCACCAGCGCCGTTTCGCTGATCCGTTCCCGCACCCTCTCCGATGTGGCCGAGTACGCCTACGCCGCCACGGCGCCCGCAGGGTCGCGGCTGATCTTCCTGGCCGGTTCGTGCCCGCTCGACGAGCACGGCGCCACCGTGGCCGTCGGCGACTACGCCGGCCAGGCGGCGAAGGCCATGGAGAACCTGCGGACCGCGCTCGCCGACGCGGGCGCCACGGCCGAGGACGTCATCAGCACGCGGGTCCTCGTGGCGTCGGCCCGGCAGGAGGATCTCGTGGCCGCCTGGCAGGTGGTCCGGGACTCCTTCGGCGACCACGACGTGCCCAGCACCCTGATGGGCGTCACCGTGCTCGGGTACGCCGACCAGCTCGTCGAGATCGAAGCCGTGGCCGCCGTCCTGGACGCCCCGTAACCCGGCGGTTCGGCGCCAGGCAGTTCGGCGGCCAGGCAGTTCGGCGGCCAGGCAGTTCGGCTTGCCGCCCGTCGGCGTAATGACGGCAGGAGCCTGCTCGCGCCCGCACCCTGAGGCGGGTGAGTGCTGACCGGGCCGCCGCCGAGCAGGCCGACGAGAAGAGCGCGGACCGTCTGACGACCCTGTCCGACGGGATCTTCGCCATCGCGATGACCCTGCTGGTCCTCGACCTCCACATCGAACCGGGCCTGGACAAGGACGAGTTCACCGATGCGGTGCGGCAGGCGCTGCCGGACCTCGGCGCGTACGCGCTGAGCTTCGCGATCCTGGCCGGGTTCTGGCGCGACCACCGGTTGATCGTGCGGCTGGTCCCGCGCTTCGAGGGTGTGTCGCTGCGGTTCGCGCTGATGTGGCTCGGCGCCATCGCCCTCGTACCGTTCCCGACCGCCCTGCTCTCCGAATACGCCGCGCGTCCGCTGACCGTGGCCGTGTACGCCGGCATGGTCGCCGTCACGAACCTGCTGGCGCCGGCGATGTTCCTGACCGGCAGGCGGGCGACGGAGCACGGGACGGATGCCGTCCGGGGCGATGTGGGGCGGGCGGTCATCGCCGACCTGGCCTCGACCGCGGCGCTCTTCGCGGCGACGGTGCCGGTCGCCTACCTCGTCTCCCCCGTCGCGGCCATGTGGTGCCGGCTCGCGCTGGTCCCGGTCAAGCTCGGCCTCGCCCACCGGAAGCGCGCCACCGCCCGCCGGCCCGGCCGAGCGGGCTGAGGGCCGGGGGGCGGAGGGCCCGAGCCGGAGAGCGGAGACGGAGGACCGAGGCGGAGGGCGTCGCTCCGCAGCCCCGTACGGACGCGCAGACCGCGCCCTTCGCGCCCGTGCGGGCAACCATGGGAGAGACCGGGCGTACGCGGAGCCGGTACACACCTGTCACTCGAACGGCACACCCCCACATCATCCTCATCTCATATCTGAGATAACCTGCCGCCATGTCAGACGACTACCTCGTACGTATCGGCAAGCTCATCCGTGACGCCCGCCAGCACCGGGGCTGGACACAGACCCAGCTGGCCGAGGCGCTCGCCACGAGCCAGAGCGCCGTCAACCGCATCGAGCGCGGCAACCAGAACATCAGCCTTGAGATGATCGCCCGCATCGGTGAAGCCCTCGACAGCGAGATCGTGTCGCTCGGTTACGCCGGGCCCATGCATCTGCGGGTCGTCGGCGGCCGGCGGCTCTCCGGGGCCATCGACGTCAAGACCAGCAAGAACGCCTGCGTCGCGCTGCTGTGCGCCACGCTCCTCAACAAGGGCCGCACGGTGCTGCGCCGGGTGGCCAGGATCGAGGAGGTGTTCCGGCTCCTGGAGGTGCTGAACTCCATCGGGGTGCGCACCCGCTGGGTCAACGACGGCGTGGACCTGGAGATCGTGCCGCCCGCGCAGCTGGACATGGAGGCGATCGACGCCGACGCCGCGCGCCGCACCCGCTCGATCATCATGTTCCTGGGCCCGCTGCTGCACCGGATGGAGCAGTTCACCCTGCCGTACGCGGGCGGCTGCGACCTCGGCACCCGCACGATCGAGCCGCACATGATCGCGCTGCGCCGGTTCGGCCTGGAGATCGCGGCCACGGAGGGCCTGTACCACGCGCAGGTCGACCGTTCCGTCTCGCCGGGCCGCCCCATCGTGCTGACCGAGCGCGGCGACACGGTGACCGAGAACGCCCTGCTGGCCGCCGCCCGGCACGACGGCACGACCGTCATCCGCAACGCCTCGTCCAACTACATGGTCCAGGACCTGTGCTTCTTCCTGGAGGCGCTGGGCGTACGGGTCGACGGCATCGGCACCACGACGCTCACCGTGCACGGGGTCCCGCAGATCGACGTGGACGTGGACTACTCCCCCTCCGAGGACCCGGTCGAGGCGATGAGCCTGCTGGCCGCCGCGGTGGTGACCGAGTCCGAACTCACCATCCGCCGGGTGCCGATCGAGTTCCTGGAGATCGAACTCGCGGTCCTGGAGGAGATGGGCGTCGACTGCGACCGCACCCCGGAGTACGCCGCCGACAACGCGCGCACCCGCCTGGTGGACCTGACGGTACGGCCCTCCAAGCTGGAGGCCCCGATCGACAAGATCCACCCGATGCCGTTCCCCGGCCTCAACATCGACAACGTCCCGTTCTTCGCGGCGATCGCCGCCGCCGCGCACGGCCAGACCCTGATCCACGACTGGGTCTACGACAACCGCGCGATCTACCTCACCGACCTCAACCGCCTCGGCGGCCGCCTCCAACTCCTCGACCCCCACCGGGTCCTGGTCGAGGGCCCGACCCGCTGGCGCGCCGCCGAAATGATGTGCCCGCCCGCCCTGCGGCCCGCCGTGGTGGTGCTGCTGGCGATGATGGCGGCCGAGGGCACCTCCGTACTCCGCAACGTCTATGTGATCAACCGCGGTTACGAGGAACTGGCCGAGCGGCTCAACTCGGTGGGCGCGCAGATCGAGATCTTCCGGGACATCTGACGGGCGGGGTGTCGTGCTCCTTGGCGGCAAGGGGCGCGACACCGCAGCATGCCATCTGACCGGCGAATACTTGCCTCCGTAGCCCTTCGCTGATCACTGTTGCTTTTCAGCACCTTGTGCAACACGTGTGCAAGATGATCTTGAATTACTGACTGGACGCCAGGAAAAGCTGATCACCCGTCACCCCTTACGGAAGGTTGCCGCCGAATAGGCCTCGCAAAAATCCGATGCGGGTCGGGCCACGCCGACCGCACCGGCGGACGTGATCTGCAACTCGCCGCCCCTCCTCCGCCCGGCGGGAAGGTGTCTCCCACCCGCCCGGGCAAGTGCGTGAGGCTTTGAACCGCGAGCGAAGGCCTCTGAGTGCCGCGCTCTTCATGTGCTGGGTCTCGGAACAGGTCTCAGGAGCGAGAAGGTGGCGACGGCAGACGAGGATGAGTCTCCGTGCCCGACGGACAGCATGCATGGCGGCACACGTTCACGCCGTGACGCGGAGCCCACATAGAGGACAAGCGGCGAAATATGCGACGCGTTTAGGAAACGTTAAGTAAATTATGTTGTCGGCTTGCAATGAGAGGCGACGCGAACCGTTGACGAGAACTGCAGGTTCCGCCACCTTCATGACGTCGAGCATTTCCGCTCCGTCACGAAAGCAGGGATGCCAGTGAGAAAGACACGACGTTTCGCCACCTCCGCTTTGACAGCCGCAGCCGTATTCACGGCAGCATTCGTTTGGCCGACGGCGGATTCCGCGCAGGCCTTTCCCGCGACCCCCAAGCAGAACGTGGTGAACTATCTGCGCTCCATCTCCGGAACCAGCATCGTTTCCGGACAGCACAACAAGGAGCCCGCTTCGGCTCCCGGGCAGTACACGCAGCAGGTCAAGGACGTCACCGGTCAGTACCCGGGCCTGTGGGGCGGGGACCTGATGTTCAACGCCGCGGACGTGGCGAACCGCCAACGCGTGGTCGATCAGGCGAAGACCGAGTGGGCCAACGGGTCGCTGGTCTCCCTGACCTGGCACGTCTGTCCGCCGACCGGTGGAAGCACCTGCGCGTTCGAGGGCGGTGTGAAGTCGAACATATCGAACGCGCAATTCTCGCAGATCCTCACCGACGGCAGCGCTTTGAACAACGCCTGGAAGCGCCGTCTGGACGAGGTCGTCCCCTACCTCCAGCAGTTGAAGAATGCGGGAGTCCCGGTGCTCTTCCGACCGTTCCACGAGATGAACGAATCGTGGAACTGGTGGGGAAACCGGCCGGGAACCAACGGAAGTGCTCGGCTCTTCCAGATCACGCGCGACTACCTCACGGGAACGAAGGGCCTGGACAACCTCATCTGGGTGTGGAACGTGCAGGACAACCCGGCCGGCGGGTGGAGTAATTACTACCCCGGAAATCAGTACGCCGATGTCGTGTCGCTCGACGTCTGGTACAAGAGTCACCCCAGTTCCGCCGATTACCAGCAGATGAGGAACATCGCCGGGACGAAGCCCATGGCCATCGGGGAGATCGGCAAGATGCCGACCGCCGCGATGCTGCAGAGTCAGCCGCAGTGGGCATGGTTCATGATGTGGTCCGAACATCTGCGGGGGAACAATACCAACGCCGAGATCCAAGCGGCGTACTTCCATCCCCGCGTTCTGAACCAGGGTGAAGTCAACCTCCCCTGAGTGGTCGGGTGTGGTCACAGCCATCCGGACAGCCCGTACAGGAAGCCGGTGGGGTCGTCACGGTGGACGGTGTGTCCCGCGCCGTCCACCGTCCGCGTGTGCCAGCCCCGGCTGCGCAGTGTCGCGGCCGGGGCCGGTGGAATCCGTTCGCTGGGGTCGGCGAGCAGTACCAGGGAAGGCACGGCCGGGGCGGCGGTGGGCAGGCCAGGCAGGTGGGCCAGGGCGTCGACGGAGTCTGGGTCCCACGTCGTCAGCGCCCGGTGCTCGGCGGTGATGTCCTCGTCATGCCAAAGCGGGTGCTCGGCCCTCAGCTCCCGCCAGGTGGCGTACTTCACGGCGCGCAGGGCGGCCAGGTCCCGGGGTCGGTTCACCCACGCGGGGTCGCAGTGGATGGCGCGGGCACAGCGCAATCGGGGCAGGGCAAGCAGCAGTGCGGCTGAGCCGAGTGAGTGGCCGATGGCGAGGTCGGGGGCCGGAGGCACGGTTTCGAGTAGGTCGGCGGCCAGGACGGCGGGCGTGTAGGGCGCGCCGTGGCCACTTGCGCCGTGACCACGCAGGTCGACGGCGATGACGCGGTAACCGCGGTCTGCGACAGGCGGTGCGACACGGTTCCACGTGTGTGAGTCCGTCATGATGCCGTGCACGAGGACGGCTGTGCGGGGGCCGGTGCCCCACACTCTGGTCGCGAGCCTCATGGAGCGGCGCGCAGGGGTACTCGGGCGCGGTAGAGCACCGCCCCCGCGCCGGTCACCTCGCACGGGCTTCCCGCGGGCACGAACGCGGCCGCGCCCCGGGAAAGGGGCGGACCCGGCGTCAGGCGGACGTGGCCGACGAGGCAGAGCAGCACCTGGGGCCCGAAATCGGTCACGCTCACGGCTCCGGTTCCGGTTTCCAGACGTGAGAGAACGAACTCCTCTGTCGGAGAACAGAATTGGCTCTCCCCGGCCAACCCGGTGGGAGTGGGCCGCATGATCGCGGGCCCCATCGGAACGCAGTCCACGATGTCGGCCAGCTGCGTGATGTCGACGTGCTTGTCGGTCAGGCCGCAGCGCAGCACGTTGTCCGAGTTGGCCATGATCTCCACGCCGGCCCCCCGCAGATAGGCATGCGGCACGCCTGCCCCCAGGTACAGGGCCTCTCCTGCGTCGAGACGGACGTGGTTGAGGAGCAGTGCTGCGAGAATCCCGGGGTCGCCGGGGTAGTCCTCCGCGACGGCTGTGTATGCGGCGCCGGCGTTGCTCCAAGGGCCTGGGGACGCGGTCAGCCGGGGCAGGGCTGCGGACACGGTGTGCACGAGCCGCTCGCGAGCGCACAGGGCCGCGCGCAGCGTGCGGCTGAGGGCTTCGCGCGCAGGCCGCGAACGAAGAACGGCTGACCAGCGGCGGAGTTCGGGCACCGCCAGCGCATCGAGCAGCTCGGCTGTGCGGGCCGGCTCCCGGAAGCCGCAGAGCGCCTCGAACGGCTCGAGTGCGCACAGCAGTTCCGGCTTGGGGTTGCGGTCCTTGAAGGCGCGGTGCGGGGCGTCGAGCGGCACTCCCGCCGCTTCCTCTCGGTCATGGCCGTTCTGCGCCTGCCGGCGTGTGGGGTGCACCTGCAGCGACAGTGCCCGCTCGGCTGCGAGCAACTTGAGCAGGAAGGGGAGTTCGGGGCCGTGAGCGGCCAGGCTCGCCTCCCCCAGCTCCCTGACCGGGTCGGCGGTGATGGCGGCTGCCAGGTCCGGGCTGCCGGGCCGGTCGGGAAGAAGCGATGGGGCGGCGCGGTGTGCGCCGAACCAGAGTTCGGCCTGCGGTTCGCCGTCGGGCTGCTGCCCTAGAAGAGCGGGGATCGCGGTGCGTGAGCCCCAGGGGTAGTTACGCACTGCGGGGCTGAGGAGGGAGGGTGCGGTCACGAGGTCCTCCGGGGAGAGGGGG
>MUNB01000288.1:0-3076 GCA_002154345.1 Streptomyces griseus
CGGCCGTGCACGGCCGGCAGCGCGTCCGCTTCTTCAGCGGCAACCCGAAGCACGACCTGTTCGCCGAGCTGACCGCGTACGTGGAGCGTGGTGACCTGCGGCCCGTCGTCGACACGGTCCATCCGCTGGCGGACATCGCCACCGCCCACCGCGCCCTGGAGGCGGGCGGGGTACGGGGCAAGCATGTGATCCAGGTGGTGTGAGGCCGCTTTCCGTCGGGCGTCAGACGATGCGCGGAACGACCTCGTCGCGCTTGGTCGACCAGTTGGTGACGATCGGCTTGTCGACGGTGGGCGCGTCGGGCAGCTCGATCTGGGCGGGGTTCGGGTCCTCCTCGGAGGTGGCGATGATGACGTGCTCGAACTGCTTGCCGCCGTCGCCCTCGGTGGTCTTGACGTTGATACCGGCGTACGCGACGGAGGAACCGGACAGCTTGATCGGGTCCTCGCCGCCCTGCCCGACGGGCGACGCCACGCCGTCGGCGGCCGAACCGAAGGAAACGCTGGGCGTGTTGACGTCCAGGTAGCACGTGATGCCGGACTTGGCCTTGGCGGTGACGAGGTAGTGGCTGATCGGCTGGGCCTCCCATGTGACCGTGAAGTCCAGGTCGTTGGTGCCACAGGACTGCCCGTAGCCGCTCTTGTCGCCGGTCGAGGATTCGCCCTTGTCGCCTGCGCCACCGGTGGAGTCGGAGCCGTTCGTCGATGTGCCCGCCTCGGACGGTGTGCTGTCGCCGGACGGAGTCTCGCCCTTGCCGCCGCCCTCTGCGGAGGGTGACGAGGAGGAGGCCGCGGCGCCGTTCTCCGTGGGGTCCTCGGGGCCGCACGCGGTGGTCGCGGCGAGCGCCGTCACGACCGCGGCGGCCAGGACGAGGCGGGCGGAACGGGTGGCGAGACGCGAGCGCATCATGATCTCCAACGGCTGTCGTGTGCGGTGCTTCCTGCTGGCAACGACGACGTTAGGGGCGGGCCGATCTTCAAACGATTGCGTGCATGTCCAGGTTCTGTCTCAGCGGATCCGTTCCATCGGAGCGGCGATATTTTGCGCCAAACACCAGCTCGCGGGGCTTGTTCGGGTCCAGGAGCCGAGGATGTCCGGCGTCCCTCTGTGAGCCGGATCACGGTCCTTCGTGGTCCGGACCGGTCGGTGGGCCGTGGTTAGGATGGATGTGCTCGGCCCCGTGGTCGAGGTGGTCAGACCCGGCCGTCCGGTGTCTGGTCCGAGGCTTGAAACCTCCGGCGCTCGTTAGACAGAACCCCGGAGGTTTTTTCGTGTCTGTCCTCCTGCCGTCCCGGCCAACCGATCCTGACCCCCGCCGCTGGTGGGCGCTGGCCGTGATCGCCCTGACCCAGCTGGTCGTCGTGCTCGACGCGACGATCGTCAACGTGGCCCTGCCCCAGGCCCAGCGCGAACTGGAGCTGAGCGACACCGAGCGGCAGTGGGTCATCACCGCGTACGTCCTCGCCTTCGGCGCGCTGTTGCTGCTCGGCGGACGCGTCGCCGACTACTGGGGGCGCAAGCGCAGCTACATGGTCGGGATGCTCGGCTTCGGGGCCGCCTCCGCGTGGGGCGGTCTCGCGCAGAGCGGGACCGAGCTGATCGCGGCGCGCGGCCTGCAGGGTGTGTTCGCGGCGCTGCTGGCACCCGCGGCGCTCGCGTTGCTGACGGTCACGTTTCCGGCCGGGCGTGAGCGCGGTACGGCGTTCGCCGTCTTCGGCACCGTCGCCGGTACCGGTGCCGCCGTCGGCCTGGCGCTCGGCGGTGTCCTGACCGAGTTCGCCGACTGGCGCTGGTGCCTGCTGGTCAACATCGTCTTCGCCGTCGTCGGCCTGGCCGGCGCCCTGATCTTCGTCTCCGAAAGCCGGGTCGAGGGCGGCAACGGCTACGACATCTGGGGCACCCTGGCCGTCACCCTCGGCTTGGCAGCCCTCGTCTACGGGTTCACCCTCGCCGAGTCCGGATGGACCGAGCCGGACACCATCGGCTTCCTCGCCGGCGGTCTGGTGCTGCTGGCGGCGTTCGTGTGGATCGAGGCCCGTGCCGCGCAGCCGCTGCTGCCGCTGCGGATCGTGCGGGACCGCGCCCGCGCCGGGGCGTTCCTCATCCAGGCGACGATCGGCGCCGTCTACATCGGGATGACCCTCTACCTGATGTTCCACCTGCAGATCGTGCTCGGGCTCTCCCCGCTGACGGCCGGACTCGCGAGCCTCGCGATGACCTTCGCGACCATGATCACCGCGCCCGTGGCCGCCAGGCTGCTGCCCACCAGGGGCCCGCGCGTCCTGATGGCCGGTGGGCCGCTGATCGCGGCGGCCGGGATGCTGTGGCTGACCTTCATCACCGCCGACGGAAGCTACTGGACCGAGGTCTTCGGCGGCCTGGTGGTCGTCGGCATCGGGATCGCCTTCGTGATCATCCCCGTGCAGAACGTCGCCCTTGCCGGCGTCGACCACCACGATGCCGGTGCCGCATCGGCCCTGGTCAACTCCGCCATGCAGATCGGTGGTTGCGTCGGTCTGTCGGTGTTCACCACGATCTACCTCGGCGCCGTTGAACGTTCCGCCGCGGCCGGCGGCGGCCAGGCGGCCGCCCTCACGGATGGCTACTCCTCGGTCTTCCTCGCCACCGCCGTCACCCTGGTGGTCGCGGCGGCCATCGCCGCGACCATGCTCCGGGGTCGCCGCCTCGCGGCCACCCCGCACCGGCCCGCTGAGGTGCCGGCCCACGTGGGCTGACGCCCTGATACCCGTACCGGCCGAGCCCACGGGCTGACGATGCCGCTGCTCGGCCCGTACGGTCCGGCCTTCAGGGACGGGAGCGGGGCCGGTGCCGGGACCTCGACCCACGTCCCCAGGCGTCAGCGGCGACGACCAGGCACACGGCCACCAGGACCACGTTCTTGACGACGTACTGCCCCTCCATGGTCGGCGCGGGGGAGTGGGGCTGCCACATCGCGTCGGGGAGAAGGACGAGGGTCGAGAACACGCCGCCCATGTGGAGGAAGAACGCGACGAGCGCGGGGCGCAGCAGGCGGCGGCCGGCGATCAGGCCGATCCCGATGGCCGTCTCCAGCGCC
>MUNB01000288.1:3115-3356 GCA_002154345.1 Streptomyces griseus
GTGGGCGTCGACCAGCCCGGCCAGGTCGGTCAGTCGGTCTCCAACTCGCAGGCGTGGAACGGGTGTTGAGGTCGTCGCGGTGCGTGGGGGCAGCGTCGGCTCTACGGTGCGGCTTCTCATGTGCGATCTCCCGCTGTTTCTGTGGGGGGTGGGAAAACGTGCATGGGCGGCCCGCGCGGCTCGTCGGGCGCCTGAGGCGTCGGTGGCAGCCGGTGCGGGGTGGTGCGCGCCTGGAGGTGGG
>MUNB01000289.1 GCA_002154345.1 Streptomyces griseus
CCGACGACGTGCACGCGGTACGCCTCGCCGCCTGGTTCCACGACGCGGTGTACCGGCCCGACCGCAGCGAGAACGAGGAGCGCAGCGCCGCCCTCGCCGAGCGCGCGCTGCCCGAGGCGGGGGTGCCGGACGCGGTGGTGGCGGAGGTCGCCCGGCTGGTCCGCCTCACCGTCACGCACGACCCGGCGGACGGCGACCGCAACGGCGAGGTGCTGTGCGACGCGGACCTCGCGGTCCTGGCGGGCGGCCCGCAGGCGTACGGGGCGTACGCGGCCCGGGTCCGCGAGGAGTACGGTTTCGTGCCCGACGAGGCGTTCCGGGCGGGCCGGGCGGCGGTGCTGCGGCAACTCCTGGATCTGCCACGGCTGTTCCGTACGCCCTACGGTGCGGCGGAGTGGGAGGCGCGGGCGCGGCACAACCTGGCGACGGAGCTGGAACTGCTGGACCCGTCCGCTCCGCGGTGACCGGCGGCGGCCGGTCCGGTTCCGCGGAGCAAATGTTCCGGTTCCTTCACGGAGTTGTTCCGGTCATGACCTGCCCCGGCCTGTGCCGCGGCACGCCCGCTAACGTCTGGCATCGCAGTTGCACACACTCTGACGACTCCACCGGGGGTACGGCGACATGTTCATGGGAACCGCGGGACACGGCACGACGGCCGGCAGACCTTCACGACGGCGAATACTGCGACTGGCCGGCGTCGGGGTCACGGTGGCGGCGCTCGGGGCCGGTCTGACCGGCTGCGAGGACGAGCTCGCCACCGGCGGCGAGGGCAGCACGCCGCCGCCGCGCACCGATTCCCCCGAGGAGGGCAAGGCGCCGAAGGACGGGGAGGCCCCCGCACCGCTGTGGACGAAGACGACCTCGGCACAGACCTACGGCGACAACGACGAACTGGTGACTGTGGACGGCGTGGTGATCGCGAGCGGCGATCCGCTCGCCGCCCTCGACGCGGCGAGCGGCGAGGAGCGGTGGTCGCTGCCGGGCGGCGCGGTCCCCGGTGCGCCGCTGCTGCTCGGCGACGGCACCCTGTACCTCGCCAGCGGCACGTACGACGGCAACGTCATCGGCTACGTACCGGGGACCGGCAAGGAGGCCTGGCGCAGCCACCTGGGCAAGGAGTACCGGCAGCCGAGGCCGGTCGCGGTGGACGCGGACCAGGTGTACGTCATCGCCGAGATCCTCGAACCCGACAACTCGTCCCACACCAATGTGATCGCCGCGCTGAACAGCAGCACCGGCAAGGTCGTCTGGAAGGAACAGCGCGACCTCGGCACCGAGCAGAACGGCATCCACGCCGCCGTGCAGGGCCGCTACCTCGTCTACACCGACTTCAAGAAGAACCTCACGGTCCGCGACACCGCCACCGGCCGCCAGGTGTGGACGCAGAAGACGACGAAGACGAGTTACGGGCCCTTCGTCGTCCACCAGGATCTGGTGATCGTCCCGCAGGGGCAGCGGCTCCAGGCGTTCGCCCTGTCCGACGGGTCCGAGAAGTGGTCTGTGGAGACCGAGAAGTTCACCACGTTCCGCGAGCCGAGCCTCGTGGAGGACGTGCTGTACATCGCGGACAGCGGCCGGACGCTGTGGGCCCTCCAGCCGGGCACCGGGAAGAAGGTCTGGCAGTCCACGGCCCTCAAGGACGCGGGCGCGCAGGTGCCGCGGCAGTTCGTGAAGGCGGGCGGCGTTCTCTACGGCGCCACCGACCTCGACAAGCAGGGCGGCGTCCACGCCTTCGACGCGAAGACCGGGGCCCTGCGCTGGACGTTCAACGACAAGTCCGGCGACTTCCACGCGTGGCTGGTGGCCACCGACGGCAAGCACGTCTTCGCCCTGCACGGCAAGAAGCTGCACGCCCTGCCCGCGTGACGGGCCACGCCGGTCCCTCCGGTGACCGAGGCGTGTGACAGGGGCGTGAACAAAGGTGCCCGCCACTCGACGCCGGGGAATGCGGAAGCGTTCCCCGGCGTTGTGACGAGTCATGCCCGACTCCGTCTCCCGCCGCGCACCCATGCCCGTCGCCGTATACATTCTCGGCCTCTCGGTCTTCGCACTCGGCACCAGCGAGTTCATGCTGTCGGGCCTGCTCCCACCGATCGCCGACGACATGAAGGTGTCGATTCCGCAGGCCGGACTCCTCATATCCGCCTTTGCGATCGGCATGGTGGTCGGCGCCCCGCTGCTGGCCGTCGCCACGCTGCGGCTGCCGCGCCGCACCACCCTCATCGCGCTGATCTCGGTGTTCGGCCTCGGCCAGATCGCCGGTGCGCTGGCCCCGACGTACGAGGTCCTCTTCGTCTCCCGGGTGGTGAGCGCGCTCGCCTGTGCGGGCTTCTGGGCGGTCGGCGCGGCCGTGGCCATCGCGATGGTCCCGGTGAACCAGCGCGCGCGGGCGATGGCCGTGATGATCGGCGGCCTCTCCGTCGCGAACGTGCTGGGCGTGCCGCTGGGCGCCTTCCTCGGCGAGCACCTCGGCTGGCGTTCGGCGTTCTGGGCGGTCGGCGCGGCCTCGGCGGTGGCCCTGGTCGGCGTCGCCACCCGCATCCCGCACATCCCGCTGCCCGAGAAGAGGCCGGAGCTGAAGCGGGAGCTGGCGATCTACCGGGACCGGCAGGTCTGGCTGGCCATCGTGATCACCGCGCTCGCGGCGGGCGGGGTGTTCTGCGCGTTCAGCTATCTGGCGCCGCTGCTCACGGACGTGGCGGGTCTCGACTCGGGCTGGGTGCCGTGGATCCTCGGCCTGTTCGGCGTGGGCGCGCTGATCGGCACGATGATCGGCGGCCGGGTCGCGGACGCGCACCTCTTCGGGGTGATGCTGAGCGGCATCACGGCGTCCACCGTGTTCCTGGTGGCGCTGGCCCTGTTCGCCTCCAGCCAGGTGGCGGTGGTCGCGCTGGCGTTCCTGCTGGGCCTGTCCGCCTTCTTCACGGCCCCCGCGCTGAACGCCCGGATGTTCAACGTGGCCGGAGCCGCCCCGACCCTGGCCGGAGCCACCACGACGGCGGCGTTCAACCTCGGCAACACGAGCGGCCCGTGGCTCGGCGGCACGGTGATCGACCTGGACTTCGGCTTCGCTTCCACGGCCTGGGCGGGCGCGGCGATGACGGCCCTGGCCCTGGCGGCGGTGGGGATGGCCCTGCGCCTCCAGCGCGGCGACGGCGGCCGGACGCGCTCCCGCTCACGGCTGATCGCGAAGAGCGCGGCGAGAGGGGCGGGGCGCCCGGCGCGGGTCGATTCCGTGCCCGCCGACGGCCGGGTGACTCCGTAGCTCCGGGCCCGAGCTCCGGGCCCGAGCTCCGGGCCCACCGAGCCCTCCCGGCCACAGCCCGGCCGATTTCCGCCGGGCAGCCGAACAGCAGCCGAAAAAGACGCTACCGACCAGTAGTGAGATATCCACCCGGCCTTCATGATTGAGCGCGAGCATGACAACCCGTCGTCGGGTCACGGCGTACGGGCCATTGGCAGGTTCCCCACCCAGGAGTCCCCATGCATGCAGGCGCCACCATCCAGCGCACCGCCGCGGCACTGGCCGCGACGCTCGCCCTCGTCGCGGTTCCCGTCACCTCGGCCGGCGCGACGGAGACGCAGGCCCCGGCCCGTACCGCTCCGGCGACCGCCCCCGCGGGCCCCGCGTCCGCCCTCGCCGCGGATGTCGACTACGGCACCTGGCGGAAGGACGTCGCGGCGGTCGTCGCCGAGGCGCGCCCCTGGATCGAGGCCCGGTCGGAGAGCGCCGGGAGCGAGAAGCAGGCGATCGTCCTCGACATCGACAACACCGCACTGGAGACGCACTTCCACCCGTTCTGGGAGCTGCCCACCCCGGCCGTCGGGGACGTCCGCGAGCTGGCCCGGTACGCCGACGCGCGCGGCGTGGCCGTCTTCTTCGTCACCGCCCGTCCGGGCATCATCCACTCCCTCACGGACTGGAACCTGAAGAAGGCCGGTTACCCGGTCGACGGGCTGTACGTACGCAGCCTGCCGGACCTCTTCGAGGAGGTCAGCGCCTACAAGACCGAGCAGCGGGCCGCGATCGAGGCGAAGGGCTACAAGATCATCGCCAACATCGGGAACAACACCACCGACATCGTCGGCGGCCACGCCGAGCGCGGCTTCAAGCTCCCGGACTACGACGGCAAGCTCTCCTAGCGGACCCCGCCGACGGAACGGCCGGGCGGCGGACGCTGCCGAGCGAGCCGACAGCGAGCCTTCCAGCAGGCCGGGCGGCGGGCCGCCGGGGCGGGCTACCCCGGCACCGGCCGCCCCTTCGGCCGCCGGAGGCCCGCCGCCGTGAGCCGCCGGACCAGCTCCTTCGAGCCGACCTCCCGCGCCCCGGCCCGTACGGCGTCCGCGTAGTGCGCCTCCGGCACGTCGTAGTGATCGCGCTCGAAGGCGCGCGGCGGGCAGCCGATCGCGGCGGCGAAGGCGTGCAGCTCCTCGAACGACTCATCGCTGACCAGGTGCGACCAGAGACGGCCGTGCCCGGGCCAGGTGGGCGGGTCGATGTAGACCGTCACCGCCGCAGCGCCCCGCCCAGCGCCCCCACCGGCGCCACCGCGACGGCCGCCTTGGTGCAGACCCAGTGCGGGTCGGGCCCCAGCTCCGGCTCGACGTCCAGGGCGTGCGGCTCCTCCTCCGGCGAGCACGCGGGGCACAGCGGCCACCGCCCGTACCGCTCCAGCAGGGCGTCCTGCACGTCCTGGGCGATCAGCCCGGCCACGAACTCCGCGCCCTCGGGCCACTGCTCCACCCACCACCGCCGGTGGGTCACCGCGTCCTCGACCAGCGAGACGATGTCCGCCTCGGCGACGTCGCCCGCCGCCAGATCGGCCATGACGAGCGCGCGGGCGGTGTGCAGGGACTGCTCCAGGGGGTTCAACTCCATGCCTCCATTGTGCGCGAGGGGCCGCCGGAGGGAGGCTCCGGCCGCCAGAGGTAGGGACCAAAGGGGGGTTGACGGACCACGAGGTTGAAAATATCTTTCAGATGTGACCAGTGACGTGAAGGAAATTTTCAGCGGCGACTCCCCTCCGGCCCCCGCGGCCCTCGCCGCCAAGGTCCGGACCCTCGCCCCCTCCATGACCCGCTCGATGCAGCTGGTCGCCGAAGCGGTGGCGGGCGACCCGGCCGGCTGCGCCGCCCTCACCGTCACCGGTCTCGCCGAGCTCACCGGCACCAGTGAAGCCACCGTCGTCCGCACCGCGCGCCTCCTCGGCTACCCGGGCTACCGGGATCTGCGCCTCGCGCTGGCCGGCCTCGCCGCGCACCAGGAGTCCGGCCGGGCCCCCGCCGTCACCGCCGACATCGCGGTCGACGACCCGATCGCCGACGTGGTCGCCAAGCTGGCCTACGACGAGCAGCAGACCCTCGCCGACACCGCCGCCGGGCTCGACACCGTACAGCTGGGGGCCGCCGTCGCCGCCGCGTCGACCGCCCGCCGCATCGACATCTACGGCGTCGGGGCGTCCTCGCTCGTCGGCCAGGACCTGGCGCAGAAGCTGCTCCGGATCGGCCTGATCGCCCACGCCCACATGGACCCGCACCTCGCGGTGACCAACGCCGTGCAGCTGCGCAGCGGTGACGTGGCCATCGCGATCACGCACTCCGGCTCCACCGGCGACGTCATCGAGCCGCTGCGGGTCGCCTTCGACCGCGGGGCGACCACCATCGCGATCACCGGGCGGCCCGACGGGCCCGTATCGCAGTACGCGGACCATGTGCTGACCACGTCCACCGCGCGCGAGAGCGAGCTGCGCCCCGCCGCGATGTCGAGCCGCACCAGCCAGCTGCTCGTCGTGGACTGCCTGTTCATAGGCGTCGCGCAGCGGACGTACGAGACCGCCGCGCCCGCCCTGGCCGCCTCCTACGAAGCCCTCGCCCACCGCCACACCCCGCGCACCCGCTGACCGCCCCGGACCGCCGACCACGGGCCACGCACCACCCGTACGCGTACGAGACCGAGCACCCGAGAAAGCAGAGCCGCACCCCATGACCTCCACCACGGACACCCCCGGCGCCACCGACACCCCCGGGTCCTCCGGCACGTACGGCGAGCTCCGCGCCCAGCTGGCCACCCTCACCACCGAGGCGTTCCGCCCCGAGCTGGCCGAGATCGACCGGCTGGCCACGCAGGAGATCGCCCGGATCATGAACGGCGAGGACGCCACCGTCCCGGCCGCCGTCGCCGAGCGGCTGCCGCAGATCGCCGCCGCCATCGACGCCACCGCCGCGCGCATGGCCCGCGGCGGCCGGCTGATCTACGCGGGCGCGGGCACGGCGGGCCGCCTCGGGGTGCTGGACGCCAGCGAGTGCCCGCCCACCTTCAACACCGACCCGTCCGAGGTCGTCGGCCTGATCGCGGGCGGCCCCTCCGCCATGGTCACGGCCGTCGAGGGCGCGGAGGACAGCAAGGAGCTGGCCGCCGCCGACCTGGACGCGCTGAAGCTGGGCGCCGACGACACGGTGGTCGGCATCTCCGCCTCCGGCCGCACGCCGTACGCGATCGGCGCGGTCGAGCACGCCCGCGCGCAGGGCGCCCTGACCATCGGGCTCTCCTGCAACGCGGACTCCGCGCTCGCCGCGGCGGCCGAACACGGCCTGGAGATCGTCACCGGCCCCGAGCTGCTCACCGGCTCGACCCGGCTGAAGGCGGGCACCGCGCAGAAGCTGGTCCTCAACATGATCTCGACGATCACGATGATCCGGCTCGGCAAGACGTACGGGAATCTCATGGTCGACGTACGCGCTTCCAACGAGAAGCTGCGCGCCCGCTCCCGGCACATCGTCTCCCTGGCCACCGGCGCGTCCGACGCCGAGATCGAGGCCGCCCTCACCGCCACCGACGGCGAGGTCAAGAACGCGATCCTGGTCATCCTCGGCCAGGTCGACGGCCCCACCGCGGCCACCCGCCTCACCGAGGCGGACGGCCACCTGCGCGCCGCCCTCGCGGCCGTACGCACCACCTGACCCACCGGGTACCCCACCCGCCGCACAGCAAGGCACCGAGCACCATGGCCACAGAAGACAAGAACCGCGCCACCGCCGCCGCGATCCTGCCGCTCGTCGGCGGTGCCGCGAACGTCGCCTCCATCGCCCACTGCATGACCCGGCTCCGTCTCGGGCTGCACGACCGGTCCCTCGTCGACGACGAGGCGCTGAAGGCCCTGCCCGCCGTGATGGGCGTCGTCGAGGACGACACGTACCAGATCGTGCTGGGTCCGGGCACGGTCGCCCGGGTCACCCCGGAGTTCGAGCAGCTGGTCGAGGAGGAGCGCGAGACGGCTCCCGCCCCGGCCTCCGGCCCCGGTGGTCCGGCCGCCACCTCGTCCGACGATCTGGCGGCCCAGGGCGCGGCGATCAAGGCACAGCAGAAGACGAAGAACGCCACCCCCTTCAAGCTGTTCCTGCGCAAGATCGCCAACATCTTCGTGCCGCTGATCCCGGCGCTGATCGGCTGCGGGATCATCGCGGGCCTCAACGGTCTGCTGGTGAACCTGGAGTGGCTGCCCGCCGTGACGCCGGCGCTGGCGGCGATGGCGTCCGGCTTCATGGCGCTGATCGCGGTGTTCGTGGGCTACAACACGGCGAAGGAGTTCGGCGGTACGCCGATCCTGGGCGGTGCGGTGGCGGCGATCATCGTCTTCCCGGGCGTCGCGAACATCGACGCCTTCGGCCAGACCCTCTCGCCCGGCCAGGGCGGTGTACTGGGCGCGCTGGGCGCGGCGGTCCTCGCCGTGTACGTGGAGAAGTGGTGCCGCCGGTGGGTGCCGGAGGCGCTGGACGTCCTGGTCACCCCGACCCTGACGGTCCTGATCTCCGGCCTGGTGACGATCTTCGGCCTGATGTACGTGGCCGGGGAGATCTCCTCCGCGATCGGCACGTTCGCCGACTGGCTGCTCTCCAACGGCGGCGCGGGCGCGGGCTTCGTGCTCGGCGGCCTGTTCCTCCCCCTCGTCATGCTGGGCCTGCACCAGGCGCTGATCCCGATCCACACGACCCTCATCGAGCAGCAGGGCTACACGGTCCTGCTCCCGATCCTGGCGATGGCCGGGGCGGGCCAGGTCGGCGCGGCGATGGCGGTCTACTTCCGCCTCCCCCGCAACGAGTCGATCCGCCGCACCATCAAGTCCGCGCTCCCGGCAGGCCTGCTGGGCGTCGGCGAACCGCTGATCTACGGCGTCTCGCTGCCGCTGGGCCGCCCCTTCATCACGGCGTGCGTCGGCGGCGCGTTCGGCGGCGGCTTCGTCGGCCTGTTCAACCAGCTCGGCGACACGGTCGGCTCGACGGCCATCGGCCCGTCCGGCTGGGCCCTGTTCCCGCTCCTGGACGGCAACCACGGCCTGGGCTCGACGATCGCGATCTACGGCGGCGGCCTGCTGGTGGGCTACGTCGCCGGCTTCCTGGCCACGTACTTCTTCGGCTTCGGCAAGGACCTGCTGGCCGAGTTCAACGTCTCCCAGGAACCGGCCCCGTCCACGGTCGCGGCCACGGGCGGCCCGACCACGGCCCCGAACCGGCCGACCGGCCCCGACGGAACGGACCCGGGCACCGACCCGGCCAAGGCGCCGGCCGGGGTCTGACCGCCGGAGTACGCCTGCGCGCAGGCCTTCCACCACGGCTCCGGCCGCCGCACACACGCGGCGGCCGGAGCCGCCTCACGTCAAGAAGTCCCCAAGGCTCCGGTCGCCGCCGATCGGCAGTGCGGCCTCGTTGCTAAAGTGCCTGGAGTGTTCACGGGGGAAGGATGCAACGGTGACCCAGCCACCGAACCTCGCCGTGTCGGCCGCCGATCTCACGCGGCTCGCAGGCGACTTGGACGAGATGCAGCGTCATCTGGACACCCAGGTACGGCGGATGGACGCCGTCGTGGACCGTATCGAGTCCGGCTGGCGCGGCGAGGCGGCCAAGGGCTATCGCGCACTGCACCGAGGAGCCGCCGAGGACGCGGTGCGCATCCGGGAGATCCTCAAGGTTCTTGAGGCGGCCATGCGCATGGGCCGGGACGGTTTCACGGAGCAGGAGCTCGATGTGCTCCAGGCCATGCGGTCGGTCCGGTCCAACGTGGACGTGACGGCGGAGGCGCAGCGCCTCTCGGAGGGGCCTCAGCCGCACAGCAGGATCAACGACCTCTGACCTCGCGCACCGAACCTCTCGCACCCTCACACGCACCGAAGGAACCCTCGCGTGACCGACGACCACATAGGTGTCTCCTTTTCCACTCTGCGGGATCTGGCCGGAGAACTCGAAGACATCCTCAAACAGCTCAACGAAAAGCTCGAAACGCTCTACGGAAGGACGGAGAAGGCCGTCCTCACCTGGGAGGGCGAGGCACGGGACACGTTCGTGGACGAGCTCGACAAGTGGGATCGCGAGATGCAGGACCTCCAAGCCGCGCAGGCGTGGCTGCACGACGTCGTCACCACCGGCCACAGCAACTACGCGGCAGCCCACCAGGCTGTGCTGCGCGGATGGGGCGCGGCCTGATGGGAGAGCCGACCCCGGGCCCTTCTCCTTCGGCCACGCCCCCGGCCGACAGCAGTGAACCGAAGAGTCCTTCCGGAGACTCTCAGCCGACGCCCGAACCGTCACCGGGATCGCTCGAGGACCCCAACGGCGCCGACATCTCCCGTCATGACACCGGTTCGGCGGAGCGCGAGCGCAAGAGGAACGTGGAGGAGCTCAAGCCGTCGGCTCCGCCGGACGCAGGCGGCGGCTTCGACGTCTCGCCGGGACACGTCTACTACGCCTCGGGACTCGTCAGCAACGAGCAGTTCGAGTTCCACAAGTCCGCGAACCGGCTGGTCGACGCGGTGGGCGGCTGGAGCCAGACGCAGGCGGCGGGGCGCGGGCACGGCGCCGACGCCCTCGCCGCGGCCTACGAGGACGTGGCCGACAGCTTCCTCAAGCTGTGGGCCAGAGGCATCATGAGCATCGAGGGCGTCATCGTCGGACTGACGGTGACGGCCAACAACTACCAGCAGGCGGACTGGGCCTCGCGGGCCGCCAATCGTCAGCACCGCGGAGAGGAACCGCCGCGCCGGAGCCCTCCGACCAGCGTCGGCAAGACCACGTACAAGTCGGTCTCGTCAATCAAGTGGACCGGCACCGGCGACGACTCCGGACCGATCCTCGCGTGGGCCGGAAACGGCCCGGACTGGCTGGCCGAACAGATCGACGAGGCCGTCGAGCACCAGCTCCGCCTCGGCAAAACCGTGGAGATCACTCCCGGCGCCAACACGGGCGAGCTGCGCGGCATAGGCAACGCCTGGCTCGCCGCCGCCAAGGCGGCGAAGGAGTCCGCCACCAACTTCACCTCGTGCATCGCCTATCTCACCGACGGCAGCAACAACGAGTGGCAGGCGGCGATGAACTCCTTCTGCCAGTCGATCTGGGGCACGACGGCCTGGGGCGGGAGCCGTCGGATCTCGGACGCGAAGCCGGCCGCCCGGGGTGCGGCGGACGCACGCGAGTGGCGGACCAACCCGTCCGTTTCACCGGCCGACCGGCGGCCCGTCATCGAGGTGCTCGCCCGAACCGGCGAAACGCTGCATCGGGCCCTCCACGACGCCGCGGACGCGGCGGACACATGCCGCGACACCACCTCGCGGCTCGCGGCGGAGGCCGCCAAGGCGACCGTCAAGGACCTGACGGTGGACATCGACTTCGGCGAGCTGACCAGGCTCGGGGCCACCATGGCCTTCGGCGAGATCACCGCCACCTTCGCCAGCCACATGGACAAGGCGGGCGCGGATGCCGCCGTGGAGACCTGCCATGCCGCGTTCCACGAGGCCGCCACGACTGTGAGAGGTCTCGAAGCGGAGCTGACGGAGGCGCTCATGAGCGCTCCGCGGTTCGCGGCGGAGGAAGCACGCGCCCGGGCGTTCGGCGCCCGGGCCCTCGACGAGTTCAAGCCGCGGCACCGCTGGTCGCGACCGGGCAACGCGGACCTCGGCATCTACGAGATCGACCTGGCGTCGACGGAGTGGCTGGAGAACTCGCACACCGTCAACAAGCACGTCGGCCTCACGGACGATCAGCTCGCCCAGCGCCTGCGAGACGACCTGAAGAAGGGGCCGCGCCCGGGAACCGAGTGGGAACACGGACAGCCCATGGTCGCCAGAGCATCCGCTTTCAAGGACATCGACTCGGCGCAACGGATGACGCAGTACACCATCGACGCGAACCAGAAAACCATCAAGGATTGGATCGACGATCAGCCGGATTCCGGAAAACGCCTCGATATTAAAGTACCGCATACCGCCGATCCGGATGAGTACAGCGGCCGGAGCATCGAAAAGCAGGAGATGAAGAACTCCCCGTTCCCGTCGGACAAGGCCACCAATGTGAAAGGCGTCGAAACGCGCCTGGTGTACAATCCCGACCTCGATCCACCTTTCACTGTCCTGACCTCCATGCCGGCCCCTGTGAAGAAGGAAGAGGAATGACCGGAAGCGACGACAGGGGCGGCGTACGGCGGCAGGAGATGATGGACCACTTCGGCCTGGAAGGCGCGCGCATCCTCCTGGCTCCCTTCTCCTCCACCGGCATCCCGACGGATGCGGATGAGTGGCAAAGTCGCCTCGGACCGACCCTCCGCGGCCTGTCGTACGCGCAGCGCGGCGGCGGAAGGACCTTCTACGAGATCGCCTCCCAGCTGCTCACCGCCGCGGAGACCTTCGCCGCGGACCCCGGGTCTCCGGCGCTCAGGGAGATCCCCGCCGCCGTACCGTCCGACCGAACCCCCGAAATATATCGCGAGATCTCCTCGTACATTCTGGACTGGCGCTCTCTTCCGACCGAGGAAAAGTACGAGCGCCGAGGTTGGACAGCTCGGGAGATCTCGCTCAGATTTCCGCGATTCAGCCAGTTCCTGCCTATTTACTTCGGGCAGGACGGAGTGGCGATCTCCGACGACATGCAGTCCGCGAGCATCGAGGAGAGCATCGCCCTGATCATCGAGGAGACGCATCCCCTGTGCATGTGGAACCTTCCCGGACTGGCCGCCGAGAGCTACGAGGCGCTGGCACTGTTCCAGAATGACGAGGACGCGATGGACCGGTTTTTCTCCGAGGTGTTCAGCGGAGGATCGGGCAACGCCGACTTCACGGAATTCTTCCCTCTCCTCGCACAGTCGATCATCGACCACCTCGCCTCTGCCCATCCGCCCGTGTGGCCGAAAGGGAAGTGACGCACACCGTGCGAACCCGCAGCGCGACGTACACCGACCGCGAAGCAGCCCAGTGGGCCACACAGCAGGTGGTCACCGCCAACGAGCAGACCATCCACCACTGGCTGGCCCAGTCCACCCGGCAACGCCTCACCATCGAGGCGGCCTGGCCTTCCCGTCCCGAGCCGGTCGGCCGCGTGCTGCTCCAGGCGATGATGCTGGCCGGACGTCCTGCCGTCGATGTGCGCGCCGCACGCGTCGTCCTCAGGCGCGAGCCCACGCGTCCGCACGGATTCGTCGTCCACTCCACCGCACCGATCTATCTCTAGAGGCATCCGTGTCCCTCAAGCCACTCGAACACGACCGCAAGTACGGCGAACTGGATCAGGTGGTCCGCGCCTACCTGGGCCGGACCGCGGACGACGAAGAAGCGATCACCGGCTATCTGCGCCACACCTGGCGCACCCGCCCGTGGTCCATCGCCACCGCCGAACTCCAGCTCCGTGAGTACGCCCGGAACCCTCCGGGCCGACTGCGGCTCCGCCTCGGCGAGTTCTATCCGGTGCCGGACGTGGGGCTGCCGGACGAGCGGATCCAGGACTGGCTCCTGATGCTCGCGGACCGCCTCAAGGAGAGCGTCGAGACCGGCCAGGCACCGCCGCCCGCACCTCCGCAGACCCACTGGGAGTGGCGGGCCCGCTTTCCGGAGCTCGCGCAGTTGCTCGGAGGCTGGTACGCGCAGGACATGCCGGACGAGTTCGAGGACCACGCGGCCGCGCTCCAGGACTACCTGGACAGCACGGATCCGGGGCTGGTGGCCCAGCTCGCCGGAGAGCTTCATGATCTGCTCGCGTTGCCCGTCGAGGAGCCGGACTACGCCGTCGGACTGGCCGAACTCGGCCTGGAGGTCGAACCTCCGGCGCCGCTCAGCATCGTCGGATGGCTGGTCGAGCTCGCCCGCGCGGTCGACCACCACTGACGCCGCGCACGGGTACCCGCCCTGCGGACTAGGCCATACGTCCTGCCTCGCACGGACCCATCGGCCGATCCGCGACGCCCGCCCCGCTGGCTAGCGTCCTTCCCATGCGTATAGGACTGCTCGGCACCGGAAATGTCGCCCGCGCCCTGGCCCACGGCTGGCACGCCGCAGGGCACGACGTCCTCCTCGGATCACGTCGGCCCAAGGAACGCACCGACCTCGGCCTCCCCGTCGCGAGCCTCGACGAGACGGCCGCGCACGCGGATGCCCTGGTCAACGCCACCCCGGGCGGCGTCTCCGTCGACCTGCTGCACTCCATCGGGGCCCCGGCCCTGGCGGGCACCCTGCTGATCGACGTCGGGGTCGGCCTCTCCGACGACTTCAGCGCCCTCACCCACCCCAACAGCAGCCTGGGCGAACTGATCCAGGAGGCCTTCCCCCTGACGCCCGTCGTCAAGACGCTCTGCACGATGGACTCGACCACCATGACCGCCCCGGGCGAACTCACCGAGCCGGGCACGGTCTTCCTCTCCGGCGACGACGCCGAGGCCAAGCGCACCACCGGCCGGCTGCTCACCGACCTCGGCTGGCCGGAGTCCTCCCAGCTCGACATCGGAGGCATCACCACGGCGCGCGGTCAGGAACACTTCGCGTTCCTCTTCATGGGCATCGCGGGCGGGGTGGGCTCCCACACCTTCAACATCAAGGTGGTCACCCGCCCGTCGGCGGACGCACGCTAGACGGCGGGCCCCGGGGGACTCGTCCGCGCGCGGCTGTCGCCCGCCATCAATGATTCCGCACCTTCCGCGTGTAGACGGAAAAACAGCGGGAACCTGAATTCCTGGAGGTTGATAATCATGGTTCCCCTGCTACTCGTTCTCCTTCTCGCCCTGGTTCTCTTCGGTGCCGGTTTCGCGGTCAAGGCTCTCTGGTGGATAGCCGTGATCGTGCTGGTTCTCTGGCTCATAGGGTTCTTCGTCCGCCCTGCCGCGAGCGGTGGCCGACGTGGTCGGTGGTACCGCTGGTAGTCGCCCGTAAGCGGCTCTGAACAGCGGAAACGGGGGCGGGACCGGGCGTGCGCCCGGTCCCGCCCCCGTTTC
>MUNB01000029.1 GCA_002154345.1 Streptomyces griseus
CCGCCCTGCCCGCGCCCGCCGCCCTGGCCGCCACCGCCGCACCGAACCTCGCGGCCCTGCCCCCGGTCTCCCCCGACCGGCGCGCCTTCGCCCCCGACGAACAGCTCTACGCGCCCTATCTGGTGAGCCTGGCCGGCATGGTCGGGGACATCAGGACCGGCTCGCCGAACCCCGGTTTCCTGGGCGGCGGCTGGTGGCGCAAGCCCTCGGAGCCGTACAACGCGCGGGTGCAGGAGCACGTCTACACACTCGCCTGGTTCCTCACCACCTCCCGCTCCTGGAACCCGTACCGGGGGAACGCCGAACTGCTCGCGGGGCTGGACGCGGCGCTCGGCCACTATCTGGGGCTGCAGCACGCGGACGGCTCCTGGCCGGAGTACAGCCCGGACGAGCACTCGCTCGCCGCCACCGGATTCGCGCTCGGCTATCTGAGCAAGACCCATGTGCTGCTCAAGAACGCGCAGTTGCTGCCCGCGCGGCGCACCCAGATCGCCCGCGCGACGCGTGCGGCGATGATCTGGCTGCTCAACCCGGCCAACGGGCGGGTGTGGCAGACGCCGATCTCCTTCGCCAACCAGGTCGCCGCCGGGCTCGCGGGTTCGGCCCTGGCACTGCGGACCAACCCCGACGCGGCGCTGCGCACCCAGCTGAACAACGCCTTCGCCCGGATCGCCCAGCACGGGCAGGGACCGGCCGGCTTCTTCTACGAGAAGGGCGGCACGGACATGAACTACAACTTCGAGGTGATGCTGCCCGAACTGGCCGACGCCTGGCGCCAGTCGAACAACGCCCACCTGGTGACCATGGCCCGGAAGTACACCGGCTGGCTGGGCTACAACCTGCTGCGCGAGCCGGACGGTTCGGGCTGGTTCAGCAATGTCGCGCCCTCCACCCGGACCAGCGCGCTCGCCTACGACAACACGCGCCCGGATCCGGAACGTACCGCGCTCAACGCCCAGTTCGTGCCGGAGGTTCCGGCGCTCGGGGCGTTCACCTCCGCCCGCGAGGATCTGTCGGCCGCGCGCGCCGCCTGGGCCGACGACGCCGCTCCGGTGGCGGGCCTGACCAAGCAGGACACCTCGCCGCGGATCCTCGCCCACGCGCTCTACGGCGAGCGGTACCCGACCCGGCAGGCCAAGGCCGACGCGGTGCGGGCCCTGCCGTATCTCGCCTCGAAGAACTTCACCGAGCGCCGGACGGACCGGGGCCAGGACTTCCTCTACATCCGGCGGCCCGACGTCTATCTGGGCGCGTATCTCGGCGACCGGGCGACCACCATGGCGCGCACCGGGCTGTCGTTCCTGTGGCACCCGGTGGCCGGCACGGTCATCCAGACCCTCAACGACAACGACCACGGGGTGTGGGCGACCGTACTGCCCGGCCAGGCCCCGGACTCCGACGGGCCGCAGGCCGGACAGTTCCTCGGCGGCAGTCCGTACGCCTTCCGCTTCGCCACCCCCAGCGGCTCGGTCGTCACCGATGTGCGGGTGAGCGACGGGCTGGTGCGGCGCTCGGTACGGGCCGTCTCGTCCGCGACCGAGACGGTGCCGCTGATCCTGAAGGCCTCCGACCGGGTGGTGTTCGGCAACGGCACCACGGTGCCGTGGGGCGGCTCGGCCTCGGCCACCGCCACGGGCCTCGACCTGCACCGGGGCCCGGGGGTCGTCCGGATCCGGTGGGGCGCGGCCCGTGCCGCCTCCGTCGCCGCCGCCTCCATCCGTTATCTGCGCGACGGCAGCCGCAGGATGCACATCCTGAAGATCCCGCACAGCGGCTCGATCGAGGTGAGCATCACGCTCGACTACTGACGGATCTGCCGGTTCGCGCTCCGCGGCCGTGCCCCGCCGTCCGGCGCCGGGCGCGGCCGCGGAGTCCTCAGGAAGGCTCCACCCGATGTCGTACGACCCCCGCCTGGACCCGGAGATGGCGGCGGCGCTGGCCGCCGCCCCGCTGCCGCCCACCGTCCTCCCGGGCCTCACCCGCGAGGGGCTGGCCGCCCTGCGCGCCGCCCGCGCGGCCGCCGTTTCCCCGCCGCCCGCCGAAGGCGTCCGGGTGACCGACCACCGCCTGCCGGGCCCCGGTGCCGTACGACTGCGGGTCCACCGGCCCCGTGCGGCCCCCACCGGGCCGCTGCCGTGTCTGGTGTGGATGCACGGCGGAGGCATGGTGCTCGGCACGCCCGAGATGGACGACGCCCGGCTCTCCGCGTACGTCCTGGAGGCGGGCTGCGCCGTGGTCTCCGTGGACTACCGCCTCGCGCCCGAGCACCCTTACCCTGCGCCCGTCGAGGACTGCTACCGCGCGCTGCGGTGGACGGCGGAGCAGGCGGACGCGCTCGGCGTCGACCCGGAGCGCCTGGCGGTCGGCGGGATCAGCGCGGGCGGTGGGCTGGCCGCCGCCACGGCGCTGCTCGCCCGGGATCGCGGCGGACCGCGCCTCGCCTTCCAGTTGCTGCTCTGCCCGATGCTGGACGACCGCAACACCACCGCGTCCAGCCGGGAGTTCACCGATCCTGTCACCTGGCCGCGCGCCAACAACCTGTACGGCTGGGCGGCGTTGCTCGGCCCGCTCGCCGACGGCGACGAGGTGCCCCCGTACGCGGCGCCGGCCCGCGCCACCGATCTGTCGGGGCTCCCGCCCGCGTACGTCGACGTCGGCGAGCTGGAGGTGTTCCGGGACGAGTGCGCGCAGTACGCGCTCCGGCTCATCGCCGCCGGGGTGTCGGCCGAATTCCATCTGTGGCCGGGCGCGTTCCACGGATTCGACGGTGTGCTGCCCCACCTGACCCTCCCGCGCAGGGCCGCCGCCGAGCAGATCGCGGTGTTGCGGAGGGCTCTCGGGAACCCCGCGCAGGGGGCCTGAGTACACCCTCGGTCCGGGGTCCGGGCGGCCTGCCCCCGTGCGGGGCAGCCGGAGTCACGTCCAGGGGGACCCATGTACCGCAAGCGCCTCACCGCCGCCCTCGTGTGCACGACCACGCTCGCCGTGGCGTTCGCCCCGGCGGCCGTGATGCGGCTGGTCGTGGACCGACGGCTCCGGCTCGACGACCGGGCGGGCGAGCATGTGCCGCAGCCGGCCGGACACCCCGTCACCGTACGCCAGTCGCTCAAGCAGACCAGCGGGCTGCCGGAGTACACGCCGCTGGTCGACCGGAGCCGGCCCGGCACCTCCGAGGAGCATCTGGCGCTCGCCCTGGCGGAGCCGCCGGTCTTCGGGCCGGGCGAGGACCGGGGCTACTCCAACACCGACTACCTGGTGCTCGGCATGGTGATCGACCAGGTGTCGGGGTCGGCTTCCGTACGTACGTCGAGCGCGAGATCCTCCGTCCGCTGCGGCTGATGACCCGGGACACCACCGACATCGGCGGCCGTGACGTCTATCCGGCCGGCAGCCGGTACGGCTACGGCGTCGCCTCCGTCCCGCTGAGCTGCGGCGGGGTCTACTGGGGCCACGGCGGTGATCTGCCGGGCGGGTCGGTGGGCGGCGGCCGGGCCTCGGGCGGCCGCGGCACCGTCACCGTGTACACCACCACCTGGACCGCCGAGGGCGATGCCCGGGGCCGCTGAGCCCCGGGCACACCACCGGCCGGTACGGCGGCCCCTACCACCGGACGGCGAGCCGCCGCGGACTGCGGGAGGTGGTGCCGGTCCGCCACGCGACCGCGTCCATGGGTTCCGCCAGGGCGAGGGCCGGGAAGCGGGCGGCCAGGCGGTGCAGGGCGAGCTGGAGTTCCGTACGGGCCAGCCAGGCGCCCAGGCAGTAGTGGGGTCCGGCGCCGAAGGAGAGGGTGGGGGCCTCCAGCGGGGCGAACAGGTCGTGGAGGGTGGCGGGCGGGAAGACCTCGGGGTCGCGGTTGGCCATGCCGCAGTCGGCGAGCACGATCGCACCGGCCGGAATCGTCACCCCGCCGACCTCGACGTCCGTGGCGGCGTGCCGGGCGCTGCCCCGGTCGTCACCCAGCGGTACGAGGTGGACGAGGCGGTCGGCGACGCGTCCGGCGGCCTCCTCGTCGGCGCCGATGCGGGGCCAGGCGGTCGGGCGTTCGCCCAGCAGGTAGAGCAGCGCGTTGCCGAGCATGGTCATCGTGCTGTCGTGGCCGCCGACGACGAGACCGCACACCAGGCTCACCAACTGGGCCTCGGGCACGCCCCCTTCCGCGTCGGCCGCCGCGGCCAGGCCGCTGATCAGGTCGTCGCCGGGCGTCCGGCGCCGCTCCGCGAGGAGGTCCGCGCCGAACGCGCTGAACTCGGCGAGGGCCGCAGCCACTTGTTCGCCCTCATGGGTGCCGTCGGAGAAGGCGTGTTCGCTCCAGTACCGCAGCCGGCCCCACGCGGACTCCTCCAGACCCATCAGCCGGCTGATCACCGCCACCGGCAGCGGGAGGGTGAACTCCGCGACCACGTCGGCCGGTCGCTGCTTCGACTCCAGCCGGTCCAGGAGTTCGTCGACGATCGCGGCGATCCACGGCCGCCAGCGGGCGACGGCCCTCGGGGTGAACGCGCGCCGCAGGGTGCGGCGCAGCCGCAGATGGCCGGGGCCGTCCTGGTTGAACATCAGGTCGGGGTCGTTCACGAGGTCGGGTACGTCGGAGAGGGCCGGTGCGTCGGCGGCGTACAGCCGCTCCCGGCCGAAGCGCGGGTCGGAGAGCACCTGGCGGACGTCCTCGTACCGGCTGACCAGCCAGGCCGGTGCGCCGCCCGGCAGCTCGGCCGGGCGGGGCGGTCCGGGTTTCTCGAAGTGCAGGCGGTGCATCGGTACCGGCGCGGGACGCGTGGGCTCGGTGGCGGTCACCATGCCTCCTGGGCGGGGTGGTCGGGGGTGGTTCGGGTGTCGCGCTCAGAGTTCGACGAGGACCTTGCCGCGGTTGGCGGCCCGGTCGTCGTAGAGGCTGCCGTAGGCGGCGGGAATGCGGTCGAAGCCGTGGTGCAGGGTGTGGTCGCAGACGACCTCGCCGCGCCGGACCCGGCCGCCCAGCTCGGTGTGGAGGTCCTGCCAGTTCTGGTCGGTGAACCATTCCAGGGAGAAGATGCCGCGGACGGTGGCGCGCGGGAACATCAGGTGGGGCAGGAGCCGGGGGCCGGTGTCCTCGTTGCCGACCTGGGTCGCCCACTGCCAGCACACCGCCACCTGGCTGCCGATGTTGAGCATGCGGAACACCGCGTCGGTGACGGTGCCGCCGAGGTTGTCGAAGTACCGGTCGACGCCGTCGGGGGCGGCGCGGGCGAGCGCCTCACGGACGGTGTCCTCGCCGTCCCCGTGGCGGTAGACGACCACCGCGTCGAATCCGAGCCCGGTGAGGTAGTCCGCCTTCTCCGGGGACGAGGTGGTGCCGATCACGCGGGCGCCGGCGAGCGCGGCGAGCTGGCCGACGAGGGCGCCGACCGCGCCGGAGGCCCCGCTGATGACGAGGGTCTCGCCGGGGCTGATCGTCATGTACTTGGAGAGGGTCCCCCAGGCGGTCATGCCGGGTCCGCCCATCACGCTCAGGGCGGTCGGCAGCGGCAGGGCGTCGTCGTACCACCGGGGGTCGAGCCTGCGGTACGCCGGGAAGACCATGGGGAACGTGCCGGTCTGCCAGAGTTCGGCCGCGCCGGTGCCGATCACATGGGTGCGCCAGCCGCCGAAGCCCTGGACGAGGTCGCCCGCGCGGTGGGCGGCGCGCGGCCCCGCCTCCACCACCTCCATGATCGAGTCGGCGCCCATGTGGCCGCCGATCGGGGTGTCGAGGGCGATGCCCTGGAGGTAGGGGTCGACGGAGACGTACAGGGTGCGCAACAGCATCTCGTCGGGGGCGAGGGTCACGTCGACGTTCTCGACGACCTTCTCGTAGACGCGGTCCACGTCGGGTACGCCCTCGACGTGTTCGCGGACCACCCACTTCGCGATCTTCATGGCTTCCTCTCCGTCGGTGCGGCGGGGCGGACGGGCACGGGGATGACCCGGTGGGTCGGTGGTGGCGCGGTGAGGTCGAGCGAGGCGGTGAAGGGCCGGCCGTCGTCGCGGCAGACGAACTGCATGACGTGGCGTCCGGCGGCGGCGGCCCGGATGAGTCCGCCGGTGGTGGCCCAGACGCCGGACTGGTAGAAGTCGCGCAGTCCGGGGAGCCCGGGGCCGTGTTTCTTGATCAGCTCTTCCAGGGTCTCGCCGCTCTCGACGAAGGGCTGCCAGCCGAGGACGGTGCCGTCGTAGTTGCCGGTGTAGCGGACCTGGGTGAGGGGGCTGGAGACGTCACGGACGACGATCGCGTCCCGCAGGCCGGGGTGGCGCTGTTCCAGGAAGCCGACGAGCGCTTCGCGGGCCCGCCGCTTCGCCGCGTAGTAGCCGCGGCCGTGCCGTACGGGCAGGGTGTGCAGCTCGGTTCCGCCACGGGTGCGGGTGACCTGTTCGGGGCCCTCGTCCAGGGCGCGCCAGGGGGCGATGTCGCAGAAGTAGGTGGCGTAGACGACGGTGGTGCCGTCCGGGGAGAGTTCGGGGTAGTGGCGGCTGCGGAACTGGACGTTGATGCTGGGGTGGCGGATGCCGGTCAGTTCGGCGGCCGTGGCCTCGTCGAGGAGGTGGGTCGTGCAGGGGTCGCCCTCGGGGAAGGGGCGGGAGAGGCCGAGGAAGAGGGTGAAGTAGCCGGGGAAGACCATGCCGGGTTCGTGGATGGTCTCGGTGTAGAGCTTGCGGTAGTCCTCGCCGAGGTATCTGCCCTCCAGGAACTTCATGGTGGTGGTGTAGCCGTCGCAGGCCGATACGACGATGTCGGCGCGGAGTTCCCTGCCGTCGCTGAGCCGGACGCCGACGGCCCGGTCGTCCTCGACGATCACCGTCTCGACCTTGGTGTTGTACGAGATCTCGCCGCCGAGCCGGCGGTAGCGGGCCTCGATCGACTCGGCGAGCCCGAGCGAGCCGCCCTCGGGGACGCCGGCGGAGAGGTTGGCGTGCGAGGCGAGCTGGAAGTGGAACGGGAGGACGGGGAAGGCCGGGTGCTTCTCGTACAGGATGAAGTTGAAGGCCTCCTGGAGGAGGGGGTCCTTGAACTTCTTGGAGAAGTCGGTCATCAGGACGGTGATCGTGGTGCGGACCGCGTTGAAGTACGGCAGGAACGAGGCGAGCATCCGCCAGCGCTCCCGCCGGCCCATCAGTCCGACGGGCTTGAGGAAGGGGTAGACCGCCAAGGCCTTGCGGAAGCTGCGGAGTTGGGCGCAGAACTTCCGTACGAGGCGGGCGTCGGCGGGCGAGAGGGCGATGAGGTGGGCTTCGAGGCGGTCCGGGTCGGAGTAGAAGTGGACGGCCCGGCCGTCCGTGCCGCGCACGATGTTGAAGACGTCGAAGTGGCGGATCTCCTTGCCCTGGAGTGCGCCGAGCTCCAGCCAGATCTGGTGCATCTCGTTGCCGGGGCCGCTGCCGAGGAGCCAGCTGACGCAGGCGTCCAGGGTGAAGCCGCCGCGCTCCCAGGCGGTGCAGCAGCCGCCGGGGATCTCGTGCATCTCCAGGATGTGGGTGCGGTAGCCGTTCATCCGGGCGTAGCAGCCGGTGGAGAGGCCGCCGAGCCCGGCCCCGATGATGATCATCGTCTCCCGGGGCCGGCGCGCGCTGCTCCGCTCGCCGCTCATGAGCTCTCGCTCTCGCGTGCGGACCACCGGTCGAGCTGGGGCAGGTGCCCCAGCTTCCCGAGGTGCCAGGGTTCGTCGCCCTCGCTCTCCCAGGCCCGGAATTCCAGGCCGAGTTCACGGCAGAGGTACTGGACGGCGAAGCGGCCGGTGGAGGCGGCGCGGATCAGGCCGCCCATGCCGACCCACTGCCCGGCCATGGAGAAGCCGCTCAGTCCGGGCAGCCGCATCCGGTCCTTGCCGACCAGGCGCGCCGCGACGTCGTCGGCGTCCGAGAACGCCTTCCAGGCCAGGATGGAGCCGCCCAGGTTGCCGGTGTAGCGGTGGGTCGTGGCGGGCGTGGCGACCTCGACGATGTCGATGCGCTCCGCGATGCCGGGGCTGCGGCGCTCCAGGAAGTCCCGTACGAAGTCGGCGACTTCGCGTTTGCGCCGGCGGTACTCCTTGCGGTCTCTGGTGCGCAGGTCCTTCCAGTGGGCGTAGTCGCTGAAGTAGGTGCAGTGCAGGACGGAGCGGCCCGGCGGTGCGAAGCCGCCGGAGTAGCGGGAGCGGGCCTGGACGACGAGGCTGTCCTGCAGGGCGCCGGGGAGGTGGGCCGCGTCGTCCGGGCCGAGGAGGTGCGTGGTGCTGTGCGCCTCGTCGGGGCCCAGGTCGCCGCGCAGGCCGACGAAGGCGGAGACGACGGCCGGGAAGAGGGTGCCGGGGCGGTGCAGGAGGTCGGTGTAGAGCCGGTCGATCCGGGGGCCGGTGTACCGGCCGCCGAGGAGTCCGTAGACGGTGGTGTGGCCGTCGCAGGCGGAGACCACGTGTTCGGCGAAGTAGCGTTTCCCGCTGCGGAGTTCGATGCCGATCGCCCGGTCCTCCTCGACCAGGATCCGCTCGGTGCGGGCCCGGTAGGTGACCGTGCCGCCCAGGCTCCGGTAGCGCTCCTCGATCGAGCGGGCGAGGCCGAGCGAACCGCCCTGCGGGAAGCCGGCGTTGCCGTGGTGGGCGGCCGCCATGTTGAAGAGGTACGGCAGCAGCGGGAAGCCCTCCGGGTCCTGGAAGAAGATGTTGCGGAACGCCGTGCGCAGCAGCGGGTCCTGGAAGCGGTCGGCGAAGGCGTGCATCGGGGTGGCGGCGGTCCGCCAGAACAGCCTGAAGGCGGGGAGCACCGTGCGCAGGGTCCGCGCCCGTTCCCGTACGGTGCGCAGCGCGGGCGCGGTCAGGAACGGGTACAGCTCGATGTCGATGAAGCGCCGCAGGTCCCGGGTGAAGGCCCGGATCAGCGGGGCGTCGACGGGTGAGATCTCCAGCAGGTGGGCCTCCAGGCGGTCGGGGTCGTTGTAGAACGTCACCGACCGGCCGTTCTCGTCCTCGACCTTGTTGAACAGGTCGAAGTTGGTGACGGTCTTGCCGTCGAGCGCGCCGAGTTCGCTCCACACCCGGTGGGCGTCGTTGCCCGGGGCGGTGCCGATGAGCCACTCGATGCAGTAGTCGAAAAGGTAGCCGTCGCGCGACCAGGCGGTGCAGCAGCCGCCGGGCAGCACGTGCTTCTCGAAGATCCGGGTCCTGGCGCCGCTCATCTGCGCGTAGCAGCCGGTGGAGAGGCCGGCCACGCCCGCGCCGACGACGATGACGCGGGGCGGGGTGCCCGGGGCGCGTTCCCGGCTGGTCCAGTCGGTGGGGTCGTCATCCGCCATGGGCCGGGTCTCCCGTCAGGACGGAGCGCACCAGCTCGGCATTGCGGGGCAGGTGTTTGGCGTCGAGCATGTCGGCGTGGACGCCGGAGCCGCGCAGGACGGCGGTGGCGCCGGTGGAGCTGCCGTGCCAGGTGCCGTGCTCGCCCGCGGCGTAGAGGGCGGCCTTCTCCTCGTCGGTGATCACGCTGACGGTCGCCGCGACCGTGCCGGTGTTGGGGGTGCGGCCGCAGAAGGCGAGGTATTCGGCGGCGTGGGCGAGGGTTTCGCGGGTGACGGCCTCGGATCCGGTGTGTTTGCGCAGGTGGTCGGCGAGTTCGGCCTCGAAGACGGCGATCCCGGAGGCGTCCGGTTCGTAGGCGGTGAGGATGCGGCGGGAGTCGAGGATGACGACGTGCGCGACGCGCCGGCCGCGTCGCTCCAGCTCCTTGGCCGTCTCGAAGGCGAGGTTGCCGCCGAGGGAGTAGCCGAGGAGCCGGTAGGGGCCGTCGGGCCGTGCGGCCTCGATCAGGTCGGCGTACCGGGCGACCTTGTCGTCGCCGGGGAGGTAGTTGAAGCCGATGAGCGTGTGGTCGGGGAGGTGGGCGGCCAGGCCCCGGTAGACGAGCCCGTGACCGCCGGCGGGCGGGAAGCAGAAGAGGGCGGGGTGCTGTCCGGCGTTGAAGGTGAGGCTGGGCAGTTCGTCGGCGCTGGTGCCGTGCAGGACGTCCTCGACGGTGGCGGCCATGCCGTGCAGGGTGGTGACCTGGTAGAGCCTGCTGACGGGGACGCCGACGCCGAACTCGGTGCGCAGCTGGTGGAGGAGTTCGATGAGCTTGATCGAACTGCCGCCGAGTTCGAAGAAGTCGTCCTCCAGGCCGATCTGTTCACGGCCCAGGAGGGTCTTCCAGTGCCGGGCGACGCTGATCTCGTACAGGGTCACGGGCTCCTCGTACGGCCGGTCGCCGGTCTCGGCCCGGGGTGCGGGCAGGGCGGCGGTGTCGACCTTGCCGTTGGCGGTCAGCGGCAGGGCGGGCAGTTCGACGAAGTGCGACGGGATCATGTACGAGGGCAGCGAGCGGGCCAGGTGGCGGCGCAGGGCCCGGCCGTCCAGGGTGGCACCGGGCACGGGGACGCAGTAGGCGCAGAGCGCCGCCTCTCCGCCGGTGTCGGCGCGTACGGTGACGACGGCCCGGGCGAGCGGCGGCCACTGGGCGAGGTGGGCCTCGATCTCGCCGATCTCGATGCGGTGGCCGCGCAGTTTGACCTGTCCGTCGGTCCGGCCGAGCAGATGGACCCGGCCGTGCGCGTCCCAGCGGGCGATGTCGCCGGTGCGGTAGAGCCGCTCGGGCCGTGCGTCGCCGTCGGCGGACCTGCTGAGCGTACGGGTGACGAAGCGTGCCTCGGTCTGCTCGGGGTCTCCGGCGTAGCCGAGGGCGACGCCGTCGCCGCCGATCCAGAGTTCGCCGGGCACGCCGGGCGGTACGGGTTCGCCGTGGGCGTCGAGGACATGGAGGGTGCTGTTGGGGAGGGGACGGCCGATGGGGACCATCGCGCCGGATTCCAGGTCGTCGACGGGGCCTTCGAAGGACGCGCTGTCGATGGTGGCCTCGGTGAGGCCGTAGGAGTTGACGAGGCGGGTGCCGGGTCCGCACAGCTCGGCGAGCCGGCGGTACTCCCCCACGCTCCAGGCGTCCGAGCCGACCACCAGCAGCTTCAGGAAGTCCAGCCGGAGCCCTTCGCGGGCGCAGTGGTCCATCAGGCCGCGGACGACGGCGGGCACGAACTCGGCGCAGTCGACCCGTTCCTGACGCATGGTGCGGTAGAGCCGAGTGGTGTCGAAGAGGAGGTCGCGGTCGGCCAGGACGAGGGTGCCGCCCGAGCACAGGGCGCGCACCAGGTCGCCGGTGAACACGTCGAAGGACGGTTCGGCCATCTGGAGGTGCACCCGGACGTCCGTCTCCAGCCGGTACTCCTGGCGCCATGCGGCGTGGGCGGAGGCGAGGTTGCGGTGGCTGACGCGGACGGCCTTGGGGCGGCCGGTGGAGCCGGAGGTGGTGATGATGTACGCGGGCGATTCCGGGCCGGCTTCGTCGGACGGTCCGTCCGGGTGCGGCGCGGTGCGGGCGAGCGCACCGAGGGTGAGCGTCGGGACGGCCAGGGCGCCGGTCTGCTCCGGCCCGGCGTCGTCCGCGACGAGGACGAGCGCCGCGCCGGTGGCCGTCACGAGGTGGGCGAGCCGGTCGGCGGGCTGGTCGGGCCGGAGCGGCAGGTAGGCGGCGCCGGCCTTGAGCACGGCGAGCAGGGCGACGATCAGCTCGGGCGACTTGTCCAGGCACAGGACGACCACCGAGCCCTGGCCGATGCCGAGGGTCCGCAGCCGGGCGGCGCTGTCGGCGGCCCGCCGCTCCAGTTCCGCGTAGGTCAGCCGGTGCGCTCCGCCGTGCGGGGAGGGTGTGGTGACGGCGACGGCCGCGGGGTGTTCGGCGGCGACGCGGGCGATCAGCGTCTGGACCGCCGCGAACGGCTCCTCACGGGATCCGGCTGTCGGAAGGGCGGGGCGGCTCCACTCCTCGACGAGCCGTTCCCGCTCCTGGTCGCCGAGCATCTCCAGCCGGGAGGCGGGCTGTTCACCGGGGGCGTGGGTCATCCGGTCGAGGAGGCGGGTGTAGTGGGCGGCCATGCGGCGCATGGTCTCCGGGAGGAAGAGGTCGGTGTTGTACTTGAACACGCAGTGGAACCGACCCTCGGCCTCGTCCTCGTAGGCGGACAGCGTTATGTCGAACTGCCCCTCCTCCTCCGGTAGTTCGATGTACTCAAGGCGGTAGCCGTACTGCTCGGTGGCCACCTTGTGGGTGAGGAGGATGAACATCGCCTGGAAGACTGCGGAGCGGCTGGGGTCGTGCTGGAGGCCCAGTTCCTCGACGAGGAGGACGAAGGGGTACTCCTGGTTGTCGAGGCCGCCGAGGACGGTCCGGCGGACCTGTTGCAGCAGTTCGGCGACGGTCGGGTCGTCGGACAGATCGGCGTGCAGCGGCAGCGGGTTGACGAAGTAGCCGTAGACGGAGGCGAAGTCCTGCCGGGTGCGGCCGGTCACCGGGCTGCCGACGACGATGTGGTCCTGCCCGGAGTAGCGGTGCAGCAGGAGGTAGTAGGCGCTCAGCAGCACCATGAACGGGGTGACGCCGTGGGCGCGGGCCAGCGCGTGGACGCGGGCGCTGAGGGCGTCGTCGAGGACGAAGAACTCGGAGGCCCCGTTGTGGGTCTGGACCGCCGGGCGCGGTTTGTCGACGGGCAGGTCCAGCAGCGGGACCTCGGCCGGCAGATGGGCGCGCCAGTGGTCGAGCATGCCCGCGGCCTCGGGTCCGGCGAGGAAGGCGTTCTGCTGGTTGAGGAAGTCGAGGTAGCGGGCCTCGACCGGAGGGAGCTGCGGTTCCTGGTTGCGGCGCAACGCCTCGTACACCGCGAGGAGTTCCTCGATGAAGGTGAAGGTGGAGATGGCGTCGGAGACGATGTGGTGGACGGCCTTCATGATGATCCAGCGGTCCGGGCCCCGCTTGAAGAGGCGGAAGCGGACCAGCGGGTCGTGGGCGAGGTCGTAGGGCTTGCGGTACTCCTGGACGATCGTCGCGTGGATGGAGTCCCAGTCCTCGCCCTGGACGTCGAAGAGGCCGAGGTCGGTGGCGGCGTCCTCGGAGACCCGCTGCACGGCCTGCCCGTCCACCAGGAGGAAGTTGGTGCGCAGCGCGGGGTGGCGGGCGATGAGGCGGCGGACGGCCTCGAACATCAGGTCCGGTTCGAGGGCGACGTTCACCTCGACGGCCCCGCCGATGTTGTACGCGTAGCCGTCGGGGTTGAGGTGCTTGAGGAACCAGAGCGCCTTCTGGTTCTGGGTCAGCGGGTACTGCCGCTCGTCGCGGTGGAGTTCGACCGCGCCCGCCGCTCCGTCCGGAGTGTCGGCCGCGGCGAGGGCGCTGAGGCCGTCGTGGAGCTGGGCGGCGAGTTCCCCGGCGGGGGTGCCGCTGAGCAGGGCGACCACGGGCAGGGCGACGCCCAGTTCGGCGTGGATCCGGGCCCGTAGCTCCATGGCGAGGAGCGAGTCGAGCCCGAGCTCGCCGAGTCCGGTGGTGGGGTCGATGCGGTCCGTGCCGGTGCGCAGCACGGTGGCCGAGAGCGCGGCGAACCGCTCGGCGACCAGGGCGCGGCGGGTCTCCTCGTCGGCGGCGCGGAAGGTGTCGAGGAATCCGTTGCCGGAGGCGGCGTCGCCCGGTGGGGCGGCGGCTGCCGCGAGGTCGGCGACCAGCGGCGGAGGCGTCGGGTACCAGGCGAGGAAGACGGGCCAGTCGACGACGGTGGCGACGACGAGCTGGGCGTGGTCCTGGCCGATGACGCGTTCCAGGACGGCCATGCCGGTGTCCGGGGAGAGCGAGCTCATGCCCCGGCTGTGCAGGTAGTGCTCGACCAGGCCGAGTTCCTCGATCATGCCGGTGGCCCAGGGGCCCCAGTCCAGGCTGAGGGCGGGCAGGCCCTGGGCGCGGCGGTGGTGGGCGAGGGCGTCCAGGAAGGCGTTCCCGGCAGCGTAGTTGGTCTGGCCGGCCGTGGTCAGGAGGGAGGCGATCGAGGCGAAGAGCACGAAGTGTTCGAGCGGTTCGTCCCGCAGGTGCCGGTGCAGGAGGTGGGCGCCGACGGTCTTGGGGTCGTGGACGGCGTCGAAGGCGGCCCGGTCCAGATCGGCGACGAGCGTGTCGCGGACCTGCCCGGCCAGGTGGAACACCCCGCGTACGGGCGGGGCTCCGCTCTGCCGGTGGGCGTCGAGCCAGCCGGTCAGGGCGTCCTCGTCGGTGATGTCGAGGGTCGCGAGGACGGGTTGCGCACCGAGCGCCTCCAGCTCGCGGAGCAGGGCCACGGCCCGGCCCTCGGCGGTGGCCGGATCGGTGCCGGCCCACTTCTCCCGGGCCGGCACCGGGGTGCGCCCGACCAGGACGATCCGGCGGGCTCCGCGGCGTACGAGGGTGCGGCACAGGAGCCGGCCGAGCGCGCCGAACGCACCGGTGACCAGATAGCTTCCGTCGGCCCGCAGGCGCGGCGGCAGCGGTCGGGTCAGGTGCTCGGCGGGGCGGAGGCGGCTGGTGCGGCGGCCGCCGTCGCGCAGGGCGATCTCCTCCTCGTCGTCGCTGAGCACCTCGGCGAGGAGCGCTTCGGCCTCGGCCCGGTCGCCGTCGGGGCCCGGCCGGCGCCGGGGGTCGAGGTCGATGAGCTTGCCGGGGTGGTCGATGAGCTCCTGGTGACGCAGCACCCGGCCGATGCCCCAGGCGGGCGCCCCGAGGGGTTCGGGCCCTTCGCCGGGCAGGGCGGGCTGGGCGCCCCGGGTGACGATGTGCAGTCGGCCTCCGCCGCCCCGGGCCAGGAGCAGCCGGGCGAGGGCGATCAGCCCGTACGCGCCCGCGCCGGTGTGGTCGCGGAGGGCGGCCCGGTCGCAGTCGGCGAGGGCGGGCGCGTCGAGGTTCCACAGGTGCAGGACGGCCCCTCGGAACGGCCCGCCGGCGCGGTCCAGGTCGGCGAGGAGCCGGCGCAGATCGGCGTCGGACGCGGGGTCGACGGTGAAGGTGACGCCGTCGCCGGAGGCGGTGTAGGCCGCGCCCCGGCGCACCAGACGGCACCGTTCGCCGCGGGCCGCGGCGAGGGCGGCGAAGGCGTCCGCGACGCCTCCGTTGTCGGCGAGGACCAGCCAGTCGTGGTCGCGGGCGGTGTCCTCGGCGGGCAGCGGCGGGGCCTCGGTCCAGGCCGGTTCGGCGAGCCAGGAGTCGATCGTGGTCCGGGCGACGGCGGTGGCCGCCTTCTCGACGTCGGCGGCGCGGAAGCCGTGGACGCGGCCGAGCGGGGTGCCGTCGTCGGCGTACAGGGCGATGTTCCCGAGGGTGGTGTCCGCGTCGCCGGGGAGCAGGGTGGCGTGGGCCCAGAACGGCTGGTCGCCGATGGGTTCGAGGGCGACCTCGTCGACGGAGAGCGGCAGCCTGATCCCGGTGCCCGGTGCGGGTCCTTCGGGGGTCGGCGGGATCAGCGGCGTCAGGAGGGTCTGGAAGCAGGCGTCGAGGAGGACGGGGTGGAGGTGATGGCCCGCGGCGTCGTCGCCGATGGCCTCGGGCGGGCGGATCCGGGCGAGGACCTCACCGGCGCCGATCCAGACCTCCTCGACGGCCTGGAAGGCGGGGCCGTAGTGGTAGCCGAGGGTGGCCAGGGCGGTGTAGCAGTCGGGGCCTTCGAGGTGGCGGAGGGAGCGGGCCCGGATCGCGGGGGCGTCGAGCGGCGGGGCGGTGCGGCGGCGCTGCCCGGTGCGGACGATGCCGCTCGCGTGCACGGCCCGTTCCCCGTCGTCCCCGGTCGGGGAGGCGATGGTGAAGGCGGCGTTCTCCAGCGAGAGCGACACCTCCACGGTGCGGTCCTCGCCGTCGGGCAGGAAGAGCGCCTTGCGCAGATCGATGTCGGCGAGGACGGCGGTGGTGCCACCGGTGAGCCGCAGAACGGCCTGGGCGGCCATTTCCAGGTAGCCGGCGGCGGGGAAGACCACGGTGTCCTGGATGCGGTGGTCGGCGAGGTAGGGCAGGTCCTCGGTGTCCAGGCGGGCCTGCCAGGTGGGTTCCGTACGGTCGGTGCGGCGGCCGAGGAGGGGGTGGTCGCGGTGGCCCAGGCGGACCTGGGCCACCGGGCGGGGTTCGGTCCAGTGGCGGTCGCGCCGGAAGGGGTGGCGGGGCAGGGTGACCGGCCGGCCGGTCGGCTGGAGTACGTCCCAGTCGACGGTGACGCCCAGGGTGTGGAGCGAGCCGAGGGAGGCGGCGAAGCGCTCGCTCTCGTTCTCCCGGCGGCGGATCGAGGGCAGGGTGAGCCCGGTCGTGCCGCCCGCTTCCAGGCATTCGCGGATCGCGTGGCCGAGGACCGGGTGCGGGCCGATCTCCAGGAACAGCTGGTGGCCGTCGGCGGCGATCCGGTCGACCGCGGAGCGGAAGCGGACCCGGTCGCGGACGTTCTTCCACCAGTAGGCGGCGTCCAGTTCCTCGCCCCGGGCGGTTCCCTCGACGCCGGTGAGATACAGCGGAACCCGGGCCGGTCGCGGCTCCAACGGGGCGAGTTCCGCCAGTAGTTCGTCCTTGATCCGTTCCATGCCGACGCTGTGGTACGGCACTTCGACGGTGAGGAACTTCGCGAACTGCTGCTCGGCCCGCAGCTCCTCCGCCAGCAGGGTCAGCGCCGCCTCGTCCCCGGCCAGGGTGATGGCGGTGGGGCTGTTGACGGCGGCGACGGAGACCCGGTCGCGGTAGGGGCGCACCCGGCGTTCCGCCTCGTCCTCCGACAGGCTGACGGCGAGCATGGCGCCGGTGCCGGCCAGGGTCTGCTGGAGGCGGCTGCGGTGGACGACGATCCGGGCCGCGTCCCGCAGGGAGTAGACGCCCGCTGCGTGGAAGGCGGCGATCTCGCCGGTGCTGTGGCCGACCACGGCGTCGGGGCGCACCCCGTGCGACCGCCACAGGGCGGCCAGGGCGACCTGTACGGCGAAGTTGGCCGGCTGGGCGAGCCAGGTCTCGCTCATCCGGGAGACGGACTCGTCGGCGGTCAGCTCCTCGATCAGCGACCAGTCGGCGAACTCCCGCAGCGCCCGGTCGCACGCCTCGACGGCCTCGCGGAACACCGGTTCCTCCGCGAGGAGTTGGCGGCCCATGCCCCACCACTGGGGGCCCATGCCGGTGAAGACCCACACCAGCCGCCGGTCGGCGGATTCCCGGGCGCGGCCGTGGACGACGCGGGGGTGGGGCTCGCCGCGCCCGTGGGCGGCGAGGGCCTCGTCGAGGGAGGCGCGCGTGGAGTAGACGACGGAGAGCCGCTCGGGGAGATGCTGGCGGCGGTGGGCGAGGGTGTGTCCGAGGTCGTCGAGGGCCACGGCCGGGCCGTTGTCGCCCGCGAGTTCGCCCCGGATGCCCGCAGCCAGTTCCACCAGGGCGTCCGGGTTGCGGGCGCTGAGCGGCAGGATGCTCCAGGGGCGTCCGGCGGGCGGGGCGGCACCGGTCTTCGGC